>CAYUWV010000115.1:0-2609 GCA_964448385.1 uncultured Propionibacteriaceae bacterium | reverse complement strand
AGAGGAGTCCGAACCAGCCAGACTCGCGGAGCCTCATCCAACGCTGTGTGAGACTTGCGACCAGAGGGGGACAAGGTGCGGATTCTGTTGGTGGAGGACGACGACACCCTCGCTCAAGTCATTCGCCGGGGCCTTGCCAGCGAAGGGCACGTCCTCGAGGTGGCTCGCGACGGGGTGGAGGGGCTCGTCGCGGCGTCCGCGAACTCGTTCGACGTGATCATCCTCGACATCATGTTGCCCCGCCTCAGCGGTTACGACGTGCTGAAACAGCTGCGGGATCGGAAGGTGTGGACTCCCGTGCTCATGCTGACGTCCAAGGACGGCGTGTACGACCAGGCGGACGCCTTCGATCTGGGCGCCGACGACTACATCACCAAGCCGTTCAGCTTCGTCATCCTCAAGGCCCGGCTGCGTGCGCTCCAACGCCGTCGTGCCACCCCCCGGCCAACCACCCTCGTGGTGGGCGACCTGACCCTGGATCCGGCAACGCACACGGTGAGTCGCGGCGAGGTGCCGATCCAGCTCACCCCCCGGGAATTCAGTCTCCTGGAGTTCCTGATGCGCCACCGCGACGACGTCGTCACAAAGCAGAGGATCCTCGAGAACGTCTGGGACACCATGTACGACGGTGATCCCAACATCGTGGAGGTCTACGTGGGCTACCTTCGCCGCAAGGTCGACGTGCCCTTCGGCTGCGCCAGCATCGAGACCGTCCGGGGCGTGGGCTATCGCATCACGTCCGGGATGGGCCACGCAGCGGCAGGCGCACCCTGACTTCAGCCCCACCAAGCTCATCGGACGTGCGCGCCTCCACGCTGCCCCCGTGGGCGTGGACGATCTCCCTCACGATCGCCAAGCCCAGCCCCGAACCACCCGTGTCGCGGGTTCGGCTCTCGTCCAGCCTCACGAAACGCCCGAAGATCCGCTTCCGGTCGGACTCTGGGATGCCGGCGCCGTCGTCGGCCACCGAGACCACAGCGTCCGGCCCATCGCTGTGGACCGCGAACGAGACCGTGGTGCGAGCGTGCCGGGCCGCGTTGTCGGCGAGATTCCGCAGCATCTGAGCCAGCTTCTCGCGATCGCCGCTCATCCTGACCGCAACAACCTGACGACGGACGTCCAGCCCGGTCGTCGTCCGCAGCCGCAGAACCTCTTCGTTCACGAGGTCGTCCAGGTCGGTCTCCCGGAGATCCAGCGGGACGCCCCGGTCGTCCGCACGGGACAGCAGCAGCATTCCCTGCAGTAGGTCGCCCATCCGCGCCGCTTCGGACCGCATCACCGGAGCAAGCTCGCGCCAGGTTCGCGGATCGTCCTCCTGCTGCGCAATCTCGAGTGCCCCGGCGAGGCTCGCCAGCGGTGAACGCAACTCGTGACTGGCGTCCGACACGAAGCGTCGCTGCCGGTCCTGGGCATCCTCGAGCCGGTCCAGCATTTCGTTCATGGTGCTGGCGAGCGCCTGGATCTCGTCGCGGGTCGACGGCACGGGCACCCGATCGTCGAGGTTCGCGCCGGAGATCCGTTCGACCCGCGTCCGGATGTTGTCCACGGGTCGCAGCGTCAAACCCACCAGCCACCACGTGGCGAGGGCCACCCCCAGCAGCAGGAAGGGCGCGGTGGCCACCAGGACGAGCGCGGCGGTGCGCACGGTCTGCTGTTGGGAGGTTTGTGAGGCCCCCACCAGCACCACGTAGTGCCGGCCGTCGTGAACCGTGCCCTGGGCGACCACGAGCTGCGGCTGGTCATCCTGCCACGGCAGCCACCACCAGGAAGCACCCTCGCTGAGCTGCTCGCCCGCTGTGGGCCGGAGCGAGGAGAATGGCGCCGTAGCCGCCGCTGGGGGCGACGTGTGGATCAGTTCGCCGCCCGCACCCAGGAGCTGGACTCGGTAGGCGTCCGTGAACTCGACCTCAAAGATCTCCTCCGGACCGCCCCCGGCGACTGACTGGGCGACAACGGCAGCCTCATTGGCGACCGACGCGATCAACTGATGGGTCAGCGAATAGTTCAGCAGATTCGTGAGAAACAACACGCCCAGCAAGAGGGTCGCGCCCACCAGCGCGACCGCGAGCGCACTCAGCCGCTGTCGGATCCCCCAGCCGGGCGACTGTCTCGTCGCCCCCCGAGCGGGCGCCAGTCCGGGGCTTTCCTGCGGGTTGCGACGGGGCGGAGACATCGACAGCCCATCGCGATCTCGACCGGCAGGCACCGACAATGCTCCTTCCCGCAGTGCCCCCAGACATTACTCGACCCCGGTTGCGTGCGGGTCGCCCCGTCCACCGATCTCCCGCAATCGGCGCGTCCACGCGGACGCTGTGCTGTCACCTCACGGTGTTGCGGTCGTACCATCGAGGCATGGATGGACCTACCCCTGCAGGCCCCGCAGCGAGGCCCGATCTGACCCGGTATGCGTGGTTGTCGATAGGGGCGGCGATCGCGACGATCGTGCTGAAGTCGGGGGCTTACCTCCTGACCGGGTCGGTCGGGCTGCTGTCGGATGCGGCTGAGTCGATCGTGAACTTGGTCGCGGCGATCGTTGCTCTGGTCGCGCTGCGGGTGGCTGCGCAGCCGTTCGATGAGAAGCACCATTTCGGGCACAGCAAGGCAGAGTA
>CAYUWV010000114.1:0-7523 GCA_964448385.1 uncultured Propionibacteriaceae bacterium | reverse complement strand
GGACGGGATGGTCTCCGGCGCGGTGAACACCACGGCCAACACGATCCGCCCGTCGTTGGAGTTCATCAAGACCAAGCCGGGCGTGAAGGTGGTCTCCGGCTCGTTCCTGATGTGCCTGGCCGACCGGGTCGTGGTTTACGCCGACTGCGCGGTGAACCCTGATCCGACAGCCGAGCAGTTGGCCGACATTGCCATCTCGTCGGTGGAGACGGCCGTCAAGTTCGGGATCGAACCACGGGTCGCGATGCTCTCCTATTCGACCGGCAGCTCTGGCGCCGGTGTCGACGTCGACAAGGTGCGTCAAGCGACTGACATCGTCCGGCAGCGGGCACCCGAGCTCGCCCTGGAAGGGCCCATCCAGTTCGACGCCGCGGTCGACCCGGCGGTGGCCCGCACGAAGCTGCCCGACTCGCCGGTCGCGGGCAAGGCGACCGTCTTCATCTTCCCTGACCTCAACACGGGCAACAACACCTACAAGGCGGTCCAGCGCTCCTCCGGAGCGGTCGCCATCGGCCCCGTGCTGCAGGGCCTCAACAAGCCGGTGAACGACCTGTCCCGTGGCGCCCTGGTCGAGGACATCGTCAACACGGTCGCGATCACGGCCATCCAGGGCCAGCCCGAAAAGAAGTAGCTGTTGGCTGTTCAGTTCTGTGCCGAGTTCGGTACACCACTGAACAGCCTGTCGAAAGGACCAGAAATGTCGAAACCGATCCTGCTGCTCAACTGCGGCTCGTCGTCCATCAAGTACCAGGTCATCGACGCCGACACCGAGGACGTCGTGGCGAGCGGCATCATCCAGCGGATCGGCGATGAGTCGGGCAGCATCGACCACACGTTCGAGGGCCAGACCCACTTCCAGGAGCGTGGCTTCCCCAACCACGGCCGCGCGCTGAAGGTGCTCGTGCAGGTGTTCGA
Organism: uncultured Propionibacteriaceae bacterium; assembly: GCA_964448385.1. Lineage (GTDB taxonomy): Bacteria > Actinomycetota > Actinomycetes > Propionibacteriales > Propionibacteriaceae > Propionicimonas. The sequence continues at coordinate 6,608 of CAYUWV010000114.1, read as the reverse complement.
CGACTTCGGCCCCGACCTGAGCCAGGTCGTCGCCGTCGGGCACCGCACCGTCCACGGCGGGGATCGCTTCCGTTCCACCGTGATCATCGACGACGCGGTGCTGGCCAGCCTGAGCGAACTCAGCCCGTTGGCGCCGCTGCACAACCCGCCCGGCATCGCCGGCATCGAAGCCGCCCGGGCCGCGCTCCCCGACGTCCCGCACGTGGCGATCTTCGATACCGCCTTCTTCGGCTCGCTGCCGCCGGAGGCCTACACCTACGCCATCGACACCGAGTTGGCGGCCCAGCACGGGATCCGCAAGTACGGCTTCCACGGCACGTCGCACAGCTACGTCTCGAAGAAGGTCGCCGAGGTGCTGGGCCGCGACTACTCCGAGCTGAACCAGATCGTCTGCCACCTGGGCAACGGCGCCTCGATCTCCGCCATCCGTGGCGGGGTCGCGGTCGACACGTCGATGGGTCTCACCCCGCTCGCCGGGCTTGTCATGGGCACCCGTTCCGGCGACGTCGACCCGGGCCTGCATGCGTTCCTGGGACGCCAGCTCGGCTTCGGGCTGGACGAGGTGGACGCCCTGCTGAACAAGAAGTCGGGCATGCTCGGGCTGTCGGGGGTCACCGACTTCCGTGACCTCGACGAGCTGATCCAGCAGGGGGACGAGCGTGCCATGGTGGCCCTCGACGTCTACTGTCACCGGCTCCTCAGCTACATCGGCGCCTACCTCGCCGTCCTCGGAAGGGTGGACGCCATCACCTTCACCGCAGGGGTCGGCGAGAACAACCCGGTCGTGCGAAGCAAGGTCATCCACCGGCTGGCCGAGTTGGGCTTCGAGTTGGACGACGAGGCGAACGCGATCCGCTCCAAGGAGCCGCGGATCATTTCGGTTCCCGGGTCGCGGGTGGCGGTACTGGTCGTCCCCACCAACGAAGAACTGGCCATGGCCAGGGAGACCGTCGCCGCCATCTCGGCGTAACGTGTCCCCATGCCGACCGCATTGATCACGGGAGGAACCTCGGGCATCGGCGCAGCTTTCGCCAGGGCCTTGGCGTCCCGTGGTGACGACCTGGTCCTTGTCGCACGGGACGCCGAGCGCCTCGCCGCCGCCGCGGCCGAACTGGGCCGACACGGCGTCACGGTCGAGACGCTGGTGGCCGACCTCGCCGTCAAGGCGGACGTGCTGAAGGTCGCCGAGCGGCTGGCGGATGCCTCCCGTCCGATCGACCTGTTGGTGAACAACGCCGGTTTCGGGGTCCACACCAAGCTGCTGGACCCGGCGGTCGCTGACCACGAACGGGCCCTCGACGTGATGTGCCTCGCGGTCCTGGTGCTGGGCGGGGCGGCCGGCAGGGCCATGAAGGCCCGTGGTCAGGGGCGCATCATCAACGTGTCCTCCCTGGCCGGGTGGATTGCCCAGGGCAACTATTCGGCGGTGAAAGCATGGGTGCGCTCGTACTCCGAAGGCCTGTCCAACGAGTTGTACGGGACGGGGGTGACGGTGACGGCACTGTGCCCTGGGTGGGTGCGCACCGAATTCCACGATCGGGCCGGCATTCGCACCTCGGGCATTCCGGAGTGGGTCTGGGTGGATGCCGACCGCGTCGCCGTCAGTGCGTTGCGTGATGCCGACCGGGGCGTCGTGATCTCGGTGCCCGCCAAGCGCTGGAAAGTGGCGAAGTTCGCAGCCACGCACGGCCCCCGCGGTGCGGTGCGACTAGCCTCCCGCATGTTGACAAAGAGTCGCGACTGACCCCCGGACCGGGCCGAGTGAGTCAGAATGACAGGCGGATCATGAAAGAGGGCGAACAGGTGTCGGAACCCAAGATCGGTAGATATACCGCTGCCGGGCCAGCGGCTGCCCGGCTCATGGCCCAGCACCTGGTCATGAAGCCGTACATCTGGTCTGTGCTCAACGTCCACCTTCACGGGATGCGCAACCTGGACGATTTGAAAGCCCCCTTCGTGGCCATCGCGAACCACTCCAGTCACCTGGACGCACCCCTGATCATGGGCGCGCTGCCACGGCGGCTGTCCAAGAACCTGGCCACCGCCACTGCGGCCGACTACTTCTTCGACACCTGGTACAAGGCGTTGCCCACCGCGCTGTTCTTCAACTCCTTCCCCGTGGTCCGTCAGGGTCACCAGAACCGCCGCGGCCAGCGTGGCATCGCCGCGGAACTGCTCGACGAGGGGGTCCCGCTGCTGATCTTCGCCGAAGGCACCCGCTCCCGCACCGGAGCCATGACGAGCTTCACCCCGGGCGCGGCCGCGCTCAGCATCTCGCGCAATGTGCCCATCCTGCCGATCGCCCTGGTCGGGGCGTACGCCGCCATGCCCTATGGGGCCACCGTGCCGGTGAACGGCCGTCCGCACGTCCACATCATCTTCGGCCGTCCGCTGACGGCTGCCCCCGGCGAACTGGCTCGACAATTCTCGGAGCGATTGCACCGCTACGTCGTCGAAATGCATGACACCACCGCCCGTGCCTACGGCATGCCGACGCAGGCCGACTTCGCCCGTGCGGTGGCCTTGCGCACGGCAGCGGCCGCCATCGACCAGCAGGCAGCCCAGGCTTCGGAAACCCCACCGCCTGATTCGGCTTGACCCGACCTCGTCAGGCCGCTAACCCGTGGGTGGCGGCAAGTTCGGCCAGGGTCGTCGTCCGGCGGCGAACGACCGCGATCGCACTCGCCGCCAGCCCGGAGATGAACCACCCAAGCAGGACGTAGGTCGAGGTGACCGCGCCCGGCGACTCTGTCATCACCGCTCGGATGGCGTCCAGGGCCGGCGAGATCGGCGAGAACGCCCGAAGGAAGTCGAAGACGACCGGGGCCGCACTGGTCATCGCCGCCGCCGCGCTCAGCACCGCGAAACCGATCGCGACCAGGCGGCCGATCCCGCCCAACCAGGCCACCAACGCGTGGTTGACGACCACGAACGTGGCGCCTGCCAGCACCAGCAGCGCGCCCACCGCCAACAGCTTCGGCGTCGGCAGGCCGAGCGCGAGCTGGCCCAGGGCGGTCACCACGATGGCTTGGACGCCCAGCACCACGAACCCGGGCACCAGGGCCTCAGCGATCAGGTAGGCGCTCGATCGCGACGAGTTCAGCAAGTGGGCACCGATCGCCCGAACCACCAGATACGTAGCCATCGCCCCTAGCCAGAGCGACAACACCAGCAGCAGGCTGGCCCAGCCCGCCGAAGCTGTCGCCACCCCTTGCAGGTCACCGGTCGCCACCGGCTGGGCCACCACGTCCGCCAGGTTCTTGCGGACGGATTCCGCCGAGTAGTCCGGCAGCTTGTCCCTCCCCTCGGCGATACCGTCGGCCATCTCCCGGCTGCCCTCGGCCAGCTTCTTCCCGCCGGCAGCGGCCTTCACCAGTCCCGCCGAGAGTTGGTCCACGCCGGAGGCCAGCTGGGACGAGCCGTCCGCGACCTGCGCGATGCCGTCGACCAGGGCCGGCAGGCCGTCGGCGAGCTGATCGGTGCCCTTGGCGAGATCGGTGCCGCCGGCCCGCAGCTTCTTGAGCTGCGTGGCGGCGTCACCGCTGCCCGCGACCGCCTCGGTGAGGCTGCTCGACAGCTGCCCCAAACCCCCCGCCAGCTGGTCGGCGCCCGACGTCAGGCTCTCCCCAGTGGCGGGATCGCGTTGGTCGAGGCCCCCGGCGGCGCCCTGCAGCGCGTCGGCGGCACCCTGCAGGGAGGCGATGCACAGCGGCGCGAGGTCGGCAGCCGTGGCGTCGGTGGCGTCGAGTTGCCTGCAGGCCTGGTTCACCGCACCGGTCAGGTGCGACACCGGAACCTGGCCACCGGCGACGCCAGCGGCGAGTTGCTCGATTCCGTCGGCGCCCGCGGCAGCCGAGGCGGCCCCCGCGGCGAGGCCCGACTGGTAGCTCTGCAGCCCACCCGCCAGGTCACTCGAGCCAGCCGCCAACTGGGAGACGCCCTCGGCGAGGGTCTGCTGGTCGCCCAGCGACCCGAGGGTCTGGTCGACGAGTTGGTTGACGCCGGCGACGTACTGACCGGTCCCGTTCGCGAGCTTGCGGACGTCCTTGGGCAGGCCCGCAGTCTCGGACGCCATCTGCTGCAGCCCTTCGGCGAGGTCAGCTGAACCTCCAGACAGCTTGAGGGCCCCCTTGGAGGCCTGGGAGATGCCGTCGACCAGTTTCTCCGTACCATCGGCAAGCTCAGCGGAGCCGTCGGCCAGGGTGACGAACTGCTCACCCATGTCGTTGAAGCCGACGTAGACGTTGTCCAGGTACGTGCTGGTCAGGGTCTCGTTCAGCGTGGTGGCCGCGCTGTGCGCCACCACCTTGCCGAGCGTGGCGTCCGCGATGCCCGCCACCGGCGAGGTCCGCACCTGGATGGTCGCGCGTTCGGCGTCCACCGCGTCACCCGCGTAGGACGTCGCTGCGGCGGAGAACTCCTTGGGGATGGTCACCATGGCCGCATAGCGACCCGCAGCGAGACCCTGCCGTGCCCCGGCCTCGTCGGCGAGCACCCAATCGAGGTTCTCCACGCGATCGGAGTCGACCAGGTTGGCCGTCAGCTGCCGTCCGAGTGGGATGTACGTCCCGTCGATGGTGACCGGCTCGTCGAGGTTCACCACCGCAGCCTGGACGGTGTGCAGTCGGCTGCTGGAGTTCCACCCCGCCCACAGCAGCCCGCCGGCGATCAGGACGGGCACCAGGACGAGCCCGACCAGGGTGGTCCAGCGGGCGGGTTGGGAATTCACGCGTTCGATGATCATCGCTCTCCTCCTCGGGAGGCAGCCGTTGCCAGGTGGGAGGTCAACTCGAGGGTGGCGTGCGGCACCGTCACGATGGCTCCCACGTCGGTGCCCGGCATGATGCCGATCACCCACGTGGTCGGGTTGCCGGCTTCTGGATCGGCGGGCGTGACCAGAGCCTGGGTCAGTGCCTGGAAGGCCGTCTCCCCCAGCTCGTCAGCCGAGTCGACGAAGACGACCCGACCGCCCGCGCGCCGCAGTTCGCGTTCGAAGCCGGTGGTGGTGGGTTGCAGCACGAGGGTGTTGAGCCGCACCAGCGAGGCCTCCTCCGGCAGTACTCGTCCCATCACCTTGGCCTCGCCTCCACTCAGTCGCAGGCGTCCCGACAGGCCGTACATCAGAGCCAACCGCTGGACGTGTTCGCCCTCCACCACGAGGACGCCACCGCGCGGCAGGTCGAGGGAGACGTCGGCGAAGAGCCGCTGCCCGCCCACCTCCGCGCTGAGGCCTTCGGCGTGGATCGCGGCGGCGGCGTCCGTGGTCGGCCAGTCGGCGAGACCGATCTGGTGCGCCAGCGCCTCGCCCTCGACGTCGAGGACCGGCATGCGTCGATCCAGCCAGGGCGGGAGCCACCAGGCCCGCTCGCCCATCATCTTCATCACGGCCGGACCGAGCGTCATCCGAATCAGGAATGCGTCCAGCGCCACCCCGGTGGCCAGGCTGAACGCGATCGGCTTGATCACCCCGATGCCGGAGGGGACGAAGAACGCGAACACGGCGAACATGATCAGCGCCGCTGCGATGACCACCTTCGCCGAGTGGATGAAGCCGTCCTCGACCCAGCGCTCGGTGTTGCCGTGGACGAACTCCTCTCGCATCCGGGAGGTGAGGAAGACCTCGTAGTCCATGGCGAGGCCGAACAGGATGCCCATCAGGATGATCGGCAGGAAGCTGATCACCGGGCCGGGCTCCGGCAGGTTGACCAACTGGGCGAACCACCCCTGGTTGAACACCAGGGTGGTCGCCCCGAAGGCCGCCGTGACGCTGAAGAGGTAGCCCAAGCCGGCCTTGATCGGTACCCAGATCGAACGGAAGGCCATGGCCAGCAAGACCAGGGACAGCCCCACCACGAAGATGCCGAACGGCAGCAGGGCGTCCCGCAGGCGGGTGGTCACGTCGATCTGGGCGGCTGTCAGACCAGTGACGGCCGTGTCGAAGGCGAACCGCTGCTGCCAGTCGTCGTGCCGGGCACGGAGTCGTTCGACCAGGTCAGCCGTGGCCGGGTCGTCCGGACCGGTGGTGGGGACGATCTGGATCAGCGCGGTGTCGGCGTTCGCGTTCGGAAGGGCGGCGGCCACCAGCTTGACCCCGGGCATCGCTGCGATGTCGTCGCGAACGCCCTCGATGATGTCCATCGGCTCATCCGATTCGACGATCGAACCCGTGACCACCAGCGGACCGTTGAAGCCGATCCCGAACTGGGAGGTGATCAGGTCGAAGGTGACGCGGTCCGGGGCGCCCGGCGCGGCCCGTCCGGAGTTGGGCAGGGCGAGTTGGATGTCCCTGGCTGGCAGGGCCAGCGCGCCCATGCCGACCAGCACGACCAGCACGGTGACGAGCGGGCGCTTGGTGACGACCCGGACCCACCACGCCGAGGCTCCGCCGTGTCCCGGGCGTGCTGCGGCCGGCTCGCGCTGGGGCGCATCGGTCGCGGACGCAGCAGCGTCAGACGCACCCGTGGACGCAGCCGCCGCAGGCCCAACGGTCGTGAACGAAGCCGCCTTGACAGCACGGGGCTTCGACGCCCGGGGCTTGGGGCGCAACCGCTCTCCCGCGAAACCGAGCATGGCCGGGAGCAGCGTCAGGGCCAACAGCACCTCGAAAG
>CAYUWV010000113.1:0-7553 GCA_964448385.1 uncultured Propionibacteriaceae bacterium | reverse complement strand
TCGACCGCGGTGTCGGCGCCATCACCGAGACCAACGTCTCGCTGGCGGCGGCCTCGGACGCGGTCATCATCGGCTTCAACGTCCGCGCCCAGGGCAAGGCCACCCAGCTGGCGGACGCCGAAGGTGTCGACGTGCGCTACTACTCGGTGATCTACTCCGCGATCGATGAGGTCGAGGCGGCCCTGAAGGGCATGCTGAAGCCCATCTATGAAGAGCAGGTGAAGGGTCAGGCACAGATCCGCGAGATCTTCCGTTCCTCCAAGGTCGGAACGATCGCGGGTTGCATGGTGCTCAGTGGCACGATCCGGCGCAATGCGTCGGCGCGGCTGCTGCGTGACGGCATCGTGGTGCACCAGTCCTCGATCGCGTCGCTGCGGCGTGAAAAGGACGATGCCACCGAAGTGCGGGAGGGCTTCGAGTGCGGCATGACGCTCGCCAACTACTCCGATATCAGGGTGGACGACATCATCGAGACCTTCGAGATGGTGGAGAAGCCGCGCAATTGATCCGGTTGGGGTGCGGGTGTTGCCGTCAGGCACCCCGCACCCGAACTGTTCGCACGCGAGAAGGAGAGTCCTATGGGTAATCCGCGCAATCTGAAGGTGGCCGAACAGATCCGGTTCGTCGTCGCCGAGATGCTCGAACGTCGGATCAAGGATCCGAGGCTCGGCTTCGTGACCCTGACCGATGTGAGGGTCACGGGGGACAACCGGGAAGCGACGATCTTCTACACCGTCCTGGGCGACCAGGCCAGCCGCACTGAGACTGCCGCGGCGCTGGCCTCGGCGACCGGGCTGCTCCGCTCGACGGTCGGCAAGCGGCTGGGGATGAAGTTCACCCCGACGCTGGCCTTCGTCCTGGACGGGGTGGAGGAGGATGCCGCGCACCTGGAGGATGTGCTCGCACGAGCCCGTGCCCTGGACGCGGAGGTGGCCGCCCAGGCCGCTCATGCGACCTACGCCGGGGATGCCGACCCCTACAAGCGCCCTGAGCCCGACGACGTTGAGTGACGGGCTGGTCGTCGTCGACAAGCCAGCCGGCTGGACGTCCCACCAGGTGGTCGGACGGCTGCGGCGCATCCTGGGAACCCGCAAGGTCGGTCATGCCGGGACGCTCGACCCGATGGCCACCGGGGTGCTGGTGGTCGGCGTGAACCGGGCGACGCGGTTGCTGGGGCACATCAGCCTCACCACCAAGAGCTACGCGGCGACCATTCGGCTGGGCCAATCGACGCTGACCGACGATGCCGAGGGCGAGACCCTGGAGTTGGCGGGCGCTGGTCTCATCGACCCCGAGAGCCTGCGGGAGGCGATGGGTCGCTACGTCGGGACCATCGTCCAAGTGCCCTCGGCGGTGTCGGCCATCAAGGTGAACGGCCAGCGGGCCTATGCCAGGGTGCGGCGCGGTGAGACCGTCGAACTGGCCGGACGTGAGGTCAGCGTCACCCGCTATGAACTGCGCGGCTCGGCTCGGGAGCAGGTTGACGGCGTCGCTGTGCTCGATCTGGACGTCGCCGTGGACTGCTCGTCGGGCACCTACATCAGGGCGCTGGCCCGTGACCTGGGTAACGACCTGGGGGTCGGCGGGCACCTGACGTCGCTGCGCCGCATCCGAGTGGGTGGCTTCAGCCTGGACGAGCCGCACCTGGCGCCGTCCGATCTGGCGAGTGATCAGCCCATCGAGGCAGCACGAGTGCCGCTGATCGCCATGGCTGAGGTGGCCCGACGCAGCTTCCCCGTGATCGATGTCGATGACAGCCAAGCCCGCGACATCGGTTTCGGACGCTCCCTGGAGCTGACCCTGCCGGCCTCGCCGACGGCCCTCGTCCACGGAACTGAACTGCTGGCGCTGTACCGCTCAGACGGGGATCGTGCTGTCCCGGTGGCCGTGCTTGCCTGAGTGACCCAACCACTACCGAGGTCTGACCAGCGGGCCGGTAGGGTTATCCCCGATCTCGCGTGGCGAGGTGCGCCGGCGATGAGGAGTGATCAGTGGAGCGTTCGGTTGTGGTCATCGGCAACTTCGATGGCGTCCACCCCGGTCATCAGGCAGTTCTGGCTGAGGCAAAGCGTCGCGAACCCGGTCTGCCGCTCATCGTGGTGACCTTCTGGCCGCATCCGGTCTCGGTGCTGCGGCCCGAGGTTGGGCCGATGCTGCTGACCAGCCTCGAAGAGCGCGTGGAGCGTCTCACCGGCGCCGCGGCGACCCGGGTGGAGGTCATCCCGTTCACCCACGACTTCGCTTCCTGGCCACCCGACCGGTTCGTCGAAGAGATCCTGGTGCCGCTGAACCCGGCTCGCGTCGTGGTGGGGGCGAACTTCCGCTTCGGCCACCACGCTGCTGGGACGGTGGCCACCCTGCAGGAGTTGGCCGGTGATCGCTTCGTCGTGGACTCGCTCCCGCTGGTCCGCTTTGGCGATGAGGAGACCTGCTCCTCCCGGATCCGGCTGGCGCTCGCCTGCGGTGATGTCGGGCATGCCATGGAGCATCTGGGACGCCCGTTCGCGTTCCGCGGCGTGGTCACCCGAGGAGACCAGCGCGGACGGGCGCTCGGCTTCCCGACCGCCAACCTGCCGGTTCCTCCGAAGCTGGCGTGCCCGGCCGACGGCGTGTACGCGGGGTGGCTGATCCGACGCGACCATCGTGGTCCGCGTGGTGAGCCGCTCCCAGCGGGCACGCGGCAATCGCCGCTTCCAGCGGCGATCTCGGTGGGGACGAATCCCACCTTCGACGGGGTTGCCCGCCGGGTGGAGTCCTACGTGCTGGACCGCGATGACCTTGAGCTTTACGACGTTCCGGTGTCGGTCGAGTTCATTCACTACGTGCGCGGTCAGATCCGGTTCGACTCCGTGGACGACCTGGTGGAGACCATGCATCACGACGTCGATCGGATTCGTCGGATCCTGACGGGTGGGTCCTCACCGGCTGACCCTGCTGGCCACTGAGGGTGCGGCCCCCGCCTGAGGTCAGCGGGTTCGCAACGACTTGCGGTAGACCGCGTCGAATTGCTCGGTGGCGTGGTGCACGCCGTCCGCGTCCACGATGTCGTACAACGTCAACTGGTGGTCGCCGGTGGGGGAGTACTCCAGCCCGATATACATCGGGATCGCGGCCTCGTTCTCGGGATTGACCCGCAGGAAAACCTCATCGAAGCCGAGCGCCGCGGCTTGCTCCTCAAGGAACGTGGTGAGCTTGCGGGCAGCACCTTGGCGACGGTATTCCGGGTAGATCCACAGGCTCAGCAGTTCTGGACAGAGCTTGTTCTCCGGGTCGCAGTCCAGCGCGCAACTCCCCACGAAGGAATCACCCTGCTCGGCGACGGCGAAAAGCCCCATCCCGGCGACCTGCCGCTCGAAGTGGCGCTGCGCGTGCCGAGCGGTCGGATGCGACTCCCGGGCATGCAGCGCGTCCAGATCCTCGGCGGTGCACAACCGGACAGTGATCTGATCAGGACTCATGCGAACTCCGGGATCTTCGGGGTCAGTCAAACTCGGCCACAGCGTCGCCGAGCAGTGCCGATGTTACTCGTCTCAACCGTGGGCGGCGGCGGGATCGGCCCAGTCACACGCCCCCGCCCGGGGTGGACTGCGCAGGGGGGTGGCTGGCGGCGTCGGTAGGCTGGCGGTCCACCCACCCGTTGGTCACCTGAGGAGACACCATGATCCCAACTCGCGCTCTCGCGGGTCTTGCCGCTGGGGCTGTGCTGCTGTCCGGCTGCTCGTCCCCGGTCACGGTGGCGACCGGCGGTGCGGCCACGCCGTCCGTAGCGGTCAGCAGCCTGCCCCCGTCCGGTTCGATCGACAACGTGGCGGCCTTCGTCGACCAGATGGTCAAGGCGAACGATTCGCTGAACACGTTCACGGTGAACACGACGATGGCCTTCAGTGCGTCGGGCAAGGAATCCTCGATGACCTCCTCGGGCGTCGTGGACCAGACCGACCGCAAGAACAAGAACATGCAGATGAAGGTGTCCGTGGCCGGCCAGACCATGGAACTGGTGGTGGTGGACGGCGACTACTTCCTGGACATGGCCGGCACCTGGTACAAGCTGTCGGAATCGGCTGCGGCGCAGTACACCGAGACAGTCAACGTGGACATGACGTCCTGGGCCGAGGAATCGAAGGCCTCCATCGAGAAGGTGGAACTGGTCGGCGAGGAATCGGTCAACGGTGTGGCCACCAGGCACTACCGGATGACCATGAACGGGGCCGCGCTGAAGGATCTCGGGGGCACGACCGACACCGAGGTTGACTCGTTCGACTACGAGGTCTGGCTGGACGCGGACAACCACCTGCGCAAGTACGCGATGGACATCGAGTCAGGCACGACGCCGGTGTCGATGGTCGGCACCATGGACAACATCAACGAGCCGGTGAGCATCAAGGCGCCCGAGAAGTACACCACGATGCCCGGCTGACCTGAGCCGCGGCACCTTGCCAGGAAGGGTCCGCCACCGTGACGGTGGCGGACCCTTCCTGGCTGTGATCGCGAGTCGTTCGCCGCAAGCCTGCGGCGTCCGGTCAGACGAGGGTCTTCAGCTGGGTGATCACGTCGGCGACGGCCTGCTGGGCGCTGCCGTACAGCATCGAGGTGTTGTCGGCGTAGAAGAGGGCGTTTTCGATGCCGGAGTAGCCAGCGCCCCGTCCCCGCTTGATGACGATGCAGCTCTGGGCGCGGTCGGCGTCCAGGATCGGCATGCCGTAGATGGGCGAGGACTTGTCGGTGCGCGCCACCGGGTTCACCACGTCATTGGCCCCGATCACCAGAGCGACGTCGGCCGTGGGGAACTCGTCATTGACCTCTTCGAGGTCGAAGATCATGTCGTAGGGCACTCCCGCTTCGGCCAGCAACACATTCATGTGCCCGGGCATCCGTCCGGCGACCGGGTGGATCGCGAACTTGACCTGGACGCCCTGCTCTTCGAGCAACTTGGTCATCTCCCACACCTTGTGCTGGGCACCGGCGACGGCCATGCCGTAGCCGGGGATGATGATGACCTTCTCGGCGTAGCGCATCATGGCGGCGGCATCCATCGAACCGACTTCCTTCATGGAGCCCTCGATCGCCCCGCCGGTCTGGGCCTCGCCGGTGATCGGAGTGAAGATCACGTTGCTGATCGGACGGTTCATCGCCTTGGCCATCAGCTGCGTCAGCAGCGTGCCCGAGGCGCCGACCACGATGCCGGCGATCACCAGGGCCGGGTTGCCCAGCACGTAGCCCTCGAAGCCGACCGCAAGCCCGGTGAAGGCGTTCAGCAGCGAGATGACGACCGGCATGTCCGCTCCACCGATCGGGCTGGTCAGGACCACACCGAGGAACAGCGACAGCAGGAAGAACGCCACCAGGATGACGGCGGTCATCGGGCTGGAGCCCACTGCCACGATGAGGACGCCGAGGACGAGCGCGACCAGGGCGAGCACGATGTTGACCGCGTTCTGGGCCGGGAGCCGCCACGTCTTCTTCATGATGCCCTGCAGCTTCAAGAAGGCGACGATCGAACCGGAGAAGGCGACCGACCCGATGAGTGCCCCCAGCACGGCAAGGGTGGCGACGATCGGGTCAAGGTGCTCGGAGTTGGAGAACGCGCGTGAAAACTCGACGGCAGCGATGAGCGCGGCGGCGCCACCACCCATGCCGTTGTAGACCGCCACCATCTGGGGCATGTCGGTCATCTTGACCGTCTTGCCCAGCCACCAGGCCACCCCGCCGCCGATCGCGATGGCGACCACGGTGAGAACGAGGTTGATGGTCTTGCCTTCGCCGAAGAACAGGAACAGGTCCTTGCCCTGACCGGGGTAGAAGAAGGTGGCCACCGTGGCGAGGATCATGCCGAGACCAGCCCACATGATGCCCTTGCGGGCGGTGACGGGCGAAGACATGGCCTTCAGCCCGAGGATGAAGAGGATCGCGACCGCGAAGTAGACCGCGTTGACGAGGAAGGTCATGGTTCAGGACTCCTTGCCCGCGGTCACGGCCGGCTTCTGCTTTGCGGTGAACATGCCCAGCATGCGTTCGGTCACGACGTAGCCGCCGGCGGCGTTAGCCGCACCGAGCAGGACGGCCAGGAAGCCGAGGGTCAGCTGGAACGGGCCCTCGGCGTGGCCGAGGGCCCACATGGAACCGACCAGCACCACGCCGTGGACGAAGTTCGAGCCGGACATCAGCGGGGTGTGCAGGATCACTGGCACCCGGGAGATGACCTCATAGCCGGTGAACGCGGCGAGCATGAAGATGTAGAGGAACAGCAGGTTGGTGAGGAACGTGGCGTCCATGGTCTCTTTCCTTCCCTGGCCTAGAGGCCGAGGACGTTCTTGACGCCGGCGTGCTTGACTTCCCCGGCGTGGGTGAGGGCGGTTCCGGCGATGACCTCGTCCTCCCAGTCAAGGACGAGCAGTCCCTCGTCCAGCATCGGGGCGAGGAAGTTGAGCAGGTTCTTGCTGAACATCTCGGAGCTGTGGACGGGCATCCGGCTCGGCAGGTTGACCGGTCCGACCACGTGAGCCGGGCCGACCCTGACCTCCTTACCGGCCACGGTCCCGGCGACGTTGCCCCCGGTCTCGGCTGCCATGTCGACCACGATCGCGCCGGGCTTCATGCCGGCCACCATGGCCTCGTTGACGATCAGGGGGGCCTTCTTGCCGGGGACCGCGGCGGTGGTGATCAGCACGTCGCAGGCGGCCACCGCCTTGCCGAGCTTCTCGGCCTGCCGGGCTAGTTCGTCCGCGGTGAGCTCGCGCGCATAGCCCCCGGCACCGGCGGCGCTGACTCCGGTGTCGACGAACTTGGCGCCGAGGGACTCGACCTGCTCGCGGGTGTCTGGCCGCACGTCATAGGCCTCGACGATGGCGCCCAGGCGCTTCGCGGTGGCGATGGCCTGCAGCCCGGCGACCCCGGCGCCGATCACCAGGACCCGGGAGGGACGGATCGTGCCGGCGGCGTAGGTGAGCATCGGGAAGAACTTGGGAGCCCTGGCGGCCGCGATCAGCGCGCACTGGTAACCCGACGCCGCGCCCTGGGAGGACAGGATGTCCATGCTCTGGGCCCGCGAGATCCGGGGCAGCAGTTCCATCGCGAACGCCGTGATCTCGCGCTCCTGCAGGGCGCGGACCCGCTCAGCGCTGGCATACGGCTGCAGCATGCCCATCAAGACCGTGCCGGGTCGCAGCGCGGCGATGACCGCATCGGTGGGCGGACCGATGACCCACACCACGTCGGCGGCGGCCAGCACCTCTTCGGTGGTGTCGACCCACGAGGCCTCGCCCAGGGTGTCCGCATCCAGGAAGGCGCCGTCGGTGGCCCCGCGCTGGACGACGATCTCGGCACCGGCGGTGCGCAACTTCTTGACGACATCGGGAACGATGGGGCTGCGCCGCTCGTGGGGGTCGGCGCTGGCCGGGATTCCGATGACAACCGCCATGGTCACTCCTTCGTGAACGGCTCTGGTGGGTGACCCGGGGAGCAGCTCCGGGTCCGGCGACATCTTCTCATCAAGTGGCCCACCACCTTGACACCGCGAGGGGTTTTGGGCCGCGCGCCGTGCCGGCCGGACCGGA
>CAYUWV010000112.1:3012-7572 GCA_964448385.1 uncultured Propionibacteriaceae bacterium | reverse complement strand
GTGCGTCCACCCTGTCGCTGCTGAACGCCGGTGTGCCGCTGAAGGCGCCGGTCGCCGGTATCGCGATGGGCCTGATGAGCGAGGAGATCGACGGCGAGACCAAGTACGTCGCGCTGACCGACATCCTCGGGGCCGAAGACGCCCTCGGCGACATGGACTTCAAGGTCGCCGGCACGAAGGACTTCGTGACCGCCCTCCAGTTGGACACCAAGCTCAACGGCATTCCCGCCGACGTGCTGGCCAGTGCCCTGCTGCAGGCCCGTGAGGCCCGGCACACCCTGCTGGAGGTGATGGCGGAAGCCATCGACACCCCCGACGAGATGAGCCCCTTCGCCCCACGGATCATCACGGTGAAGATCCCGGTCGACAAGATCGGCGAGGTCATCGGCCCCAAGGGCAAGATGATCAACCAGATCCAGGACGACACCGGTGCGAACATCTCCATCGAGGACGACGGCACGATCTACATCGGTGCCGACAACGGGGAGGCCGCCGAGGCTGCCCGCTCGATGATCAACGCGATCGCCAACCCGACGATGCCCGAGAAGGGCGAGCGGTACCTGGGCACGATCGTCAAGATCATGCCTTTCGGTGCGTTCGTGTCGCTGCTGCCCGGCAAAGACGGCCTGTTGCACATCTCCAAGCTGCGGGCGCTGGCCGGGGGCGGCCGCGTCGAGAACGTCGAAGACGTGGTCAGTGTCGGCCAGAAGTTGCAGGTCGAGATCTCCGAGGTGGACGAGAAGGGCAAGCTCTCCCTCATCCCCGTGGTCGAGGAGAAGGAAGCCGCTCCGGCCGAGGCCTGATCGATCCCTCAGCAGTCCCGCTGACAGCGCCGTCCCCGGTGGGGGGCGGCGCTGTTGGCGTCCGGCGCCAGCCTCGGACGCCGGTGAGCGGCACTCTAGGATGACAGGCAGTCAATCCAGGAGGAACGCATGCTGGGAGTCGGAGTCTTCGGGGCCAACGGACGGATGGGAGCCGAGGTCTGTCGGGCCGTCGCGGCGGCCGACGACCTGGAACTCGTCGCCGGTGTCGACGCTGGCGAGCCTCGCGAAGTCATCGCGGAGCGCGCCGCCGTGGTGGTCGACTTCACGACCCCGGATGCCGTGATGGACAACATCGCGTGGTGCATCGACCACGGGATCCACGTCGTCGTCGGCACCACTGGGTTCACTGACGAGCGACTGGCGATCGTCCGCGAACTCCTCGCCCCCAAGCCTGAGGTGGGGGTGATCATCGCGGCCAACTTCTCCATCGGCGCGAACCTGATGATGCACTTCGCCGTCCTGGCGGCGCGGTTCTACGAGTCTGTGGAGATCATCGAACAGCACCATCCCAACAAGGTGGATGCACCCTCGGGCACGGCACGCACCACCGCCGAGCGGATCGCGGCGGCCCGCGCCGAAGCCGGTCTGGGCCCGGTTCCCGACGCGACCACCCAGTCGCTGGCCGGGGCACGCGGGGCCGAGGTCGACGGGATCCACATCCACGGGGTTCGGCTGCGCGGGTTGGTCGCCCACCAGGAGGTGTTGTTCGGCGCCGAGGGAGAAACCCTGACGATCCGGCACGACTCACTCGATCGCGCCTCGTTCATGCCCGGCGTGCTGGCGGCGGTGCGAGGCGTCACCGGCCGGCCTGGACTCACCCTCGGCATCGACCAGTTGCTGGGGATCTAGCGTGGCTGCCCTCAAGGCGATGGCCATCGCGGGGGTCAGTCTCGCGGTGCTCGGGGTGGGCGGCTACGTCGCGGACAACGCCGTCCGGGACAACGTTGAGGCGAGGGTCGTCAGCAGCCTGACGACCGCGCTGCACCCGACGGGCATCCCGGAGGTTGAGCTCGGCGGGACGCCGTTCAGCCTCGCGTTGCTCACTCGCACGATCCCGGACGCCCAGTTGGCGGTGGCGGGCCTTCCGGTGGAGATGGCGGGACACCCAGTGACTCTTGCCGACGTCTCGGTCGCAGCTCAGCAGCTCTCGCTCAGCGACGACCAGCTGGTGCTCGGCTCGGCCACCGGCGAGGCCCGCCTCAGCTACGACGACCTGAGCGCCGTGGCCTCGGTGCCCATCGGATACGGGGGTTCGAACCGGCTGCAGGCGAGCTACACCGTCACGGTCTTCGGGGCTGAGCTCACCGCGTCCGTGTCCGCCGTTCCAGAGCTGGACGTCGCCGCCCAGCAACTGCGGCTGACCGAGGCGAAGCTGACCGTCGCCGGGGTGGATCTGGGCGCCGACGCCTTGCAGTCGCTGATCGACGCTGTGGTGGAACCCGTCGACGTCGCGCTGCCCTACGGAGTCAAGCTGACGGCGATCACGCCCACGGCAGACGGATTGCAGGTCGCGGCGGCCGGTGATCAGCTGGTGATCCCGCTCAGCTGACGGGGGACCGGCCTCACAGCGGAGAAATGTCGGTGTGCAGCCGGACCAGCTTGACCCGCGCATCACCGTCCTCGGTGCCCACCTCGCGGTGGGCCCCGTCCGCTGCCCAGCCGGACGCGGTCAGGAATCCCCGCAGCACGTCGTCGGTGGCACCGACCCACCACGTGGCGCGCGTGAAGCCGTCCGCGCGCAGGGTGTCCATGCTGGCCTGCAGCAACCGTGAACCGTGTCCTTGGCGCTGGGCGAGCGGGTCGATCGCGAACTCGGCCACCACCCCGTCGGCACCGGGGGAGTCATCCGGGTCGGTGCCGGGGCCGAGCGCCGCGAAGCCGACCACCCGATGCTGACCCAGCTCGCTGGAGTCAACGGCCACCAGCACGCGCAGGGTGGCCAGCGGAGGGCGAGTGATCGCGGCTGCCCAGGAGCCTGCCATCGTCGCCAGGTCGACCTCCGCCAGGGCGCGCTGAGCCACCGGGGCGGGCAGCAGCTGCGCCCAGGATCGGCGCTGGACGGCCGCGATCGCGGCAGCCTCCGAGGGCAGGGCGAGGCGGACGGAGCCATGGGTCATTCCGTCAGCGTAGATGACGGCACCATGAGGGGCGTGGCATAGGGTGGTCGGGTGCGAGAGACGCTGAAGACACCCCCCAAGCTGGCGCGCGACACACTGCGCATCATCCCCCTGGGCGGGCTGGGCGACGTGGGACGCAACATGACTTCCTTCGAGCTGAACGGCGAGCGGCTGTTCGTCGATTGTGGCGTCCTGTTCCCCTCCGAAGACCAGCCGGGAGTCGACCTGATCCTGCCCGGCTTGCACCTGGTGGAGGACCACCTCGACAGCGTGCTCGCCCTGGTGCTGACCCACGGCCACGAGGACCACATCGGAGCGGTGCCCTACCTGCTGCGGCGCCGACCCGACATTCCCGTGCTGGGATCAAAACTCACCTTGGCGCTGGTGCGCGAGAAGCTGCGCGAACACCGGCTCCGCAACACCGAACTGCGTGAGGTCGCCGAGGGGGACCGGCTCGACATCGGCGGGTTCAACCTGGAATTCCTGGCGGTCAACCACTCGATCCCCGATGCGCTGGCGGTGGTGATTCGCAGCGTGGCCGGTTCGGTGCTGCACACCGGCGACTTCAAGATGGATCAGCTGCCCCTTGACGGCCGGCTCACCGACCTCCGCGGTTTCGCACGGATCGGCACCGAGGGGCTCGACCTGTTCATGCCGGATTCCACGAACGCCGAGACGCCGGGCTTCACCACGCATGAACGCGACCTGGAGCCGGCCATCGAGCGGGTGTTCGCCACCTCGACCAAGAAGTTGATCGTCGCCTGTTTCGCGTCCCATGTGCATCGGGTCCAGCAGGTCATGGACGCCGCGGTCCGGCATGACCGCAAAGTGGTCTACGTCGGCCGCTCGATGGTTCGCAACATGACGGTCGCGCGGGAACTCGGCTACCTCAAGGTTCCCGAGAAGACCCTGATCGACCTCAAACAGATCGATGACTACCGCGACGACGAGGTCCTGATCATCTCGACCGGCTCCCAGGGGGAGCCGCTGAGCGCGTTGTCGCGGATCTCCAACCACGAGCACCCCATCGTGAAGGCCGGCAAGGGGGACGTGGTGCTGTTGGCCAGCTCGCTGATCCCTGGCAACGAGAACTCGGTGTACCGCGTGATCAACGGCCTTGCCCGCAACGGCGTCAGCGTGGTGCACAAGGGCAACGCGCTGGTCCACGTGTCCGGACACGCCAGCGCCGGGGAGTTGCTGTACTGCTACAACGTGCTCAAGCCCCGCAACGTGCTGCCGGTCCACGGGGAGATCCGGCACCTGATCGCCAACGCAGCCCTCGCGGTGCAGACCGGGGTGCCGAAGGATCGGGCCCTGGTGGCAGAGGACGGGGCGGTGATCGACCTCGCCAAGGGCAAGGCGCGGATGGTGGGTCGACTGGAATGCGGGTACATCTTCGTGGACGGTTCCACCGTCGGCGACATCGGTGACGCCGAACTGACGGATCGCAAGATCCTCGGCGAGGAGGGCTTCATCTCGGTCGTCGTGGTGGTCAACCTGCACGCCGGCACCCTGGTGAGCGGGCCGGACATCCACGCCAGGGGCTTCGCCGAAGACGACTCCGTGTTCGACGACGTCCGCGGGCAGCTGGTCACCGCCCTGCTGAAGGCGATGGTGGA
>CAYUWV010000112.1:0-2912 GCA_964448385.1 uncultured Propionibacteriaceae bacterium | reverse complement strand
AGTCCCGAGCGCCCGACGGCGGTTCGGATTGTCTGAGCAACAAGGAGTACTCCGGTGGCTGCCGTTTGTGACCTCTGCGCCAAGAGCCCGGGCTTCGGCCACAACGTGCCTTGGTCGAAGAAGAAGACCAAGCGCCGCTGGGATCCGAACATCCAGCGCGTGCGCGCCACTGTGGACGGAACCCCCAAGCGCCTGAATGTCTGTACCTCGTGCCTGAAGGCCGGTCGGGTCACCCGCTGACCTGATCGTCTGGCCAAGAGACCCGCCGCGGCGGGTCTCTTGCATGTCCGGACCACATCGACGCTCCCGCTATTGACGGCGGGAGCGTTTAGGCTCTTGCGTCGTGGACAGCGAACTCTCTGGATGGCGGACGCGGATGTACCGCGAGCTCAACGCCCCGGTGGCGACCGTGCTGGGGGCGAAGACCGCCAAGGAGTTCGCCGCCCTGCGGATCCACACCGTCGGCGACCTGCTGCGTCACATTCCGCGTCGCTACCTTTCGGGCACCGAACTGACTGATCTCGGCACCCTCGTCCACGGCGAGCATGTGGCGGTGATCGCCCGGGTTGCGCACATCCAGCGGTTTGAGGGCGGTTCACAGCCCGGGCGCGCCCAGCCGGGGCGTCAGGCGCAGCCTGGGCGCCCGGCGCGTCCCGGACGGCTGGAGGTCACCCTCACCGACGGCCACGGACGGTTGGCACTCACCTTCTTCGGTCAGGCCCGCCTGCTCACCTGGTGGGAGCGGCAGCTGCGCGAGGGCGTCGCCGGGCTGTTCGTGGGCAAGGTCGGCAGCTTCCGCGACAACCTGCAGATGAGCCATCCCGAGTTCGTGATGCTCGACGCGAACGGCCAGATCGTCGGCTCCTCTTCTGAGGACAAAGCCCGAATGGCCAGCCTGACCCGGGCGGGGCTCGTCGGCCTCTATCCGGCGACCGGGAAACTGCCCACGTGGACGGTCGCCGAATGCGCTCGACTGGCCTGCCAATCCCTGTCGGGGGCGGAGGACCCCTGGCCGTCGTGGGTGCGGGATTCCGCCGGTGTGGTCGAGCTCGCCAGCGCGTTCGCCGCCGTCCACCACCCGACAACGCTTGCCGAAGCCGAGCGGGGGGCGCAGCGGCTCCGGTTCGACGAGGCGTTGGCCACCCAGCTCACCATGGCGTACCGACGCAGCTCGGCCGCCGCGCACGCCGCGACGCCCCGGCTCCGGATTGCGGACGGACTGCTGGATGCATTCGATGACCAGCTGCCCTTCCGGCTCACCGACGGCCAGGTTGCGGTCAGTTCGGCCATCTTCGACGACTTGTCCAAGACGCACCCGATGCAGCGGCTGCTGCAGGGCGAGGTCGGCTCCGGTAAGACCGTGGTTGCCCTCCGGGCCATGCTCACCGTCGCGGACTCGGGCGGCCAGGCCGCCCTGCTGGCGCCGACCGAGGTGTTGGCCGCCCAGCACTACCAGACCATTCGTGCCCTGCTCGGTGACCTCGGCGGCGGCCGGATGCTGGGCGCGCCCGACGTGGCCACCGATGTGGTCCTGCTCACGGGCTCGATGGGCACGGCGGCCAAGCGGGAGGCCCTGCTGCGCGCGGCCAGCGGCGAGGCGGGCATCGTGATCGGCACCCACGCGCTGCTCGCGGACCGGGTGCAGTTCGCCGACCTCGGCCTGGTGGTGATCGACGAGCAGCACCGCTTCGGGGTGGAGCAGCGGGCAGCCCTCTCCGACAAGGCAGAGCGCCGACCGCACGTGCTGGTGCTCACCGCCACGCCCATCCCGCGGTCGGTGGCGATGACCATCTTCGGCGACCTCGACGTGTCCACCCTCGCCGAGATCCCGGCTGGCCGCCAGGGCATCAGCACCGTGGTGGTCGACGCGGTGGGGCGTCCGGGCTGGGTGGAACGGGCGTGGCAGCGGGTCGTCGAAGAGGTGTCCGCGGGACGTCAGGTCTTCATCGTCTGCCCGCGGATCGGTGGGACGGGCGCCAAGGCCGATCAGGGCAAGGGCGTGGTGGAACTGGCTGCCGAACTGAGTGCCGGCCCGCTCGCCGACGTGCATGTCGGCGTGTTGCACGGACAGCTCCCGTCCGACACCAAGGACGCTGTGATGTCGTCGTTCGTCTCCGGCGACCTGGACGTACTCGTGGCCACCACCGTCATCGAGGTCGGGGTGGACGTCCCGAACGCCACCATGATGGTGGTCTGGGACGCCGAGCGGTTCGGGATCTCCCAGCTGCACCAGCTCCGCGGGCGGATCGGTCGCGGCGCCCACCCGGGCGTGTGCCTGCTCATCACCCACTCGGACGCCGCCGATCCAGCGCGCCGGCGGCTGGAGTCGGTGGCTGCCACCACGGACGGGTTCGAACTGGCTGAACTCGACCTTGAGCAGCGCCGCGAGGGTGACGTGCTCGGGGCCAGCCAGTCAGGAACCCGATCCAGCCTGCGGCTGCTCCGAGTGCTGGAGCATGCCGAGCTGATCGCCCAAGCCAGGGAGTTGGCCGAGGAGTGCGTCCGACGAGATCCCGCGTGCACCACGCCAGGCTTCGCCGACGCCCTTCGCCAGACCGAACTCCTCGCCGACGGCGACCTGCTCGACGCCAACTGAGGGCCACCCCCTTCGCCGGGCCTCCCGCCCCCGTGGTCTCCCGCATCCTGGGAGATCACCGAGCCGGCCGCGACGGGCCTTCAACCGTCCGCCCCTCCCATACCCTGACTCACCGCACGCTGCGCCCCCCACCCCCACCGACCCACGCACTTTGCGCCCCGTAAGCGACTTTGCGCGTGCTGTAGCAGGCGCAAGGTCAGTTAAGGGGCGCAAGGTCCGAGGTGGGGGCGCGGAGTCGGGAGGAGCGTCAGCTGTCGGGCGCCGACAGCGGACCGCGAGCGGGGGCGGACGCTGGTGCCGCGCCGGTTCGGCGCCG
>CAYUWV010000111.1:4586-7598 GCA_964448385.1 uncultured Propionibacteriaceae bacterium | reverse complement strand
GCGCTGCAGGCAGGGTCGATCTGCCTCGATCTCGCTTCGGTGAGCGAGGCACGGTTCGAGACCGACGAACTCCAGGCGACGGTGCCCAGCGAACTCTGGCCAGATCCTGTCGCCTGGCGACACGCCATCGAGTCCAGCCCCATGGTGAGTCTCGGTGCCGCGGCACCCCCGCGTCGCCCGCTCCGCCTCGTCGGCGACCTGCTCTACCTGGAGCGCTATTGGCAGGAGGAATCGACGGTCGCCGGAGAACTGGTGGCCCGCAGGTCGCGCCCGCCCCAGGTCGTGACACTGGCGGCGCTGGCGGCCGCGCGCGAGGAGTTGTTCGCCCACGGTAGCGACCCCGACCAGGAACTCGCGGCCGTGGTCTGCGCGGCGTCCCCGGTCACCGTGATCGCTGGGGGCCCGGGCACGGGCAAGACCACCACCCTGGCCAAAGTCCTGGGGATGTTGGTGCGGACCGCGCCTGCCTTTCCGACGATCGCGCTCGCCGCACCGACGGGGAAGGCAGCCGTCCGCATGGAAGAAGCCGTTGCTGACGCGCTGGGCGGACTGCCTGGCGACCTGGCCCACTCCCTCACGGGACTGCGGGCCACGACAATCCATCGGTTGTTGGGACCGCTGCCAGAAACCAGGACGCGATTCCGTCACGACGAGGCGAATCCGTTGTCCCACGACGTGGTCGTGATCGATGAGGCCTCTATGGTCTCGGTGACCCTGATGGCCCGCCTGCTGCGCGCGCTGCGCCCGCACGCCCGACTCATCCTGATCGGCGACCCCGACCAACTGGCGCCGGTCGAGGCAGGGGCAGTGCTGGCCGACATCGTGCAGGCCGCCGCTCCGGTGACCCCGAGTCTGGCAGCCACGCTCGCCCGCGCGGGCCTGCCGGAATCCGGCCCGGTGGTACGGCTGCGCCACAACTACCGCTCGACGCCGATCATCAGCGACCTTGCGGCTGCCGTGCTGGCCGGGGACGAGGAGGCCACGGTCGCCATTGCGAGGTCGGGGGCCGAAGGGGTCAGCTTCGCACCGCTGGCGGCCGACACGCCGCTCGCCGAGCAAGTGGTGGCCGCTGGCAGCGCCATGATCGAGGCCGCCCAGCAGGGCCGGGTGGAGGACGCCTTGAGGGCGCTCGACAGGCATCGACTGTTGTGCGCCCATCGCCGCGGGCCGTTCGGGGTGACGCAGTGGTCACGGCAGGTGGAGGAATGGTTGGCCGCCGCCGTATCCGGGTTCGATCCGACCCGGATCTGGTACCCCGGGCGTCCGGTACTGGTGACCCAGAACGCTGGAGACCTTGGCCTCTTCAATGGCGATACCGGTGTGGTCGTCCGGCATGGGGAGGAGTTGCTCGCCCACTTTGCCCGCGGGAAGCAGACCCACACGGTCTCGCCGTACCTGCTCGATCAGGTGCAGACCATCCACGCCATGACCGTCCACAAGGCCCAGGGCAGCCAATTCGACCAGGTGACCGTCGTCCTGCCGCCACCAGAGTCCCCGCTGTTGACCCAGGAATTGCTGTACACCGCGATTACCCGAGCCCAGCGGGCCGTGACGCTCATCGGCTCGGAGGAGTCCCTGCGCCAGGCCGTGCGGCAGCGTGCTCGACGTGCCAGCGGGCTTCGGGAGCGGTTGACGTCACTCGAGAACGGATGACCCAACCTCGAGGGTGTCTGCCTGCCACGCCTGGATCATGCGCCGAGCGATGGACGTCTTCGGCGGCAGCGACACCTCCGCGCTGGCCACCGCGTCCCGCAACTCCTCGCGGGTGAACCACCGGGCTTCCTCAATCTCCGTCGGATCAAGCCAGACGGTGGAATCCACTGCCCTGGCCGCGAAGGCGACCATGAACGAGTGCGGAAACGGCCAGGGCTGGGAACCGAGATAGCGAAGGCTGTGCAGGGCCAAGCCAACTTCCTCTGCGACTTCGCGGTGGACGGCTTGTTCAAGGGACTCTCCCACCTCCACGAACCCGGCGAAGACCGACAGCCGACCGGGCGCCCAGACGCGCTGTCGACCCAGGAGCAGGCGATCCTCAGCGTCCAGCACTGCGACGATGACCGCCGGATCGACCCGCGGGTAGAGCTCGCGGGCACAGCCGGTGCAGACCTTTGACTGCCCTGCCAGTCGGGTGAGGGTTGGTGATCCGCACCGTGGACAGAATCCACAGTCAACGTGCCATCGCACCAGGCCTGCGGCAGCGAACGCCACCTGCAGATCGGTGGTGTCCAACTGATCCATGACCGACCGCAGCGAAACCCCCGAGTCGGACAGGTCAGCCACGGTGCAGAAGTACGCCCGGTTCGCTACCCGACCCAGCAACAGATGGTCCCCAGGCACGTACTCCCCAGCGGGACGGCGGAAGCCGAGCCCGTCGGCGAGCCACGGCACCAGCCCGGCGGGGTCGACCGCAAGGACCAGCGCCCTCGGATCCTCCCATTGGGCTTTCACCCAGGCTTCGTCGCCGCGACGCTCCTCGGACTTGTCCAGTCGGCTGGCAGCCATCCAGGTCATCATCGGGTCAGGCTATGCCTCGGCGGAGAGCCTGGTCACGATGCCCTCCAACTGTTCGCGATCCGGGAGCGCCCCGGGCCGCCGCACGCCGCCTTGCTGGACGTCGTAGAAGACCGCGTCGACCGCCGCCACTGGCGCGCCGCTGAGTTCCGCCCAGGCGAGTCGGTAGTACGCCAATTGCAGCGGGTCCGCTGCTCCAGCGTGGCCGGTCTTCCAATCGACGACCAGGAAGCGGTGCCCGTCAGCCCCGTCGAATACGGCATCGATACGCCCACGAACCAGCCGCCCCCCCAGCACCAGGCTGAACGGCACCTCGACAGCCAACGGCGTGCGGTCTGCGAAGGGCCCGGTGAGAAAAGCGTCTCGGAGTGCCTGATCCACGGTGTCGGTGTCGTCCGGCAGGTCGTCGACGAGCGGTGCCTGTGCGGCGAAACGTTGCTCCAGCCATCGATGGAAGGCTGTCCCGGCACGTTGTTCGGGGCTGATCAATCGTGGCATCGG
>CAYUWV010000111.1:0-4486 GCA_964448385.1 uncultured Propionibacteriaceae bacterium | reverse complement strand
GGCCAGCCGAAGGCCTCAGCGCCCAGCGACAGCGGATTCTGCTCGGACACCGCCACCTCATCGTGGCTGGTGTCGGCGTGACCGATCAGGGCAGTCAAGTAGTCCGACCGACCCCGAGGTCGGCTGAGCTGCGCCGCCCAGGCGTGACTGGTGCCATACAGGTGATGGCGGGCCCTGGTCACCGCCACATAGGCGAGCCGGTCCTCGCTGAGACGCTGATCGATGGTGAGCGCGTCCGCGAAGCGCGTGAAACCCTGATTCGTGACGGCCGGCAGTTGGGGGATCGAATCGGCGTCTCCGCGCAGCGGGTGGGGAACGACGGCCGCATTCCGCAGCCAGTTGCCGCTGACGCGATCAGTCGGGAACACGTCGGCGGCCAGCGCCGGGAGGAAAACGACGTCCCATTCCAGACCCTTGGCCTTGTGCACGGTCAGCAGCTTCACCGAATCCGCTGCCGTCACGACAGCCTGCTCCAGCCCAAGACCGTAGTTGCGTTCGGCATCGAAGTAGGCCAACAAGCCGCTCAGGGACGCCTCCCCGTCGATGTCGGTGTACGCGGCCACTGCCTCGACGAAGGCAGCCAGCTGGGCCGGGTCGCCGCCTTCAGTCGCCAGTTCGACCTCGAGCCCGAGGGTATCGATGACCCGAAGGCACAGCTCCACGACCGATTCGGACGCAAAGCGCCGCAGATCGGCGAACTCGGTGCAGAACAGCAGGAACCGCTCCCGGGCGGCGCTGCTGAACAGCAGGTCGCCCGGAGACTGACACGCCTCGAGCAGGCTGATCTCGCGCGCCGGATCGAGCCCGGCCAGCAGGTCGGCCAGTGCCTCATCGATGGACGCCTCTGGGTCTCGCTGTGAGCGTCCGGCAAGCTCGACCGCGCGGCGCCCCAACAGGGCTAGGTCGGGAATGCCAATCGCCCATCTGGGCGAGGTGAGCAGACGGACCAGTGCCGGGTTGTCGGACGGGTCGGCGAGCAGGCGCAGGGTGGCCGTGACCTCCGCTACCGCCGGCAGGTCGAGCAAGCCTCCCAGGCCCACGATTTCCGCCGGGACCCCCCGCGACGTGAGTTCGGCGTACAGGCCGGCGATGTGAGCGTTGCGCCTGGTCAGCACTGCGATGTCGGACCAGAGCCGAACCGCCCCGGAGTCGTGCTCGGCAACGACGCGGTCAGCGATCCACGCCAGCTCGTCGGGCCACGTGTCGAACTCGGCCGTCGATATGTGAGCCGCCGGAGTCTGCGGCGGGCACACCAGGTCGAGGTCCAGTCCGGCGGCTACCAGCCCCGGCTCGTGCCGAATTGACTGCGCCAGGTCATTCGCGGCGTCCAGGATGCGCTGGCCACTTCGCCGGTTGATCGTCAACGAGAACGCTGCGGCCGGCGACCCGTCCGCAGCGGGAAAGTGGCCGGCGAAGCGCAGGATGTTGCTGGCCGCGGCTCCCCGCCAGGTGTAGATGGCTTGGCACGGATCGCCCACCGCCGTGACGGGATGGCCACGGCCATGGGCAGCGTCCGGACCCGAGAAGAGGCCACGCAGCAGCCCCGCCTGCGCCGCTGAGGTGTCCTGGTACTCGTCCAGCAGCACGACCCCGAATTCGTGTCGCAAGGCGGATCCCACTGAGGGCACGTCGGTTGCGAGCCGAGCAGCCCAGGCCATCTGGTCGGCGAACTCCACCAGGCCCAAACGCTGTTTCAGGTTCTCGTACGCTTCGACGAGGCGGGCCAACTCAAGGCGTTCCGCCGCGGCGGCCCGAGCTCCCTGCAGGCTGGCGTACATCAGCCCGCGCGGGGTGGTCGGCGCCCCGTCGAGCTCAGCCAGGAACTCCGCCGCGTGCCCGTTCAGGTCGGCCGGGTCGACCAGGTGCGACCGCAACTCCGCGGAGAGCTCGAGGACTCGCTGCGTGATCGTGTCGGGCCGCAGCCGAGACAGGTGCTGCCAAGGTCCGGGTGCATCGGCGACCACACGCGCCGCCAGACGGAACCGCGCCGCCCCGGTGATCATGCGCCACCCGTCCTCGATGCCCAGGAGCAGTCCGTGCTCGGACACCAGTCGCCCGGCGAAGGCGTCATAGGTCAGGACCAGCCCTTCACCGTCGCCAGCGTCCGCGGCTTGCACACCAGCCCGGCTGAGGGCGGAGCGAACCCGGAGCGACAACTCACCAGCCGCCTTTCGGGTGAAGGTGAGTCCGAGGACCCCGTCCGGCCGGACCGCGCCACTGCCGACCAGCCACACCACCCGGGCGGCCATCACCGTGGTCTTGCCAGATCCTGCGCCGGCGATAATGACACCGGGGGCGAGCTCGGCGGTGATCGCGGCAAGCTGCTGCTCGGAGAACCGGATTCCCAGCAGGTCGGCGAGCTCCCCGGGAGTGCGCAGGTCGCGGCTCATCGCAGCACCTGCCCGCCACGACCTGACGCAGGGCAGCTGTCAGCGAAGGCGCACCGTCGGCATTGTGGGCCCGGCGCCGCATGGAACTGGCCTTCCGCCACCACGGCAGCGGCCTGCGAGATCCGGTGGTGAACCCACGTCGGGAACCGGGTTTCCTCCGGGTCCTCACTCAGGTGCGGACGCGCGCTCAAGGGTTCCTGGCTGAATTCCCTAGGCAGGTCGTCGCGGCCCCCGGGTTTGCGCAGGAACACCGCGGCCGCGCCGGCCGACCCGGTTCCGGGCGAGCCATCGACCGTGAAGGCACCGACCTCGACGGCGAGCTGATAGATCCCCAGTTGCTCCATCCCGGCAACCTCGGCCTTGGTCGGCGCGACCCGGCCCGTCTTGAAGTCGACCACCTGCAGCCCTCCCTGCGGCGTTCGTTCCAGCCGGTCCACGGCGCCAGCCACCGTCACGCCATGCTCCCCGGCGTCTACCGTCATCTCAAAAGGCACCTCGGTACCGACCAGCTCGTTGGGCCGCTGCTCGCGCCACGCCAGGAAGCGCTCGACGCACACCTCGGCCTCGGCACGCTCCACCGCGGAGAGCCAGCCGGCCTCGAACCTCAGGTGCTGCCAGGCGGCGTCGAGATACCCCCCGGCCTCGCCGATGTCCAGCCCGGTGCGGTTCGCGTGCTGCACGACGAGGTGGATCACCGATCCCAAGGAAGCGCTCACGACCGGCGGCCCGCCGGCCCGCGCGGAGCGGTTCAGGAAGTACCGGCGCGGGCACGTGAGGATCTCGCCCACCTGACTCGGGCTGAGCCGGATCGACCCCGTCTCCCGGCGCGTCGAGCTGGACAGTGGGCGCACACCCCACCACCGGGCCGGATCCGCTGCCGCCACGAGCGGACGCCCGGCGTCGTCGGAGGCCGCTGCCAGCCGGGCGAGCGTGGCCGCCGCGCCCTGCCGTTCGACCAGTGGTCTCTCCGGTTCGAGCAGGACGCGTCGCAGCCGCACCACCAGCGCCGGCAGAGTCACCGGCAGCCCAACGACGGCGGGATGAGGGTCCACGCCCAACTCGGCGACGAAGCGTGACGGCTGGTTGGCCTCGCCGTCGACTCCGGCCGTCGCGGTGACCATGAGGTGCTGCCGCGCCCTGCTACACGCCAGGTGGAACAGCCGGCGTTCATCGGCCAGTTGCTCCCGCGGATCCGGACGGGGGCCAATCCCGGAGCTGGTCAACCGCTGCGGCTCCAGCACCGCGCTCACCCGGCGGCCAGGCGGCCAGGCCCCCTCCTGCGCTCCCGCCACCACCACCACCGACCACTGTCGTCCCTGTGCCCGGTGAACGGTCAGCACCTGCACCCCGCGCGCGGTCAGTCGCGACTCCCGCTCCCGGTCGGCGGGGATCTGTTGGGAGGCGACCTCCGTCAGGAACGCCCGGACCGCAGCCGCGCCGTGGCCGGCAGCCGTGTCCCCAGCCAACTCGAAGAACGCCATCACCGCATCCAGGTCACGGTCGGCCTGACGCCCGGTCTGGCCGCCGCGCAGGGATTCCTCCCGCAATCGTGCGGGCCAGCGGGAGCCGCGCCACAGCTGCCAAGCGATGTCGTCCGGGCGACGCTCGGCATCGCAGGCAGCTCGCGCCGCTGCCAGCAGCCGGACGAAGGCCATCAGCCGTCGCTGCTGCGGGCTCGTCTCGGTGGCAGCCCACCCAGGGGCGTTGACAGCGGCCGCCAGCGCCTCGGCGGTGGCCAGCACCCTGCCCGTGTCGAGGGTTACCGCTGGGTTCGCGGCCCGCCACTGGCGAACGAGGTGCCGCAGGCCGATCGGGTCGAACCCCGCGAGCGGGGAGGTGAGCAGACGCTCCGCCTCCGACGGCTCGACGGATCCCCGCGCGACGACGTCGAGGGCGAGTAGGAGCGGCCGAACCGCCTGGCTGGCCGCCAGGACGATCTCGTCGGCGGCTACGTCCACCGGAACCCCCGCCGCGGCGAGCGCCCGGGCAACCAGGGGCAGCTGAGCCCGTCCGGAACGCACCAGCACCGCCATGTCGGGGTACTCGATCCCCTCCAGCAGGTGGGCCTGCCGGATTCGGGTCGCGATCGCCGCCGC
>CAYUWV010000110.1:2611-7655 GCA_964448385.1 uncultured Propionibacteriaceae bacterium | reverse complement strand
GACCGCTTGGAGCGGGCTTCGATGTAGCGCCCGCCCAGCAGGAATGTGGTCACGGCGGCCGCCGCCTCGAGGTAGAGGGTGTCGGCGCCCGCCGGTGCGATGCCGTAGCCGAGCCAATACCCTTCAGCGTCTTCGGCGCCCACCACGGTCGCCACCACCGACCAGGTGAAGGCGGCAAGCACCCCGAGTGACACCAGGGTGTCCATGCTGGTAGCGCCGTGGCGCAGGTTCCGCCACGCCGCCCGGTGGAAGGGCCACGCGCACCAGAAGACCACCGGCACCGCGCAGGCGATGAGCACCCACTGCCAGCCTGGAAACCGCATCTGGGGGGCGAGCGCGAGCACGATTGCCACGTCACCCAGCGGGATCGTCAAAATGGCCGCCACGATCAGGCGGTTGCGCAGCAACGTGACGCGGTCGGTGTAACCGTCCGGCTCGGCACCCTCGACCACCGGCGACGCGCCGTAGCCGGCGGATTCGACGGCCGCGACGGCGTCCCCGGCGCGCTCAGGACCAAGGCCGAGCAGGATCGCCCGTTCGGTCGCGTAGTTGACCGTGGCGCGCACGCCGTCCATCTTGTTGAGCTTCTTCTCGATCCTGCTCGCGCAGGCTGCGCACGTCATGCCGGAGATGTCGAGTTCGATGCGCTGATCCAAGCCGTCGTACCGAGGCGGGGCGGTTTCGGTCTGGTTCACGGCCGCTTGCTGATCTGGTCGAGGAAGGCTTGCCGTTCCTGGCGTTGGTCGTGGTCTGCCAGTTGGGCGAGCATCTCGTTGTAGGCCTCGACCGGGTCGTCCTCACTGTCGGCGAGGGCGTCGAGGCGAGCGGCGTCCTTCTTGTCTGCCGTGAACCATTGGGCGGCCAGGGCGATCACCGCCACGAAGATCGGGATCTCCCCGGTGAACCAGGTGATCTGGCCGGCGATGTTCTGGTCGTTCATCAGGTCACCCACCCAGGCAACGGCGATGGTCTGGTAGAAGTCCGCGCCGATCAGGCTGTGGGCCATGATGATGCCGACGGCGAAGATGGCGTGGAACGGCATGATGCTCATCATCAGGGCGAACCTGACCAGGTGCGGCAGCTTCCAGGACTGGCGGTCCTGGCCCACGATCAGGCTGAAGAACGCGTACCCGGTGACCATGAAGTACAACAGCATCAGCTGATGAGCCCAGTGGTATTTCATGAGCCAGGGGAACAGGGGCGTGAAGTACACCAGGAACAGCGAGGCCACGTAGTTGAGCCACAGGAGTGGCGGGCTGAGCAGCCGCTGCAGGGGACGGTATTCGCCCAGGGCATCGAGGATCTCGCGCGGCCCTGGCCGCTCACCGTCCAGGCGCGGACGGGCAGCCGCCTCAATCAGGCTGAACGGCGCGCCGAGGACGCACAGGATCGGCACGAGCATGTTCACCGTCATGTGCACGAGCATGTGCCAGCTGTAGACCGCGGTGGAGTACATCCACAGGCCGCTGACCGCGAGGTACAGGGTCAGGCCCCAGCCGGCTACCCAGGCCAGGAGCCGGGACAACGGCCAGCGTCCACCGCCGCGACGTACCAGAATCACGCCCCAGGCGTAGGACGCCACCGAACCCAGGCACAGCAGGACCCAGAGCAGGTTGGGACGGCCGAGGCTCACCAGGCGCTCCAAGGTGGCGGGAACGTCCACCTCGTAGCCCAGGTAGTTGACCTGGATGCTCTGCGGTACCAGGAAGCGGGGTGGGGGGATGTGGTTCGCAGCCGAGAGGAAGGCCGTGTAGCCCACCAGGATGACGACGTCGCGGGTGACCGACGCCGCGGCGCGGCCAGGATCCGCGGACGGCGCCGCGAGGCCAGCGGCCTGCCGCCACGCCCAGTTGGCCAGCAACAGGGCGAAGCACGCGAAGATGCCGATGGTCGGGACGCCGAAGAACACCTCCAGTGGCGACTGCCCGGCCAATTCCTGCCACGCGATCACCGCGTGGGCGGCGCCCGCGGCGAGCAGCAGGGGCAGGGCGATGCGGTGGTAGCGGCGGACGGCGCCGGCCGCCGCGGCGGCTTCGGGGTCAACCAGCCGGGCGATGACGACGCCCAGGGCGGCCGAGCCCAACGGGATCACGGTCAGGGCGACGGCGATGGCGGCGTCCGTGGCCCAGTCGTGGTCTTGCCCGACTGACACGTTGCCGGTGACGGCGACGAAGGTCATCGCCAGGAGCCCGCAGAGCCAGGCGACGGCGAACGCGGCCACGTGGCGGGACCAGGTGACGGTCAGGGCCGTGGCCAGCGCCACGATGGCGGTCAGGGTCCAGGCCAGGCCGCTGGGGGTCGCGGACTGGAACGTCCACCAGGCGGCCGCTGAGAACGTGTACCCCATCGGGACGCCGTTGACGAAGGCCGAGTTGGCGAACGTCATCAGCAGCGCGGCCACGAACCACACCTGCGCCGAGCGTCCTGCCCAGCGGGCCAGACGGAGTGCAGGTTCGGTGAGCGAGTGGCCGGGGCCGGGGGCGATGAGGGCCACGATCGCGAACAGGCTGCTGAGCGTGGCGAACGCGGCCAGCCGTGCGGTCAGGTCGCCCAGCAGCGACACGGTGCCCGTGACGGCGTCCGCCTGCGATCGGCCGGGCAAGGGGGGGAGTACGGCAAGGCTGCCGGCCGTCCAGATCACGAAGGCCAGGGCGACTCCCACCGCCATCCACACCAGCCAGCCGTCGCCCGTCCTCCGGGTGGCGGTGCCGGGCGTTGCGACGCGGTCGGGCACGCTCATGTTCCTTCCGATGGTCAGGCGCTGCGACGAGGCGAGTCTACGACCAGCTCGGCGGTGGCCGGTCTCCGACGGGCGGCCTCACGACACCGGGCCTGCGGGCGATTCCTGCGCGCCGGCGGCCCGCGACTCGCCGACCTTTCCCTGGTCAGCATCGGGGACGGTCTCCAGCGAGGCGAGGGCGCCGAGCAGGGTCAGGGTCCACAGCAAAGCCACGGTAGCGAGTGAGAAGGGGACGCCGAGGTCATCCGACCCGGTCTGTCGGATGACGAAGCCGAACGCCACGACGACACCCAGCAGCTGGGCCGCCGCCGTGGCCGGACGCTTGAGCGACGGCTGGCGCCAAGCCAGGGCGGCGGTGGCCACGATGGCTCCGGCGGCCAGCACACTCAAGGCGAAGCGGACGACCTGGAGGGTTCCGCTCGCGGCCCGGTCGGCTGCGATCAGATCCCAGACGGGCCAGCTGAGGCATCTGGTGTAGGAACCCGGGCCTGCGGCGAACAGGCTGACGATGTGCATGGCCAACAGCAGCGCGAGGCTGAGCCAGGCGAGGGTGCCGACCTTCGACGTGAACCACACCGCCGGCGTCCGCTCCAGGGCGACCGTGGCCACGACCATGGCGCCCATGGCCACCAGGGCCGCAGCGAGGTCCACCGCGCCGCCCCACACCGGGAACGGAAGGCCTAGGACAGCCATCCGGCCGAACGCCCCAGCGATGACCGCTCCGGCCACGGTCACCCAGGGCAGCACGCGGACCACGGGGTTCACCCGCTTCAAGCGGAGAGCCATGATGCCTGCGGCGAGCGCCAACGGACCTGCCAGGATGGCCGATATCCGGTGGATCATCTCGATCCAGGGGTTCCGGTAGAGGAACGTCGCAACCTGACCGGTGGGCAGCAGCGCCGAGTCGGTGCACCCGGGCCAATTGCCGCATTCGAAGCCAGACTCGGTCGCGCAGACCACCGACCCCATCGCCACCGCGATCGCGGTGAACAGTGTGGCCGTCCGAAACAGCGCAACCGTGGACTTCGGGATCTCAGAGACTGGCATGGCGCCCCCCGGTTGATGACTACCGGCCTGATGGCTTCGGGCCGTTGACGACTTTCGGGATGTCACCTTACGCGTCCCCGCTGGTCCGCCCGCCGATGGCCACGAACGACACCAACGCGGTCGCTGGCGCAGGCCCACGCAACCCCCGCCGCCGAGATTCGCCGGCGCCTGCGTGAGCCGAAGCGCCAAGACCGTCGCGGAGCAGCGGCGGTTAGGCTGGCGGCATGCGGGGGACTCGCCACACGGCACGCGAGGAGGTGACCTACCGCACCCGTCACGTCGGGACCGTCGACTACTTCACCAGCCGGTGTTCGTACGGCGATGCCTCGATGGTGGTCTACCGGTTCCCCTGTTCGCGGGAGAAGTCCGGGCCCGACTTCGTCCTCGTCCATGGCATGGGGGTCTCGGCTCGTTCCTTTGGCCCGACCGCCGCTGCCCTCACCGAGCACGGCGACGTCTACCTGCTCGACCTGCCCGGTCATGGGCGATCCCCCCGGCCAGACCGGGACATGGCGATCACCGACCATGCCGAGATTGTCGGGAGATTCCTCACCGACACCAACCTCGACCATCCTGTCGTGGTGGGTCACTCCATGGGAACCCAGGTGGTGGTCCACCTGGCAGCAGGCTTTCCCGACCAACTCCACCACATCGCGCTGATCGCCCCGGTGATGGCGCCCAGTGCCCGCTCGATCCCCACCGCCGCAGCCCTGCTGCTGCGGAACGGGTTGCGCGAGCCGCCGCAGGTCACTGCCTCGGCCGTCGTGGACTACGTGTTCCGCGCCGGGATTCCGTTCATGATCCAGCAGACGCCTCACGTCCTCAGGACGGACCTGGAAGCGGTCGCCTCCCGGGTATCGGCCTTGACGCTGGTGATCTGCGGGCAGGATGATCCGATCGTGCCGCTGGAGTGGGCTCGACAGCTGACCGGAAGGTTCGCCCACGGGTGGTTCGCGACGGTGCCCGGACCTCACGTCAGCATGTTCGCAGCCCCGCACCTGATCGCGAGCCTGCTCGATGAACACGCCCACCGCTGACCCGGCCGCACGCCAAACCGTCCGGCGACTGCGCGAGGGGGTGCGTCGCGGCTGGTACTGGGCGGCCGACTATCGGTATGCGGCACGGCGCCACGTGCGAAGCCTGGCGGAACGGGTTCCGCCCTCCTACGCCGAGGGCCGCCTGGCACCGGTCGTCCTGGTCGCCGGGGTGATGGAGCCGTGGACGTTGTTGCGTCCGATCGCCGACCGGCTGAACGGC
>CAYUWV010000110.1:0-2511 GCA_964448385.1 uncultured Propionibacteriaceae bacterium | reverse complement strand
CTCTGGCAACCGCACTTGGGAGCGTGATACCCCAGGGGGTATAGTGGGTGACCTACGACAAGAGGAGCAACCCATGGCAACCGTCACCCTGACCGGCGACATCTTCGAGGACACCGTGACGACGAACGACATCGTGCTGGTCGACTGGTGGGCCGCCTGGTGTGGTCCCTGCCGGATGTTCGGACCTATCTTCGAGGCGGCGTCCGAGGCTCACCCCGACATCGTGTTCGGCAAGGTGGACACCGAAGCCGAGCGAGGGCTGGCCGGTGCCGCGCAGATCATGTCGATCCCCACCCTGATGGCCTTTCGTGGCGGCGTGTTGGTGTTCTCGCAGCCCGGCGCGCTGCCGGCTCCCGCGTTGGAGGAGCTGATCGCTGCCGTCCGCGCCTTGGACATGGACGAGGTTCACGCCTCGGTGGCCGCGTCGTCGCAGGACCGGGCCTCATGAGAGCGGTCGTATAGTGAGCGGCAGTGCGATCAAGCTCAGCCAAGGAGGCGCCATGCAGCTCAACGCTGAAGACATGGAAGCCGTTGTCAAGCGGCTCAAGCGGGCGCAGGGCCAGCTGGGCGGCATCATCCGTATGATCGAGGAGCAGCGCGACTGCAAGGACATCGTGACCCAGCTGGCGGCGGTCTCGAAGGCCCTCGACAAGGCCGGGTTCGCCGTCATCGCGACCGGGCTGCAACAGTGCCTGACCGACCCCGAGGCCAACACCCTCGACGTGGCCGGGCTGCAGAAACTCTTCCTCTCACTCGCCTGAAGGTCCCATCGTCCGCAGCCCACCACCCGGGCACGGGCGGTGGGCTGGCGAAGGCGGCGGGCGGCAGCCGGTGGCTCAGTGATGGCCCTTCAGCACCATGCGCATGATGCGGGCGTTGAACACCAGGAACCTGGTGAGCTGGAACGGGATCGATCGGCGCATCTTGAGCGTCTTGGCGGTGGGCAGCGGAGACTTCGACAGGTCCGCGATCGGCTGGTTCGTCATCATCACTCCGGGATCAGCGGCCAGCCCGGTAGGGCTTTGGCCTTGTAGATGAACAGGTAGTGGAGCATCAGCTTCGCCCAGTGCCCGGACAGGCCGATCTCGCCGCGCGTCTCGCGCTCGTCGCGTCCGGTGCTGAAGCGCTGGTAGTCGGGCACCACGGGCAGCATGGTCATGGCTGCGGCAGAGCCCCGGGTCAGCCCGGCTCCGGCGGAGGCGACACAGGCCGCTCCCATCCTGGCCATCGATGCAGTGTGTGGCGGCGTCTGGGGGCCGTGCTTGATCCGCGAGGCGATGGTCAGGGCCGCGGTCTTGCCCATGACGCCGGACGGCATCCCCGTCCGGGGCGGAGAGGGCGCGATCAGCGTCCCGTTGGGCGACTTGCGTGGCCGCGAGATCTGGTGCGGCGGCGCGAAGGCGATCCCCACCGCGAACACGTTGTCGTAGCCGGGGGCCAGATAGGTGGTCGGCCAGTCCTCGGCGCGCCACTCCTCGTACGGCTTGGCGGTGTAGTCGGCGTCCACCTTCATGAACCCGCTGGGGGCGAACA
This sequence comes from uncultured Propionibacteriaceae bacterium, assembly GCA_964448385.1. Classification (GTDB taxonomy): domain Bacteria; phylum Actinomycetota; class Actinomycetes; order Propionibacteriales; family Propionibacteriaceae; genus Propionicimonas. The sequence continues at coordinate 978 of CAYUWV010000110.1, read as the reverse complement.
GGCGTGCGGTGATGTCCTCCCCGTCGGCGTCGTAGGCCTTCAGTGGCACGCCACCGAACGGCGGGATCAGCATGGCGAAATCGAACTCGAGGGTGTGGGTGGCGCCGTCGAGGGTTTCGTAGTGGATCAGGCCGTCTTCCACGGCTGACACGTGGGCGCCGAGAATGGCGGCTACGCCGCGTTCGCGGAACAGCGAACCCGTCCACAGCTCACTGGTGGTCTGGAACCCCTGTTGGTCGAAGACCATGCCATCGACCCCGAAGTCGCCGAGTTGCGCCTCATTCGTGAGGTAGAACACCGCAGCGAGATCCCGGACTCCTGCCTCGCGAAGTTCGTGATCGACGTTGAAGACGTACTCGAACGCCGCCCCCTCACAGGTGCAGGTGCCGTGGCCCATGCCGACGACCAGCGTCTGGGGCTTGCCCTGCTGCAACAGCCCGATGGTCTGCTTGAGCTTCGCCGCAGCCTCGACCGCATGGTCCGCGGTGCAGACGGACACCGTGAATCCCTCCGGACCCAGACCAGGGGTTGCCTCGAAGCGGAGCTTCGGGCCGGTGGCGTTGACCAGGTAGTCGTAGCGCAAGCGCTCGGTCTGACCCGCCCGCTTCGGCTGGGTGTACTCGATGTCGACCGCGCCCCGGCCGTCGTCGCGGTCGCCGTCCGGACGGATCGCAACCGCCTTGGCTTGGCGGAAGTCAATGCCTGTGCGCTGGTACACGGGAGCCAGCGGGAACACCACTGACTTCTTGTCCATCTCACCCACCCCGACCCAGATGTTGGACGGGATCCAGTTCCAGTGCGAATTGGGCGACACCACGGTGACGCGATGTTCGCGACCCAAGAGGCGACGTAGGTGAAGTGCTGCGGTATGCCCTGAGACTCCGGCTCCCAGGATGACGATCTCTGCCATCGCTATCCCTCCGGCGGCGACGCCGCCGCCCTAGTTTCAGCCTAGGAGAATCCGCCAGTGGCGGTGGG
>CAYUWV010000109.1:0-7750 GCA_964448385.1 uncultured Propionibacteriaceae bacterium | reverse complement strand
GTTGCGATCCTCGCCCCCTCCGAGGAGGGGGCGCCACCCTGCGTGAGCAGGTGTTTCATCGTAGGACACTCGTTCTTGGCCGGACTGTGTGGATGACGGTTCCCGCGGCTGGCGACTTTGCTAGCGGACCTATGTCTCACGTGGTCTCAGCTTGTGGTTCCTAACTGAGTCACCAAACCACGGCGCCTGGCACCGATTCCGGCCTTCGGCGTCCGAGTTGGATCACTCTGGCCAGAATCCCAGCGGGAACGTGATAGATCCGGACGGAGTCGTCCTCGTCTATCGTGTCTTCGATCCCCTTCATGAACGTCACAAGTTGGGCAGGTTCGCAGTGCAACTCGAAAACCGAGTACTGGACACGTTTACCGATGCCCTCGCATTGCTTCGCCACCGCCCGCAGCCGCCGGGAACCGGCGGGCGTGTCGGTGCGGACGTCATAGACCACAATTGCGTCGATCATCAGGCGACCAGCCAGGGAACGTAGGCGTGCTGAGGCTCGCGAAGGTGGCGTGCCAGGGCGCGTGCCTGGACGAACGGGAGCTCGGCGGCAGGGACCTTCCGGCCCAGCAGTTTGTGGGGCCATGGTCGCTGGCGGCTCGTGACCCACTCCGACAGCAGGTGCTTCCAGCCTTGATCAGTGAGCAGTACTGCCCCGCCTGCAACCTGGCGCCAGTACGTGTCACGGACCTGATCGCGGTTGAATAGCGTGGCCACGAGGCGATCGGCCAGCAGCGCTCGCATCTCCTCCATGAGATCAAGCGCGAGGGTCGGTTTCGGGCCTCGCACCCCGTGAATGAAGCCCACATTCGGGTCCAGTCCCACATGGACGACCGCGCTGTGAATGGACGACCTCAGCAAGCCGTAGACCGCCGACAGGTAGCAGTTGACTGGATCGGTAGGTGGCCGACGGGTTCGCGCGTTCACTGCTCCCTCTATGACTAGATCGAGGGAGCCGAAATAGTCACGAGCCGCGCGGCCCTCCACACCTAGCACCTCCGTCAGATTTGCCGCCGTCCCGAGTCTTGTGATGGCGCCGGCGTGTTCCTCGGCGATGTGTCGCAGCTTCGACTGCCGTGCTCCGCGCGCGTCTCTGGCGCTCCGCAAGAGCAGTTGGCGGTAGTTCTGCAGCTTGCCGGCAGTGATTGCGCGAGCGAGCTCAAGGCGATGGTCGAGGTCTTCGTAGGCCCGGAACTGAGCGAGGCGAAGTTCAGGGCGGGCCGGCTCGTGACCGGTGATGCTCGCGTGAAGGCGTCCGTTCTGGGTGATCCAGGTGACGTGGACCCCGTGGTCGGTACACCAGCGCAGTGAGTCCGAGCTGATGTCCACCCCATGCCATAGGATCAGCGACTCGACCCGATGCAAGGGCACCAGATGGCGTCCCGGCTTGTCCGGCAGCACAACTCGCAGGGCGTCGCCCTCCAGCCGCAGGAAAGTCCCCGGTGTTGAGATGAACACCATGTCACCCAGGTCCATCGCTCACCATGCGCCTTCATGTTGAGGCACGAACAGAGACGTGCCGTCGGGATCGGGTAGCTCAACCCCGCACACTTCGGCTAGAGAGCACTTCTCACACCGCCGATCCGCCAGAACGGGCGGCAGCTTCCGTTCCCGAACGAGCGCGTGGCACGACCGGACGGTCACCTCAGTCGCGGCCCGAAGGGCAGAGTCGATGGCAATCTCGTGCCTGCGCCGGTCTGCGCGTGTGAAGACGGCGGCTGTGAGCACCTGACACCCCCACATCTCCTCTAGGCACAGCGCCTGTGCGGTCAACTGCTGAGCGGCCGGGGCCATCAAACGAGCCGTGTGGCGCGGTTTGTGCTCGATCGGGACGGGGACTCCCTTCACGACTTCGACGGCGTCACACACGCCAGACAACTGGAGGCGATCGCTCCACACGGGCAGCGACAACCACGTCTCCACGCCGGCTCGCGATTCTGAGCGGACGCCACGATCGACGGCCGCATGGTCGGCCTCACCACGTGCGGTGTCGGCGTTAGGAGCCCACAGTCCTTCGACGTGGATCAGCGCGGCCTGCCGCGGGCAGTAGGCGTAGTGCTCGACGATCGACAAGGACAATGGGTCGGTCATCGGACGCTCAAAGCAGCCGGTCGACCGTGACCCCGTCCGGTAGGGCTTCGACGTCCAGAGCCACCGAGTAGTCCGTGAACTTGCGGGGGATATCAACGTCTGCCGACTTGTGGACGGAGACGAGGTCCACCAAGGCGTGCATCGGGGCGCGCCCGAAGGCATCCGAATGGGTGAATACGATCAGAGAGCGTGCCGCCATGGATGCCCTGGCGGCGCTGGACGTGTGATCGAACATGTTGACGAGGCACTGGTAGAGCAGTTCTAGATCGCGATCGGTCACGCCGCACTGGATGCCGCGACTGGCGGAATAGGACAGGGTCGCTTGGTAGAGCCCGTAAGGGATCGTCCACTTGTTTCCCATGGTGCCGCCGGTCTTCTCGGCGTCCTTGGCTGTGGTGTGTGCCACACGCGTGATGGCGTGTTCGGCTGGGGTCACCGGGTCGATGCTGCGAGCGAAGGAGACCTGGAGCGGGCCGCGGATCTGGCCCAGAGCCGGCGTGTTGCCGGTCGACAGGACGGCGCCGAACAGCCGGATGTCGAAGTAGTGACTGCAGAGCCAAGCTCGGGCTGCCTTCGCGTCTTTGGTGTCCTTGGCGACCTTGGTGCCGGTCTCGGCGTACGAGCGCTCCAAGGTGTCGTTGAGTGCAGTGCCGGCCGTGACGAAGATGTCGTAACCCTCGGCGTTCCCGCTGGCCAACCCGATCGTGTCCCGGATCTTGCGTTTGAGAGAGACGTCCGTCACCAGACCGTGTCCGGTCTCGGGGTCGACGCGAGGACGGTTGCCGGCGTCCGGGTCACCGTTGGGGTTGCCGTCGGTGATGTCGAAGTGGAACACGATGTCGTGGCGGACCATCGGATCGGTGTGCGTGGCCATGGTCGGGCTTCTCCTCGTTGGGCGATGTGCTTCTGGATTAGTGCTGGTCAGGGACGGAGGGAGCAGGCTCATCGACCCGGGATGTTGCGGTCGCCGTTGCTACCGCCGACGCCGTTCGTGCGGCGTTGCTGTGCGCACGTTGGTGGTGATAGCCGAGCAGGAACAATGCCTGCTGGTCGAGCGTGGCCCGCGTCGGTCCAGGATCGCTTGGGTCTAGCTGAGCGATAATCGCATCGATGTCCCTCTGGTGGAACCAGTCACGCCTGTTGCGTCGCAGTTTCGACAACCAGGCCGACGCCTGACGCCCGCCGGCGGTGAGGACTAGGCGAGGAGACGTGATGGCGCCGGCGAGGTACTTGTCGACGAAGGTCGCGTTAGGGGCTTCGCCGCCATCGGCGGTGGCCGCCGCGTATTGCGTGGCCTCGTAGACCGACATCAGGCGTCCCAACAGGTAGGCGGGCTGGGTGTTGTTCGGGTCAAGGCCGGGCATGGGGGTTCCCTTCGAGGACGGGGAGCGGGTGAGGTACAACCGAAGCAGGGCGACACGTGGGTCGTCTACGCGACCGTCCGCTGCCACCCGTTGGACTACGTGAGAGGCGACCTCGCGGGGCAATGGACAGCGCTGGAGCGCGGCGTTCTGGAGAGTTTCAACGATGGCGTGTGGATGGCGTCCACCCTTATCCGAGGGGCGGAGGTAACGGCTGGTGTCCGCGTCATACCGTCCGGTGGCGGCAGCCAGCAGCCACAGCGGCTGGTAGGCCCGGTCGCGAGGCCACAGTGGCTCCACGCGCCCGTCGGCGAACCACGCCAAGACATTCTCCTGGATGGTGATGAGTGGCAGGTGCGTCCAGTCACGGACGACCATGCGGGCGGCATTCGCTTCCAGTGTCACCGCGTAGAACTGCTCCAGGTCGAGCGCTTGGCGGGTACCACTCCCGCTATGGACTCGCTGGATTAGGGCAGCGACTTCGCTGTCCTGCGCCGGGGACAGTTCATCGAGTGCGTTGAAGTCCGAGGCGCCGTCAACCCACCAGGTCGTCGCAGCATCAGAGGAGCGGTACGCACGGGTCGAATCCGACAGCAGGTGGTTCAAACTGGTCGGGATGGCCTGCGCACAGTGCACACAGATGGGTACCTGTTCGAGGCCACGGCGAAGGCCGTAGCCGTACACCGCCTCGTTCACGCTCACTGGAGCAACGCCGGAGGACTGGCCACTCGGGATCAGCCCACCCTTCACCGGCTGAGCGAAGGTGTCGACGACGGGGCCGTCCATCCCGCAGACCAGGCACGGACGGACTCGACTGGAACCCTTCGTGCCCTCAACGTATTGGGTCCAGAAGGGGGCAGCGGAGTTGGCCGTGGACGCCGGTACCAGCCCGACATGAATGATGACGCCGTCCTTGGAGTTCCATTCGGATGGCCGCAGGACCTGGTCAGCGCCACTGTCAAGAAACTTGAGCAGTGCCTGCGGGATGGGATCGTGAGCTGCTGCCGGGCTCGCCGCCCAATGGCGTGTGAGTGTTGACCAAGCCTCATGCCGCTGGCGGGCGTCCCGCACTGCCTTCTCGTGAGCGCGACTGGCCGCTGTGTCGCCCGGATCCGGCGCTTCATGGACCCACCCCAGGACGTAGGCGATGTCGTCTGCTCCGAGCATCGGGGAAACACCGCTCGTTCGTGTCATGCGCGGCACGGTGACGACCCGTCCGCGTTCCTCTTTGATCTTGCCCCTCACCTCACGAGTAGTGGACAGCGGGGTCAACTCCCGCGAGGCCAGCGAACCGTCCTCACACAGGTCGATCTGCCAGAGGAACCGGGCAGGGGCGTGGTAAGGCTTCTCAATCAGTTCGCGGTCGCGCGCGTACTTCACCAATGCCTCGAACAGAGTCGTCACGGGGTACCTCCCACGCTGATGCCCAGTTCGGGCACGTGCAGGACTCCACTGTCCAGCCGGGCAGTGAACCAGGATGACTGCGGGTCACGGCCGTCCTTCCCGTGCGTGATCGAGTGCAGCATGACGCCGAGATCCCGCGAGATCGGCAGGGGCGCAGCCTCGCTTGGGACGCCGAATGATGCGGGGAACTCCCGCGTACCGAAGTACGGCTGGCTGAAGCACGCGCCGCGCTCCACGCGGCGACGGAACTGGTCACGGTACTTCGCCACGGGTTCGGTCGCATGTTCGCGCAGAACTACGTGGGCATGTGCCCGGTAGCGCACATCAAGAAGGATGGTTGAGGCCCGTTGGGTCCGGTGGTCCGCTGTGTTGACTCGCTGCCCACGCAAGGCACTCTCGCGCGACACGACTTGAGTGGTCTCGTTACGGCGCACCCGGCCCTCACGAATCGGAGCCAGCACTTCGACGGCGACCACTTGCCATTGGTACTCAGGCTTCCAGAAGATCGCCTCGAGGACGCCCACGGCCGCGCTCGGGGTCATGACCGGGTAGGACAGCCGCTCGACTTTGGCGTCTGGCCGGGTGAACAAGGCGGCTGGGCCCCACAGTTCAACCACCAGGGGGGGATAACCGTCGCGTTCTCTCAGGTCCATCGAGCCGCCTCTCTGCCGCTACCAGACCGAATCCTGGGGGTTCCTGTCCAGACTGACACCAGTCAGCAGGTCATAGGCGCCACGCCACACCGAGATGCCAGGAAGTTCCTCGACAACGTAGCCCGTCACGCGCCGCAGCATGTCCGTCGGGATGTTCACCGAGTACTCCTGGAGCCGCCGGAAGCGATCAGGCGAGGGAGCCCCACCAGCGTTGATCTGCTGGGCGAGATCGCTCAGCACCTCTTCCGCTCCCGGAGCCCCAGCGACCACTACGGCCGTGGCGTCATCCTGAATCATCCGGAACTTGTCGACGCACCTGTATCGGAGGCGCCGTCTGGCCTCCTGGATCTTCGTCGCCTCTTCGAGGCCGTCCACGTCGAGGGTGGCGTACAGGTCCGCGTAGTAGCGGCGAATCGCGTCGGGAGCATCTAGGTCGACCGAGGGCACCTCGAAATGCTGCCGGGTCTTGGCGACCCCAACGTGGTAGGCGTCCAAGGTCGACAACTCAGGGCACTCCAACACAACGAAACGCCCAGACGTGAGGTGCCCCTCACGATTGCAGCGCCCCCGCGCCTGCGACAGGTTCTCAGCTGGGGCAAGGGCGCGAAACACCACGGGAAAGTCCAGATCCACCCCTGCCTCAACCAATTGGGTCGACACAAGACGAACTGGGAGCCCTGCCGCCAAGCGTCTGCGCACCTCGTTCAGGACGGCCCGCCGGTGGCCCACGTACATGCGGGTCGACAGGTGGAAGAGTCCCTCAGCGGCGCGACCGCGAAGCGCGAGTGCCACGTCTCGTGCGTTCACAGTGGTGTTGACGACTGCCATCACGCGGGGCTCGGCGGTCATCAAGTCGGCCACAGCATCCAGTGAATCCACCGTTGTCCACTCGATCGAAGTGCGGCGCAGCCCCGAGTAGAGCCGTGCCGGGTCAGACACGATGTCGCGAACATTCAGACTCTCGGCTTGCCTCCAAGGGCCGACCAGATCCCACGTCGGCTGAGTCGCGGACGACAGGACGACGGTCGAGCCGAAGTGCTGCTGCAGGATGCGCAAGCCATCCAGGATCACCGGTAGCACGCGCGGAGGGATGGCTTGGACCTCGTCGAGAATGATGACCGCGTTCGCTAGCCGATGCAGCTTGCGGGTTCGAGAGGGGCGGTTGGAGAACAACGACTCGAACAATTGCACCGTGGTCGTCACGACGAAGGGGGCGTCCCAGTTCTCGACGCCATACTTGGCGCGCGCCGACCCAGTTGGGTTTCGGTCCTGCAGCCCCGGATCGACGCCACTGTGATGCTCCACCACGTTCTCCTCGCCGATCAGACGGCGGTAGACGGCGGCGTTCTGCTCGGTGATCGAGAGAAAGGGCACGGCCACGATGATTCGTTTCAGCCCGTGGCGTGCTGCGTGTGCTAGCGCGAAGGAGGCCACCGAGATGGTCTTGCCCGACCCAGTCGGGGCCGGCAGACGGAAGACCCCCGGCGACCAAGTCGCGGCGGCAATACAGTCATGCAAGAGAGAACCCCTTAGCGCGTCCACAGGTGAAGGGCGACGACCAGCCAACTCCCGGCCGAGTGCGTCGTTGAACCGAGCGTGTAGGGCTGCGAAGTCGGCCGCTGGCGCCAACCGAGCCCGCGTGGCATTGAAATGAGAGGCGGTGTCGAGGAAGTCGGCGTCCACCAGCGCCGAGTGGGCCATACGAACAGCCATCTCAAGCGCAGTGGGGTCCGCCTTAGCCCAATTCGACCACCTGTCCGGCACCACACTGCCCGCCGCGAGGACTTCGTCGAGTTCAGGCAGGAGGAGTCGCGCAGCCACTTCGACCGCTCGTTCCCGGTCAGGTTGTGGGGTGCCGTCGGAGGGGGGCTCCCGGAAATCTGGGATGCCTGAATGGTGGCCCTCGATAATCAGACGGCCGGGCTCTCGTGCCAGCCGTGCGAATAGGTTGGCCCCGCTGGTCTTGTGGTTGACGGTGCGTGTCCTGACCCCGGCCTCACTCGCAAGCAGGTAGTCCTGCCAGGGGCGAACGACCTTGCCCACGTCATGCAGGAGTCCTGCCACGTAGCAGAGGCGCTCCGAACCGAGTTCACTCCCGAAGCTCCCAGCGAGTTCAGCGGTCGCGCGCAGGTGGTCCGCCAGCAAGTGACGTTCCCCAACGACATTGCAAGAGTGCGCCCAGAATTCAGCCATCGCCTCAAGCTAACACCGCTTCTCGGAGGGTCAGTTCGCATAGCTCAAGTC
>CAYUWV010000108.1:0-7900 GCA_964448385.1 uncultured Propionibacteriaceae bacterium | reverse complement strand
CCCTGGTCGGAGATCCGAAGCCGGTCCCCCTTCAGACGGACGGTGATGGTGCCACCCGGCGGGGAGAACTTCACCGCGTTGTCGAGCAGGTTGGTGATGGCCCGCTCCAGGCTTTCGGGCTCGCCCACCAGGTAGAGCGGGTCGAGTTCCACGTCGAAGACCAAGCCCGGACCGCGACGTTTGGCGCGAGCCAGGGCGTTGCCCACCACGTCGCTCAGCTCGATGGGCTCCGGATGCGGTGTCACGGACTCCTCCCGCGACAGGTGCACCAGATCGCCGATCAGGGTGGTGAACTCACCCAGCTGGGCGGCGATGTCTCGAAGGATCTCGCTCCGCGCCCCCGGCGGGAGCATGCCTTGGCGTTCGTCGGCCACCAGCAGTTCGACGTTGGTGCGCAACGACGTGAGCGGAGTACGCAGTTCGTGCCCGGCGTCGGCGATCAGTCGGCGCTGCCGGTCACGCGAGTTCGCCAAGGTGGCCATCATCACGTTGAACGACTTGGTCAGGTCGGTGAGCTCGTCCATGCCGCTCAACTCCACGGGAGCCAGCTGGTCGGTCTCGGTGACCCGAGTCAGCGCCGACGTCAGTCGCTGGATCGGTTCCAACCCCGAGCGGGCGATCACCCAACCGAGCAGTCCCGCGACCACGACGGCCAGCACGCCGAAGCCCAGCAGCGAGAACGCCAAGATTTGCAGGATCGCGTACGTCGGCTCGAGCGGACGGCCCAGCACCAGCGCGTAACGGCTGACGCCGTCGGTGAAGGGGACGGCCACGATCCGGTACGGGTTGCCCTGAGTGTCCGTGCCCGAGCGAGCTGAGGATCCGGTCTGGGTTCGCGCGATGGCGACCTCTTTGGAGGTCGGCTCAAGGATCGAAGTGCCGCCACCGGGCACGATCACCCGATTGTCCGCACGGATCAGCATCACGGTGACGTTCGCCGTGGCCAGCGCATCACTGTTGAGGCCGCCCAGGGAGTTGATGTCGCCTTTGATCCAGTCGCTGGTCACCGAGGCGACGTCGATGAGTTCCCGGTCGAGCTGGTCGTACACCGCCAGCGTCGTGATGATGTAGGCCGCGACTCCCGTGATCGCAACGGCTCCGGCGACGGCCATCGAAACCAAGAAGGCCAACCGATCCTGCAGTGGACGGTTGGTGACCGAGAGAATGGATTGGAGCCAGCGGATCACGGTGGAGTCTCGCGCAGCACGTAGCCGATGCCGCGCACGGTGTGGATCAGTCGGGGTTCTCCCTCACCCTCGGTCTTGCGCCGCAGGTAGCCGATGTAGACCTCGAGGGAGTTGGCCGTGGTCGGGAAGTCGAATCCCCAGACTTCGTTCAGCAGCCAGCTACGCTCCAGAACCCGCCTCGGGTTCTCCAGAAAGGTCTGCAACAGCGCGAACTCGGTGCGGGTCAGGCTGATCCGCCGTCCGGCGCGCTGCACCTCGCGGGTCTGCAGATCGAGGGACAGGTCGGCGAACGAGAGCAACTCGGCGACTGCGTCCTCCGCGCCGCCGGGCCGCGCGGTGCGCCGGGTCAAGGCCCGCAGGCGAGCCAGCAGCTCCTCGAACGAGAAGGGCTTGGCCATGTAGTCGTCGGCTCCGGCGTCCAGTCCGTCCACCCGGTCACCGACCGCGTCGCGCGCCGTCAGCACCAGGATCGGGACGTCATTGCCGCTGGCCCGCAGTGATCGGGTGGTCTCCAGTCCGTCCAGCCGGGGCATCATCACGTCCATGATGACGGCGTCGGCACGAATCGCGGACAGCTTGGCCAAGGCCTCGACGCCGTCTTTGGCCGTGGTCACCTCGTAGCCGGAGTAGTGCAGCGAACGCGCGAGCGAATCTCGGACCGCCTGGTCGTCGTCCACAACGAGGATGTGCATGCTCCCAGCCTGCCACGTTGGCGCAGCGCCGTGGCTCAGCGCGCCGACGGTGGGCGGCCAGGCGGGAGCGGACTGACTAGTGGCGGGTCAGTTCACGCGCTCGCCGCATGACCTCTGGCATCGCGGCCTCGATGGCGGCAAGCGTCTCGTTGAAGCCTTCCGCCGTTCCGTACCAGGGGTCGGGGATGCCGGATCCCGGCACCGCGTTGCGATCGAAGTTGCTCAACAGGTAGAGGTGGTGGACGCCCGGGACCATCTGCTTGATCCGGTCGAGATGGAGCTGCTCCATGCCGATCAGCATGCTGGCGGAGCGGATCTCTTCGGGGGTGATCCGGTGCGCGCTGTGCCCGTCCGCCCGGTAGCCCGCAGCGCGCAGCACTTCGGCGGCGCGTTCGTCGATCGGCTTGCCGGCCTCGACATTGCTCACTCCGGCGCTGGTGAAGGTCACTCCCGTGATGTGGTCTCGCTTGGCCCAAGCCTGGGCAACCCGTTCGGCCATCGGTGACCGGCAGATGTTGCCCCAGCACACGAACTCGATCACTGGTGACGTCATCGGTGTTCCGTTCCGCGCTTTCCCAAGAAGGCGTTGAGGATGAAGCTCACGATGGAGACGATGAGTCCGCCCCAGAAAGCCGGCCACCATCCCTCAACGTGCCAGCCAAGATTCAGCTCCCCGGCGACCCACGAGGTGAACATCAGCAGCAGCGCGTTGATGATCAACAGGAACAGCCCCAGCGTCAGGAAGATCAGCGGCGCGGTGACGAACCGGAAGAGCGGTTTGACGATGGTGTTGACCACGCCGAAAATGGCGGCGACAGCCAGAATCGTGACCACTTCGGTCTCGAGGTCACGATCTACCACCGTGATCCCTCCCACGACGAAAGTGGCCACCGCCAAGGCCGCCGCGCTGGCGAGGAAACGAACGAGCATGGCTCCATGCTGTCACGACTGGCAAAGTTCTCCTATCGGTTGGCATCTCGAAAGGTTGCGTTGTGACGACGAGCTTGTACGGACGACATTTCCTCAAGGAGATGGACTTCACCCCCTCGGAGTGGGCTCAGCTGCTGGGGTTGACCGCCGAGTTGAAAGCCGAACGTTTGGCCCGCGCTGAGCGGCAACGCCTCACCGGCATGAACATCGCCCTGATCTTCGAGAAGACGTCGACCCGCACCCGCAGTGCGTTCGAAGTCGCCGCCCACCAACAGGGTGCCCACGTCACCCAGATGGACGGAAACTCCTCCCAGTTGGGTCACAAGGAATCACCGGCCGACACCGCGAGGGTGCTGTCGCGGCTGTTCGACGGCATCGAATACCGCGGGGCACTGCAGGCGACGGTCGAGAAGATCGCCGCGGCCGCGTCCGTCCCGGTGTGGAACGGGCTCACCGACGAGTGGCACCCGACTCAGAGCCTGTGCGACATGTTCACGATGCGTGAGGCGAGCGGGTTGGCCGATCGGGAGATCGCGTTCGCCTACGTCGGGGACGCCCGGTTCAACGTGGGCTGTTCACTGCTGATGGGTGGCGCCCTGTTGGGCATGGACGTGCGGATCGTGGCGCCGGCCAAGCTGCTTCCCCCAGCCTGGGTCGTGGAACGCGCGCAGGCGTTCGCCGAACAGACGGGGGGACGGATCACCCTCACCGATGAGTTGGACGGGGTGCGCGGCTGCCAGTTCGTGCACACCGACATCTGGGTGTCGATGGGGGAGCCCGAATCGGTCTGGACCGAGCGCATCGAGTTGTTGCGCGACTACCAGGTGAATCTGGCGCTGCTGGAGCGGACCGGTGTCGCCGAGGTGAAGTTCATGCACTGCCTGCCCGCCTATCACAACCGCGAGACCACGGTCGGCGAGGAGGTCTTCCAGCGGTTCGGACTGCCCGAACTCGAGGTCACCGACGAGGTGTTCGAGTCTGAGGCGTCCATCGTGTTCGATCAGGCCGAGAACCGGATGCACTCGATCAAGGCCCTCATGGTGGCAACGCTCACCGAATGAGCCCTGGGGGCTCGTGAGGCCGCGCGAGGTGACGGGAGTTCGCCTGGTGGGTCGAGCCTGGTGAGGCCACCGGGGTCGGCAGCCGGCCCATGGGGACCGGCTGCCTGTCGCGACGAGCGTGTCGGCGGGCTTGTCGGCGGGCGTCAGTAAGCTGACCGGCATGATCCGAATGCTGATCGGTTTGGCCGTCAACCTCGCCTCAGCCGCCTTGGGCCTGCTGGTCGCAGCCTGGCTCGTCGAAGGCGTCCAGCTTGAGGTCGCCGGGTTCACCGCGGCCGTCGTGGTCTTCGCCGGCGCCGTCACCCTGCTCGGGCCGTTCGTGTTCAACACCGCGCGGCGTCACGCGAATGCGCTGCTCGGTGGAATCGGACTGGTCTCGACCTGGCTCGCCTTGTGGATCGCCACCTGGATGCCGGGCGGGCTCACCATTTCGGGGTGGCGCTCGTGGGTGTTGGCCTCGCTGGTGGTGTGGTTGGTCACGGCCTTGGGCGGGTGGTTCCTGCTCTGGCTCGCCGTCGGACGCAAGGTGGCGAGCCGGAGGGCGAACGCCTGATCCCACGCCGAGCTCGGCCGGGGCGCTGTTCGAAGCCCAAGGCGGCTACTAGGTTGTCGCCATGAGCCTGCCCGCGCACCTTCCTGTCTCCCGGGTTCCCGACCCGGCACTGGCCCCGTCGCTGAACTGGGGGATCATGGCCCCTGGGTGGATTGCCGGCGCGTTCTCGCGAGCGCTGAAGACCTTCACCCGCCAGCGGCTGGTCGCTGTCGGCTCACGGTCGGCTGAACGCGCTCAGAGCTTCGCCCACGAATTCGAGGTGCCGAAGGCGTACTCGTCCTATGAAGAGCTGGTGGCGGATCCGTCCGTCCAGGTCGTGTACGTGGCCTCGCCCCACAGTGAGCACTTCCGGCAGGCATCCCTGGCCATCGAAGCCGGCAAGCACGTGCTGGTCGAGAAGGCGTTCACGCGCAACGCGGGCGAGGCCCGGCAGTTGGTCGCCGCCGCCCAAGCCGCCGGGGTGACCCTGATGGAGGCGATGTGGACGCGGTTCCTGCCGCACACCGACATCGTGCGGCAGTTGCTGGCGGACGGGACGCTGGGGGAGATCGAGACCCTGATCGCCGACCACGGGCAGGTGCTCGGGCCGGAACGCGCGCCGCGGCTCCACGACCCGGCGCTGGCCGGTGGCGCCCTGCTCGATATCGGCATCTATCCGATCTCGTATGCCGTCTTCGCGCTCGGCCTGCCCGGACGGGTGCAGGCCGTCGGCACCCTCACCGAGACTGGCGTCGATCGACAGGTCTCGATCCTGATGGACGGATTCGCGGAGCACCCGCGTGCCCACGCGGTGCTCACCACGACGCTGGCGGCCAAGACGCCGACGACGGCGACGATCAGTGGCACAGCGGGGCGCATCGAACTTGAGGATGCCTTCTACATTCCCGGGCCGGTGCGCCTGATCGACGTCGACGGGGATCAGGTCGTGCGTCCCGAGCGGCAGTACTTGGGCCATCAGGGCCTGTGCCATGAGGCCGCCCACTTCGCGCAACTCGTGGCTGACGGGCGAGGAGAATCGCCGCTGCTGCCGCTGGCCGAAAGCGTGGCCATCATCGAGATCCTTGACCAGGTCCGCGCGCAGATCGGCGTCCGCTACCCCGGGGAGTAGCGCAACGAAACCCGCCGTCCGGGCGTGAACTGGGTGTGACGACGTGTGAGGGGGTCTGGGTGAGCAACCCGGCGGAACCGGCCACGCTGTCGTTCGAGCACTACGTGGCGACCCGGTCAGTCGCCCTGCTGCGCTTCGCCTACCTGGTGACCCGCAACCGTGAGGACGCGCACGACGCCGTCCAGGACGCCCTGGTCGGCCTGTTCCCGCGCTGGCGACAGGTGGCCGCCCGGGGCGAAGTGGACGCCTACGTCCGGCGCAGCATCGTGAACGCCCACGTCTCCCGCTGGCGCAAGGTGCACCGGCTCATCCCCTCCGCCGAGCCGGCCAGCTTGCGCTCCGCGCCGGTGGCTGCGGATCCGGCGGTCGAGGTGGCCGACGCCGACCAGGCCTTGCGGCTGTGCGGGTCGTTGCCGCCCTTGCAGCGCGCGGCGGTGGTGCTGCGGTTCTACGAGGACCGGTCGTTCGCCGAGATCGGGGAGATTCTCGGCTGCGCCGAGGCAACCGCGCGGTCCCACGTCCATCGAGCGCTGCTGAGCCTGCGGGCTCAGTTCGAGGGGAGGCAGGATGCCTGACGACTTCGAGCGTGAGCAGGCGGCCTTCCGGGCGGCCTTGCGGAGCGACGTCGCGGGGGCGAGTTTCGCCCCGCTGGACCCGGCCGACGTGGTCCCCGCCCGTCCCAGTCGGTCGGGCCCGTCCCAGTGGGTGTGGGCCGGAGCTGCGGCGGCGCTGCTGAGCGTCGTGGTGGCGGGCGCGCTGCTGGTGTCGGTGCTCCGGACGAACAGCGAGGGATCCATGACGGCTCTCCCGGCCGGTGCGAAAGCTGAGCAGGATGCGTCAGGTGAGGCCGCGCCTCCCGTAGCTGGCGCAACCCCCGCGGAGCCGGCTCCAGGTTTCCGCTGGGAGTCGTTCCGCAACGTGGTCGTGCAGGTGCCCACGACGTGGGCTTACGCCCACAGCCCGCAGGCCGACTGGTGCGCTGAGCCGCGGCGCGACTTCGCCACCAAGCCGTTCGTCGATCTGTGGCGCGGTCAGGTGCTGGTGAGTGATGTCCTGTGCACCGGTGACTTCCCGGCGTCCCAGCAGGGGATGCATCTGAGCTTCCTCCCGGCGGGCGAGCAGCCGGACGTCCCGGCGGTCGCCGAGTGGACGTATTCCTCACGGGTGGTGGGCGAGGCGGGGCTGTGGGTGCTGGCGCCACCAGACGAACGGGAACTGGCCAACCGCATTCTGGAATCCGCGGTGGTGGTTCCTGCCGACCACAACGGCTGCAGCGTCGAGTATCCGCGGACCACGCTGGTCGACCTCCAGGATTACCTGAACTCCGAGGTGACGGTGTGCCTGTATGACCGACTCCCGGCGGCGGGAGTCGGCTTGGTGTCCTCGGTGCGGATCGCGGGGGCCGAGGCCATCGCCGCCTGGCGGGCGATCCTGGCGGCCCCGGGTGGGGGAGGTCCGGACGGCACGAGGGACCAGTGCAACCCGACGATCGCCCCGGTCGTCAGCGGGGTGGTGCTGGTCGGCGGGCAGCCGGTCACGTTCGGTTTTGCCGGCTGCACCGGCAACGGGCTCGTCGACGCTGGCGCCGCAGGCGGCTTGCGGCAGGTGACGGGGGACCTGTGCCGGACGCTGATCCGTCCACCGCTGTGGGTGTCTTCGGCGAGCGGCCCGGCCGGTGAGGTGTGCCTGGCGGGGATTCAACCGCGCTGAACGCCGTCTCGCGGGTCAGGGGCGCCCGCAGACCTGACGGAGCCAGGTCAGGGAGTCGGAGTCGTCCACCCACAGGTGCGACTGCCAGCCGAACTCCGTGCCGGCCTCGACATTGCGGGGACGATCGTCGATGAAGGCGATCTGCTGCGGGGCGACGCCCAACTGGGAGGTGACGTGCTCGTAGAAGCCCCGGTCGGGTTTGGTCAGTCGCAGTTCTGCGGAGATGAAGACGCGCTCGACCAGGTGGAGCCAGTCGCTCTGCTCGACCGCCCGTCGCAGGGCGATCGGGGCGTTGCTTACCACCACCACGCGGAGCCCCCATTCCGCGACGGTGGTGAGCAACTCGCGCGCGGTCGGGCGAAGGTCGGCCCACATCTCACAATCGAGGCAGGCCAACTGGGTCATGAGTTCGCCGGAGGGTGCCACGCCGAGGGCGGTCAGCATCGGCTTGTAGTACTCGATTCGTGAGCCGCCGGCGTCGTAGTTGACCCGGTTGTTCCAGTACAGGGCCTCATAGGCCTCCGGCTCCACGTCCAGCAGGGCGGCGGGAGTCGAGTACAGGTCTGGCGGCGAGGAGAGCACCTGGCCGAGGTCGAGCGCGACGACACCGATCATGCCTGCACGGTAGGGGTCGCGGCGCGCAACCGCCACTCGGGGGT
>CAYUWV010000107.1:0-8030 GCA_964448385.1 uncultured Propionibacteriaceae bacterium | reverse complement strand
GCGCCTCAATCCGGCGACACGCCTCGAACGTTTGTTCCATTTCCGCTCCACCCGGGCTAGCGTAAGCGACATGGCAGGCATTCCCCCGACTGGAACTCTCCAGAGCAAAGAACCCCGGCGTCGCGGTCGCCCTCGGCGCGAGGACATCGCAGCCCAGCTGGGCACCCCCATCAGCGAGTTGCCCGACCGTCCCGAAGACGCGGATGGCCTCACCCCACGACAGCGCAAGATCCTGGAGATGATCCGGGACACCCTCGAGCAGCGTGGCTACCCGCCGAGCATCCGTGAAATCGCCGAGCTCGTGGGTCTGGCTTCGTCATCCTCCGTGGCGCACCAACTCAAGGTGCTCGAAGCCAAAGGGTTCCTGCGCCGGGATCCACACCGGCCGCGGGCCATGGAAGTCCACCTGCCCGACTCACTCAGCAATACCCCGAGCGCCGCCGAAGGCCACGTGGACGAGACGGGGATCAATGACCTCGCCGCGCGTTCGGTGCAGGTCCCGGTTCTCGGCCGAATTGCCGCAGGAGGGCCGATTCTCGCCGAGCAGGCCGTGGAGGATGTCTTCGCGCTGCCCAAGCAGTTGGTCGGCGAAGGGACGTTGTTCCTGCTCGAGGTTCGCGGCGACTCCATGATCGACGCCGCCATCTGTGACGGTGACTACGTTGTAGTCAGGCAGCAGCCGACCGCCAACAACGGGGACATCGTCGCCGCCCTGCTGGGCGACGAAGCGACGGTGAAGACGTTCAAGCGGGTGCCCGGGCAGGTGTGGTTACTGCCGCACAACCCCGCCTACACCCCCATCGACGGAAACGAAGCGACCATTCTGGGCAAGGTTGTCGCCGTCCTGCGACGGGTCTAGCAGGGGGACGACATCCGAATCAGTATCCGCGTCAAGCCAGGCGCCTCCCGCACCCGTGTCGGGGGGCGCTATGGCGTCGACGCCCTGGTTATTGCGGTCAACGCGCCGGCGGTCGAGGGACGAGCCACCCGCGCGGCACTCAAGGCACTGGCCCAAGCACTCGGACGACCAGCGCGCGATATCACGTTGATCGCCGGAGCGACCAGCCGCACCAAGGCCGTCGAAGTCCCCGACGAATGCGCTCAGGCGGTGGCCGCGTTGTTCGACTCCTGAACGGGGCGCGTCTCCCCCAGCCTGCGCAGGGCCCCAATCACCGTCTCGGTGTTCGAGGTCATCCAGAAGTCCGGCATCGAGGCACGAAGGAAGGTTCCATAGCGGGCCGTCACCAGCCTCGGATCGAGCACGGCGACGACCCCGCGGTCACTGGCCCGCCGAATCAGCCGTCCGGATCCCTGGGCGAGCAGGAGCCCGGCATGGGTGGCAGCGACCGCCATGAAGCCGTTCCCGCCCGCTTCAGCCACCGCGCGTTGCCGGGCTTGTAACAGCGGGTCATCTGGCCGGGGGAACGGGATCTTGTCGATGATGACCAGTTGGCACGTCTCCCCGGGCACGTCGATGCCCTGCCACAACGAGAGTGTGCCGAACAGACTCGCCGCTGGATCAGCGACGAACTCCCGAGTCAGTTCCGGGAGTTGGCGATCGCCCTGGCACAGGATCGTCGCCTGGGGCAGTTCGGCTCGGCAGAAGCGGGCCGCCGCCTCAGCGGAGCGCTGTGAGGCGAACAGGCCCAGGGTGCGGCCGCCGGCAGCCCACACCAGTTCGGCGATCTCGGCCATCGCGTCGACGCTGATCCCGTCCCGGTGGGGCGGGGGCAGGTGACGTGCCACATACAGGATCGCCTGGCTGCGATAGTCGAACGGCGACCCGACATCCACCCCCCGCCACGAGCGTCGCTCCGACTCCACCTCGCCGAGCGCCGCCCCCAGCCCCAAGGATCTGGCCACAGCATCGAAGTCGCCACCCACCTTCAACGTGGCTGAGGTCAGCACACAGGGCTTGTCAGCCATGATCTGGTCACGAATCAGTCCTGCCACCGAGAGGGGGGCCTGATACGCCTGACGTCCGAATCGTTCGCGCTCGCCCAGCCAGACCACGTCCACGTCGGCCAGTGCTGCCATCCGTTCGGCAACCTCGAAGATCTCCTTGGCGGCGGCGCTCGCCTGAACCTTGTCGTTGTCGTCGGCGGCCCCGGAGATCCCCGACACCACACCTCGGGCCACGTCCCGCACCCGCCGAAACGCCGCTACGACAGCACCGTCCGGATTCTCCACCCGTCCCAGTTCCGCGCTGTCGAGAGCAACGCGCAGCGTGTCGCCGCTCTCCAGGAACTCAGATCCGAGCTCTTCCTCCAGCCACGGCAGGCATCGCCGGGCCACGCGCTCCACCGCCTGCGCCGACAGTTCATGCGAGGCCGCACCGGTCACCCGCGCGACCAGTTCATGGGCTTCATCGATGACCACGGCATCATGGCTGGGCAGTGCCGTCCCGCCATGCAGTGCGTCGATGGCCAACAGGGCGTGGTTGGTCACCACCAGCTGGCTGCCTCGCGCCCGCTCCCGGGACAACTCGGCGAAGCACTCCTGCCCGTAAGGGCATCGGCTGCTGCCAAGGCACTCCCGCACCGGGATCGACACCTGAGCCCAGGCTTGGGCGCCGTGGCTTGGGGCGTCGTCACGGTCGGCGAGTCCGCCGACCCGAGCCTCCGCTTCGGCCCATTCCCGCAGGGCCACGACTTCGCTGCCCGCTGCGGTTGCCGCATCGGTTGCCGCGGTGATCGACTCCACCAGTTCGCTCGCCCCCAGCAGGCTGTCCTGCTCGGCGCCCCGGCCGTCCCGAGCCCGGTACAGGCAGGCGTAGTTGCCGCGACCCTTCACGACCGCGTGGCTGATCTTCTTTCCGGTGACCTGGTAGCAGGCCGCCACTGCGGCCGGAATGTCCTTCGTGGCGAGTTGCGCCTGCAGAGCCAGCGTCGCCGTTGCGATCACCACCCGCGATTCCGGATTCTCAGCCAAGTAGGCCAGTGCGGGGGCAAGGTAGCCCAGCGACTTGCCGGTTCCGGTTCCGGCTTGCACGAGAAGGTGGTCTCCCGACGCGAAGCTCCCCGCGATCTCCGCGGCCATCTGTGCCTGACCCGGACGGGCGCTGCCCTCGATCCCCGCGACCGCAGCGCCAAGGATCGCAGCCGTCAGGCGCGCGGCATCAGACACCGCTGGCAGGCTCGGCGTAGCGGGCAAGCTCCCCCGCCAGGTCGGAGTTCACCCGGACGGTCACCCGCGTGCCCTCAGCGAGGTGTTCGGTGGACAGGAACTCCCCCGACTGATGGATCCGGTTGATCAGGTCACCGCGGTCGTAGGGAACCAGCGCGTGCACCTCGACGGCCGGACGAGGTAGCCGCCGCTCGATGACGGCCTGCAGCTCGTCGATTCCCTCGCCGGTCCGCGCCGAAACGAAGACGGCATCGCCGAACCGCCCGCGCAACGCCAGCAGCGTGGAGTCATCCGCCTGATCGATCTTGTTGACCACGAGTTGCTCAGCGACCCCCGCTGCTCCGATGTCGCCCAGCACCGTACGAACGGCCGCGATCTGTCCAAACGGGTCCGCGTCGGAACCGTCGACGATGTGCAGCAGCAAGTCCGCCGCAACAGATTCCTCCAATGTCGAGCGGAACGCCTCGATCAGGTCGTGCGGCAGGTGCCGGATGAACCCGACAGTGTCAGTGAGGGTGAATTGACGTCCGTCCGTGGTCGCGGCACGCCTGGTGGTGGGATCCAGCGTGGCGAACAATGCGTCCTCGACCAGCACCCCCGCCCCGGTCAGCCGGTTGAGCAGGGAGGACTTGCCGGCGTTCGTGTAGCCGACGATCGCGACCGACGGCACCTGGTTTCGGCGGCGCTGAGAACGCGTCGTCTCACGGACCGAGTCAAGCTCCCGCAGCCGACGGCGCAACACGGCGATCCTGGTCTTGATCCGTCGGCGGTCGATCTCGATTTTGGTCTCACCTGGACCGCGGCCGCCGATGCCGGCACCTGCCGCCGCCCGACCGCCCACTTGGCGAGAGAGGTTCCCGCCCCACCCGCGCAGGCGCTGCCGCAGGTACTGCAACTGGGCGAGTTCCACCTGCGCCTTGCCCTCGGCGCTCTTGGCGTGCGCCGCGAAGATGTCGAGGATGAGTGCGGTCCGGTCGACGACCTTCACCCCGACGCGGTCCTCGAGGTTGCGCAACTGGGCCGGCTCCAACTCACCGTCACAGATGACCGTGTCAGCGCCGGTCGCAATGACGACCTGACGCACTTCGTCGACCTTGCCACGTCCAATGAAGGTGGCGGGATCTGGATGGGATCGCCGCTGCACCAGGCCTTCCAGGACCTCGGAGCCGGCCGTCTCCGCCAACAGCTTCAGCTCGGCCATGGAGTTCTCAGCGTCGGTTTCGGTGCCGGTGGTCCACACGCCGACGAGGACGACTCGCTCCAACTGGAGTTCGCGATACTCGACCTCGGAAATATCCGTGAGCTGCGTGGACATCCCTGCCACGCGCCGCAGGGATTGGCGCTCGACCAGCTCCAGCTGGTCACCGTCCGGATTCAGGTCGTGATCAACAGCGGTGAGTTCTGCCATCAGGGATTCGCTTCCTTGGCCGGAGCCGTTGAGTATTCGGCGCCGAGTAGCCACTGACCAGTGGCCACCAGGACCGCCGGGCCAGTGAGGGTAGCTTCACCAGCGGCGAAACGCACCTCGAGCGTCCCGCCGGGCACCACCACCGTGATCGGTTCGCCGTCCTCGACCCCGCCTGCCACTGCGGCCGCTGCCACCACCCCCGTGCCGCACGACCAGGTCTCGCCAGAACCCCGTTCATGGACGCGCATCGTCAGGACGCCGGGCCCGCCGACACTGACGAACTCCGCGTTGACCCCGTCGGGGAAGCGGTCCAACGGGTCGAGTTGCGGGGCCCGAGACAGATCGAGGTCTGCCAAGCCGTCGGCGGGCCGGAGCACCGAGACGACATGGGGGTTCCCGACGTCGACCGGCACACCGGACCATCGCTGGGTACCAACCGACACCACGACGCGATCCGCTGCTACGCGAGCTGGGCCCATGGTGACGCTCAGCCGCCCATCCGGGAGGAATCGCCCGCTGCGCAGCCCGGCACGGGTCCCCACAGTCAGCTCCCCCGGCTCGGCCAATCCTTCGGCCACCAGATACCGCAGAAAGACCCGCAAGCCGTTGCCGCACATCTCAGCCAGCGATCCGTCGGCATTGCGGTAGTCCATGAACCACAGGTCGGGATCGCCCTGCCAGCCCGCGATGTGGCGAGCCCGGACGGCGCGCAGCACCCCGTCACCGCCGATCCCCGCGCGCCGGTCGCACAAGAGCGTGATGTCGGCCTCGGTGAGGGTCAGCTCGTCGTCGGGGTCAGTAAGGAGCACGAAGTCGTTCATCGTGCCGTGACCCTTCGTGAACCTCAACTCGCGCATCAACCCTCCTGCGTGTTCTGGTCGAGCCTACCCCTCAGGTCGGTGACGATCGTTTCGGCGACCCCCTCGATGGCAGGCAGCCAGACGATGCGCGGGTCGCGTCGGAACCAGCCGAGTTGCTTGCGGGCAAACCGTCTGGTGCCGGCGATGGTGGCGGCCATCGCCTCCGATTCGCTGCTGCGGCCGTCCAGGTGGTCGAGGATCTGGCGATATCCCAACGCCCGCGAGGCGGTGCGTCCCTGACGAAGGCCGCGCGGCACCAGACCGCGCACCTCCTCGACGAAACCGGCATCCCACATCCGCTGCACCCGCCGTTCAATGCGTCGATCCATCTCGTCGCGCGGCAGGTCCAGTCCATATTGCAGCGCGCCGGGGACGGCGTAATCCCACGCAGGCAGCACGGGCGAGTAGCTGCCAGTGAGGGCAATCACCTCCAGCGCCCGGACGATTCGGCGCCCGTTGCCCGGCAGGATGCCGGCAGCAGCGGCAGGGTCGATCGTGGCCAGTCGGGCGTGCAGCGCGTGGGGACCGAACTCGGCCAGATCGGCTTCCAGCGCACCGCGAACCACCGGATCTGTCCCAGGGAACGCGAACTCGTCGAGGATCGCATGGACGTACAAGGCGGATCCACCCACCAGGATCGGGACCACCCCGCGGGATCGACAGTCGGCGAACTGCTGCCGGGCCAGTCCCTGGAACGCAGCCACGCTGGCCACCTCGGTGACGTCGAGGATGTCGATCAGGTGATGCGGAACCCCCGCCCGCTCGATGAGTGTCGGCTTGGCCGTGCCGATGTCCATGCCCCGATACACCAGCATGGAATCCGCATTCACAACCTCTGCGGCCATGCCTAGGTCGCCCAGTCGCAGCGCGACCTCGACCGCGACCGACGTCTTGCCGCTGGCGGTCGGTCCGTTGAGGACCAGGACGGGAAGCTCGGGCACCCAGCCATTGTGCCGTCAGAACTTCACTGCTCCGTCAAGAATTCATCGAGCCAGCCCCTTGGCACTTCGCGGTTCGGAGAGTACAAAGGACTGGTCAGCCGCAGAGATACTCCGGCGTCGCGAGAGAGAGGGGGTCGCATGGATATCGTCGAACAGATCAAAGGCGCCGTTGCGGGCCACGAAGACGAGATCGCCCAAGGCATCGACAAAGCCGGTGACGCAGTCGATCAAGCGACGGATGGCAAGTTTGCGGACCAAGTTGACCAGGCTCAGGGATTCCTGAAAGACACGCTGGGCAAGGCCACAGAGCCCACCCAGTAGCCGGTCGGCGATCTGACCA
This sequence comes from uncultured Propionibacteriaceae bacterium, assembly GCA_964448385.1. Lineage (GTDB taxonomy): Bacteria > Actinomycetota > Actinomycetes > Propionibacteriales > Propionibacteriaceae > Propionicimonas. Next base: position 1,355 of record CAYUWV010000107.1, on the reverse strand, counting down.
ACGACGAACCCAAGGGGTCGACCTTCCACGGTCGGCCCCTTGGACTTTGCCCTCTGCTCCCAGCCTGCCGATCAGCCGCGGACCGGCATCCCCAGGCTGATGGTGGTCTGAGAAGCAGCCGGCTGGACCAGTTCCAGGGCGGCGGCCGCGTTCCTGGCTTGCCAGGCATCCCCACCTCGGCTGCGGCGCCACGTGAGCAGGCCGCCGTCGGCATTGAGGTGGTGCGGCGCTGCGTAGCTGACCTCGACCTCAGCGAAGTCTCCGGGACGCGGCCTCGCCGCCGGTTCTTCAGGAACCCGGACGTGAACCAGGCGGTTGTCCCTGGCCCGGCCCGACAGCCGCGCGGTCGCCCCGTCCTTGCGTCCCTCACCGGCAGCGAACATGACCTCCACTCGCTGCCCGACCAACTTCTGGTTCTCCGACCACGAGAGGTCCGCCACCAGCTCGGCCAACCGTTCGTAGCGTTCCTGGACGACCTGTTTCGGGACCTGGTCGGGCATGGTCGCGGCCGGGGTACCGGGACGAATCGAGTACTGGAAGGTGAAAGCAGCGGCGAACCGGGCCTGCCGCACAACCTCAAGGGTGGCGGCGAAGTCCCGTTCGGTCTCGCCCGGGAACCCGACGATGATGTCTGTGGTGATGGCGGCGTGGGGGATCTCCGCCCGCACCCGATCGAGAATGCCAAGGAACTTGGTGCTGCGGTACGACCGCCGCATCGCCTTCAGCACGGGGTCGGAACCTGACTGCAGGGGCATGTGCAGCGACGGCATCACATTCGGGGTCTCTGCCATCGCTGCGATGACGTCGTCGGTGAACGCTGCAGGGTGGGGCGAGGTGAACCGGACGCGTTCCAGCCCCTCGACATTGCCGCAGGCTCGCAGCAGTTTGCCGAAGGCCTGCCGGTCGCCGAACTCGACACCGTAGGTGTTCACGTTCTGACCGAGCAGGGTCACTTCCTGCACACCGTCGGCGACCAGCGCTTCGATCTCAGCCAACACATCTCCCGGCCGTCGATCGTTCTCCTTGCCACGCAGCGTGGGGACGATGCAGAAGGTGCAGCTGTTGTTGCAGCCAACGCTGATCGACACCCAGGCTGAATAGGCCGAATCGCGGCGCGTCGGCAGGGTGGAAGGGAAACGCTCGAGGGACTCAAGGATCTCGACCTGGGCCTCCTGCTCGATCCTTGCGCGCTGCAGCAAGGCCGGGAGCGACCCCAGGTTGTGCGTCCCGAAGACCACGTCAACCCAGGGAGCCTTGCGCACGACCACCTCACGGTCCTTCTGGGCCATGCAACCACCGACCGCGATCTGCATGCCGGGAGTCGCCTGCTTGACCGGCGCGAGGTGACCCAGGTT
>CAYUWV010000106.1:0-8062 GCA_964448385.1 uncultured Propionibacteriaceae bacterium | reverse complement strand
TGGTTGATCCCGTCAAAGGAATGCCCGGTGGCGGAGGTGTTGGGGTTGTAGGCCTTCAGTCCGGTGACGTCGCCGCGAAACGCGTCCATGTACAGCAGGGCCACCTGGCTCGCGGTGAGCTCCTGGTCGGTCGTCGCGGCACTCGACGACGCGGCACTAGACGATGCCGCACTCGTTGGGGCCGTACTCTCGACCACGGTCGACGCAGGAGCGCCGCCGCACGCCGTCAGTGCGAGCACCAGCCCGAGGACCGCCATCGTCGACGCTGCCCCCCGCACTGAACGCGTCAAAGACCTACCGTACGAACTCCCGTGAACTCCTGATGGAGTGACTGTGCGCCGAATTCCTGCGCCAGACATCACGCACCTCCCAGTTGCGAGGCGCTGGATGTTCGACACCCTGGCTGGGGCCGAGCCTCCCATGCAGCTGCCCCTCGGCCCCAGTCTCCCACCACCGCATGGACCATGCGTTGGTGCAGGCGGAAATGGGGCCGCGCGGCACTGCCGCCTGGCCTGGCCAGTGCCCGACCCGGGCGAACGGAGGCCGTGGCGGTAGAGTGAATCCTTGTGACCGCTGCTGACCTCCTCGCTGATCTGGCTGCCCTTGATCGCACCCTGGTTTCCATCGAGACGGTGCTTGACCCGGCCGCGAAACGGGCCGAGATCGCCGACCTGCAGGAGCAGGTGTCGGCGCCCGACCTCTGGGATGACCAGGAGAATGCGCAGCGAGTCACCTCGAAGCTGTCCCGGCTGCAGGCAGAGGTGGACCGCCTCGCCGCCCTGCGCGGACGGGTTGACGATCTGGAAGTCCTGATCCAACTCGCCGAAGAGGAGCACGACGCGGGCACCCTCGCCGAGGCGCAGCGTGACCTCAAGGCTGTGGGCGCCGACATTGACGCTCTCGAGGTGCGCACGCTGCTGTCGGGGGAGTACGACATCCGGGACGCCCTGATCACCATCCGTTCCGAGGCCGGGGGAGTGGACGCGGCGGACTTCGCCGCCATGTTGCTGCGGATGTACCTGCGCTGGGCTGAACGGCACGGGTACGCCACCGAGGTCTACGACACGTCGTTTGCCGAGGAAGCGGGTATCAAGTCGGCGACCTTCACCGTCCGTGAACCCTTTGCGTACGGCATGCTGTCCGTCGAGCAGGGGACCCACCGCTTGGTGCGGATCTCACCGTTTGACAACCAGGGCCGGCGACAGACGTCGTTCGCCGGGGTGGACGTCCTCCCGGTCACGGAGGAGACGGACCACATCGACGTCCCCGAGGCTGACATCCGCGTGGATGTCTTCCGGTCTTCAGGCCCGGGTGGGCAGAGCGTGAACACTACCGACTCCGCGGTCCGGATCACCCACCTCCCGACCGGGCTGGTGGTCTCCTGTCAGAACGAGAAGTCGCAGCTTCAGAACAAGGCGGCCGCGCTCCGGGTCCTGCAGTCTCGGTTGCTGGAGCGTGCCCGCGCCGAGAAGGAGGCCGAAATGAGGGGCCTGAAAGGCGACGCCGGCAACTCGTGGGGTTCGCAGATGCGATCGTATGTGCTGCACCCGTACCAGATGGTGAAGGATCTGCGTACGGATTATGAGGTCGGCAACCCCGATGCGGTCTTTGATGGGGATATCGATGGCTTCATCGATGCTGGGGTTCGCTGGCGGCGGCAGCAGGGTGAGCGCTGAACGCCTTGACCAGCGTGTTGCGTTGCCCGCGTCACGTCGGCCCTGCGTGGCGGTTGGCGGCGTTTCCGCCCAACGCATAGACTCCCATGAGGTCGGCCTGAGTGTTTCTCAGGAAACTTCCCCATCGTCGAAACCGGCCGCTGGAACATAGTGATCAGATTTGAAGACGTCTCCAAGACCTACGACGGCCAAACGCGGGCCGCGCTACGCAACGTCAACGTCGAGATCGCCAAAGGGGAATTCACCTTCCTGGTAGGAGCCTCCGGCTCCGGCAAGTCCACCTTCCTGCGGCTGATCCTGCGCGAATACCTGCCAACATCGGGCCACTTGTACGTGGCAGGAAAGGACCTCACTCGGCTGCACAGCTGGAAGGTGCCCGCACTGCGCCGCCAGATCGGAACGGTGTTCCAAGACTTCCGGCTGCTGCCGGGCAAGACGGTGACCGAGAACGTGAGCTTCGCGATGCAAGTCATTGGCAAGCCCCAGTCGCTGATCCGCAAGGTGGTGCCCGAGACCCTGGAACTCGTGGGGCTTGAAGGGAAGGGCGACCGACTCCCCGAGGAACTCTCCGGTGGTGAACAGCAGCGCGTCGCCATCGCACGGGCGTTCGTGAACCGTCCGACCATTCTGATCGCGGACGAACCCACGGGGAACCTCGATCCCGCCACCAGCATCGGCATCATGAAGTTGCTGGACCAGATCAACAAGGCCGACACCACCGTGATCATGGCCACCCATGACGCCACCATCGTCGACCAGATGCGCAAGCGCGTCATCGAACTGGTGGACGGCGACGTCGTCCGAGACCAGAGCAAGGGTGTCTATGGCTATCAGTGATCGACGCCGCGGGAGAAGGTCTCTCTGATGCGACATACCCTGCGGGAGACCTGGTCAGGCCTCAAGCGCAACGGCTCCATGGTGATCGCCGTCATCGTCACGATGTGGGTGTCACTCACCCTGTTCGGGTTCGGTCTGCTCGTCGCGATGCAGGTCGACAAGGCCAAGGACGACTGGTACGGCAAGATCGAAATCGGCGTCTTCATGTGTGTGAAGGCATCTGGCGGAGCCAACTGCGATCCTGCCGCCGATGCGACGCAGGCGCAGAAGGACGCGATCGAGGCGACGCTCAAGACGAATCCCGAGGTGGCCGAGGTCTTCTACGAGAGCAAGGCCCAGGCCTTCGAGGAGTTCAAGAAGGTCTACGCGAACAATCCGATCCTCGAGACGATGACCGAGGACATGATGCAGGATTCCTACCGCGTGAAGCTGAAGAACCCGGAGGAGTACCAGGGTGTCGTCTCTGCGGTCTCCGGACTGCCGGGCGTACAGGCCGTGCGCGACCTGCATACCGTCCTCGACAGGGTCTTCGCCTGGCTCAACATGGCGCGGTGGGCTGCGGTCGGCACCAGTGCCCTGCTCCTGCTAGCCGCTGCGCTGCAGATCGGGAACACCATTCGGATGGCCGCCTTCTCCAGGCGTCGCGAGATCGGCATCATGCGCCTGGTGGGCGCGTCGAACTGGTACATCATGATGCCGTTCCTGCTGGAGTCACTGGTCACCGCGCTCGTCGGATCTGCCCTCGCCTGCGCGTCGCTCGCCGCAGTCCAGCAGTTCCTGATCCATGATCAAGCTCAAGCACAACTTCCGACTGTCAACTGGATCGGCTGGCCGGATGTGCTGATTGCCATGGGAGGGCTTGCGCTGCTGGGCAGCGTGCTTTCTATCATTCCCACACTGATTGCGACCCGAAGGTTCCTTCGAGTCTGAGAAAGAGAACGGGGCATCCACGTGCTGAAGGTGACTTCCCCCACCTGCACCACGGGCCCGGGCCACGGTCCGCGTCCACGAGCCGACTGGCGACGCTGGACGGCGGCCGCATCCCTCATCGCAGGACTGCTGCTCACTGCCATGCCCGCAGCGCAGGCCGATGACCTCGACGATCAGCGGGACAAGGTCAGGGACGCCATCGCCCAAACCAAGCAGGACGTCGCTGAATCCCGAGATCAGGTGAGCGATGCCCAGTCGGACCTGACGGATTCGGAGCAGGCGCTCTCCCGAGCCCAAGAGGAACTGGCCCTCACCGAACAGAGGCTGGAAGTCGCCAGGGCCCGCGACGTGAAACTGGCCCACGCGCTGGTCGAGGCGCAGGCCGCTCTCGACCGTGCGACGGTCGCGGCTGAGCGTGCCCAGGCTGAGGTGACGCAGCAGCAGGCGGTCATCGCCGACGCGGTTCGAACGGCCTACCAACAGCAGACGAACGTCGACTCGTGGGGTGTCTACTTCGACGCCGAGTCGCCGGGTCAGCTCGCTTCCCGCCTGCAGTGGACGGACACGATCTTCGATGCCAGTTCAGCGGAGATGACCCGCCTCGTCACCCTGCAGGCGGCGCTCGACGAAGCGCAGGGTACCCAGGCAGCAGCGGCGGCGAAGGTGGCCGACCAGAAGCGCCAAAGCGCGGGCGTCGTGGCGGAGATCGCGGAGTTGGCGGCGGAGGCGACGTCCCGCAGGGCCAAGGTGGCCAAGCTCGTCGCCGCCAACCAGGCCGCGTTGGAAGACGCCCAGGGCGAACTCGAAGCAGACCAGGCAGCCTATGAGGAACTGCAGCGCCAGGAAGCCGAGATCACCGCGAAGATCAGGGCTCAGATCGCGAAGGACAAGGAGTTGAAGGCACGTGAGTCGACGTCGGTTGAGTCGACCTCGAACGGGTTCGTCTACCCGGTGAAGGCCACGCCCGGCTCCCCGTTCGGCCTGCGGTTCCACCCGATCCTGCACTACTGGCGGATGCATTGGGGCCAGGACTTCGGGGCCGACTGCGGGGCACCGCTGTACGCCATGGCCGATGGACGCGTGACGGCGGCCGGATGGCAGTCCAGTGGCTTCGGCAACTACACCATCATCAGCTACGGCCAGATCAACGGCGACTACGTCTCCAGCGGTTACGCCCACCAGTCGAAGATCGTGGTGCGGTCTGGTCAGGCGGTGAAACAAGGCCAGGTGGTCGGCTACGTGGGAACCACCGGACTGTCGACCGGTTGCCATCTACACCTGCAGGTCTACCGCGACGGCGTGCGGGTGAACCCCATGAAGTACCTCTGAGGCTTGCCGCCGGGCCGCTTGATAGGGTGGCGGAGCCGCTCGCGCGGCAGATTGGAGGGAACCATGCCGCGACCGACGGGGCGGATCATGGTCGCCCAGAATCGCAAGGCTCGCCACGACTACCACCTTCACGACCGCTTCGAAGCTGGGATGGTGCTCACGGGTACCGAGGTCAAGTCGCTGCGGCTGGGCAGGGCCTCACTGGCCGACGCCTTCGCGACAGTCGACGACGGCGAGGTCTGGCTCCGCAACATGCACATTCCCGAGTACTCGTTCGGAACGTGGACGAACCACGCGACTCGACGCAACCGCAAGCTGCTGCTGCACCGCAAGGAGATTGCCAAGCTCGACCGCGAGACCGCGAACTCCGGCAAGACCATCGTCCCGTTGGCGGTCTACTTCTCCGACGGTTACGCCAAGGTTGAGCTCGCGGTGGCTACGGGCAAGAAGGACTGGGACAAGCGCCAGACCATTGCTACACGTGACGCGAACCGCGAGGCGGCCCGCGAGTTGGCCAATCGCAACCGCAGCGGCCACGCCTGAACAGACCGCCCGGCCTCGCCGACACTGGACCTGAACGGTTCAGCGTGAACGGGCCGACTGATTCGCAGCCCGAGGCCTGACCGCAGCTGACCTGCCGCCAACTATCCTCGAAGGGCATGGACGCTTTCGCGTCCAGCTGACGCTGGAGGGCACGATGGACAAGACCGATCGTTCGCGCACCAGAGCCTGGCTGACCATCCTCGGTGCCATGCTGCTCAGTCTGTTCAGCCTGCTGGCTGCGGCCCCGGCAGCGCAGGCCGCCACCGCGGACGTGTTCGACTCGTTCGACGTGCAGGCCACCCTGAACACCGACGGCACCGTCAACGTGGTCGAAACGATCACCCTGCGGTTCGGATCGGCTTCGGGTCGGCACGGGCTGGAACGGACCTTGATCACTCGCGAGCCCGATCCGGACACGGGTCAGGACATGCTGTTTCCCGTCGACAACATCAGCGCGGAGAGCCTGACGCCCGGCGCCTCTGGCTCCCTGGGCATCACCCACCAGGGCTCCGGTCGTGAGACGTACGTCCAGATCCGGATCGGCGAGGCGGATCGTGTGGTGTCGACCGAGACCGCCACGTATCGACTGAGCTATCGGATCGCCGGCCTGATGCGCCATTCTGACGCCTTCGACGAGCTGTACTGGGACCTCACGGGTTCCTCGATGCCAGCCATCACGAAGGCGACGGCCACCATCACCGTCCCGGGTGGCGCGCAAGGGGTCTTCTGCTCGATCGCCACGCCGGGGGAGTCCGGGAGTTGCGCCAAGGCCGTCACTAACGCTGACCAGCTTGCGACCTTCGCCGGCTCGATCCCGGCCGGGCAGCTGATGACGGTGTCGGTCAAGGTGTCGTCAGGGTTGGTCTCACCCAACACGCCGATCTTCGCCGAGAACGCCGACACTGCCGAGGAGCGGTTGGGCAACACCCTGATGGGTGCCTCCAGCGTGGCAGGCGCCCTGGTCGCCTTGGGCGGGTGGTGGATGGTCCGACGCCGTACCGGTGACCTGCGGTTCCTCGACCTGCCGCCGGGTGTGTTGCCGGCCAAGGGCACCGAGGGCAGGGAGGGACGCGATCCGAAAGGCCTCGAGATCCCGGTAGCGTTCAGCCCGCCGCGGCTATCGCTGGCCGAAGCAGGACTGCTGCTGGACGGCGAGGGCAACGTTCGCCACACGACGGCCATGCTGGTCGGGCTCGCGGTGAACGGTGCGATCAGGCTGCGCAGCGAGGAGCCCGCCGAGGCGACCCTGATCGATGCCGCCCGCGCCAAAGACGGGCCGAGCCAGAAGCTGCTCGCGCACCTGTTCGACTCCTCTGAGGTGGCCTCACTCAGCGAACCCGGCACCCTGACCCAGGCCCACACCGCCGTCCAGTCCCAGGCGAAGAAGACGGCGGGTCGTGAGCACTGGTTCCTGCCGTCAGCGACCGCCTCCCCGCGCACGGCAATGCTGACGGTGGGCGCGGTTGCCGGGGGATTCCTCGCCGTCACAGTGCTGGGTGCAGCAGTGCTGTACCTCTGGCCGTTGGCGGTGGCCGTCGTCCTGACCGGGATGTACGCCGCTAGCAAACTTGCCCGCATCAGGCGGACGGGACGCGGCCGCGCACTGACGGACCAGGTGGAGGGCTTCCGGACCTACATCGCCACCGCGGAGGCAGGTCAGCTGCAGTTCGAAGAGGGCGAGGACATCTTCTCCAAGTACCTGCCGTGGGCGATCCTGTTCGACCTCACCGATCGTTGGACTCGGGTCTGCGAGCAATTGGTGGCCATGGGTCGGCTCTCCGACGCGCCGCCGGACTGGTACTACGGGACCTCCTGGAACCTCCACACGATGTCGTGGCAGTTGCAGTCGATGCAGCATTCCGTCGCCACCGCGGCCGGGCCGCCACCGCCGAGCTTCTCCGATTCCGGATTCGGGAGCAGCGGGTCGGCGTTCGGCGGCGGCAGCAGTTTCGGCGGCGGTGGGGGCTTCTCCGGTGGTGGCGGCGGCGGTGGCGGCGGCGGCAGTTGGTGAGCGGCGCCGTCGGTCAGCGGACGCCGACCAGGTCACACACGAAAATCAGCGTCTCCCCGGGGCCGATCACGCCGCCAGCGCCACGGTTGCCATAGGCGAGGTGCGGTGGGATGACCAGACGGCGGCGTCCACCGACCTTCATGCCGATCAACCCGTTGTCCCAGCCGGGGATAACGCGTCCCGCGCCGAGGTCGAACACGAGGGGCTGGCCGCGATCGAAACTGGAATCGAACTCCTCACCCGAGGAGAACGCGACCCCCACGTAGTGCACCGCCACGCGCTTGCCGGCGGCCGCCTCGGGGCCGGTGCCGACTTCGAGGTCGATGATCTGCAGGTCGGTGGGCGCCGGTCCCTCCGGCGGGTCAACAAAGGGCTTGTCCATGCCCCAGAGCCTAGGTCAGCACGCCACGGGGTGTGGCCGTGTCTTGCCTGGCTCCAGGGACGGTCCAGGTCGGACGCCGCGACAGCGGCGGTCTGCCTCCGCCACCCCGTGGTTTGGTCGCGAATCTCCACCGGAGTACACTAAAAAGGCTGGGGACGCGAGCGTCACCAGCGCACAACTCAACAGGGGGTGACTGGTTTCGACTTGGGACGGTAGTCCCAGGAGAAGCGGGCCGAGGATCCAGGGATATCTCGTTAACGACTCCTGGAAACCAATAAGTGCCAATACATCGCGCACTAACTTCGCTCTCGCTGCCTGAGCAGTGACCGAAGGGTCAGCCCGGACGCGCCTTCC
>CAYUWV010000105.1:4807-8183 GCA_964448385.1 uncultured Propionibacteriaceae bacterium | reverse complement strand
GCCTTCGCCGAGCTGACCACCCGCATGGGCTACTGGGTGAACCTCGACGAGGCCTACTGGACGATGGACCCCACGTTCGTCGAATCGGTCTGGTGGGCGCTGAAGCAGATCCACGCCAAGGGCCTGCTGGTCGAGGACTACCGGGTCGCGCCGTACTGCCCACGCTGCGGCACGACGTTGAGCGACCACGAGCTGGCCCAAGGCTATGAGGACGTCACCGATCCGTCGGTCTACGTGCGGTTCCCGTTGACCTCCGGTCCCCTGGCGGGAAAGGCTTCCCTGCTGGTGTGGACGACCACGCCCTGGACCCTGGTCAGCAACACCGCGGTGGCCGTCCATCCCGACGTCAGCTACGTGGTCGCCACGCACGACGTCCCCGGCGGCGAAACCCTGGTGGTCGCTGAACCGCTGGCGGAAAAGGTGCTCGGCGACGGCTGGCGACTGGGCCGCACCTTCACCGGCCGGGAGCTGGAGTTCTGGACGTATCAGCGCCCCTTCGAACTGGTCGAGTTCCCCGACGTCGTGGGCGGCACTCACTATGTCGTGATGGCCGAGTACGTCACCACCGAGGACGGCACCGGCCTGGTTCACCAGGCGCCGGCCTTCGGCGAGGACGACATGATCATCTGTCGCCAGTACGGGCTGCCGCTGGTCAACCCGATCCAGCCGGACGGCACCTTCCGCGCCGACCTCGAGCAGGTGGGCGGGATGTTCTTCAAGACCGCCGACAGGGTGCTCGTCGAGGATCTGACCAAGCGCGGGCTGATGTTCCGCGTGCTCGCCTACGAGCACTCCTACCCCCACTGCTGGCGCTGCCACACCACGCTGCTCTACTACGCCCAGCCCGCGTGGTACATCCGCACCACGCAGATCAAGGACGCCCTGCTGCGCGAGAACGGCACCACGACCTGGTACCCCGAGCACATCAAGTGGGGTCGCTACGGCGACTGGCTCAACAACAACATCGACTGGGCGCTGTCGCGGTCACGCTACTGGGGCACGCCGCTGCCGATCTGGCGGTGCGCCGAGGGCCACCAGACCTGCGTCGGTTCCCGCGCCGAGCTGAGCGCCTTGACCGGCGACGACCTGCTGGAGCTCGACCCCCACCGTCCGTTCGTCGACGACGTCCGCTTCTCCTGTCCGAAGTGCGGTCAAACCGCCACCCGGGTGCCCGAAGTGATCGACGCCTGGTTCGACTCGGGGTCAATGCCGTTCGCGCAATGGGGCTACCCCGACACCGAGGGTTCGGCTGAGGCGTTCAGCCAGGCCTACCCCGCCGACTTCATCTGCGAAGCGATCGACCAGACCCGGGGTTGGTTCTACTCGCTGATGGCGGTCGGCACTCTCGTGTTCGACCAGTCCTCGTACCGCAACGTGCTGTGCCTGGGCCACATCCTGGCCGAAGACGGACGCAAGATGTCCAAGCACCTGGGCAACATCCTCGAACCCATCCCGCTGATGGACACCCACGGCGCCGACGCGGTCCGCTGGTTCATGGCCGCCGGCGGCTCGCCGTGGGCCTCCCGCCGGGTCGGGCATGCGACGATCCAGGAGACCGTCCGCAAGGTGCTGATGACCTTCGTGAACACGGTCGCCTTCCAGAGCCTGTACGCCCGCGCCAACGGCTGGGCACCGGTCGGGGACGCCCCCGCGACCGCCGAGCGCCAAGTGCTCGACCGTTGGCTGGTGTCGGCCCGCAACGAGCTGGTTCGTGAGGTGACCGCCGCGCTGGAGGACTTCGACACCCAGCGGGCGGGTTCGCTGCTGGCCGCGTTCATCGACGACCTGTCGAACTGGTACGTCCGCCGTTCCAGGCGCCGGTTCTGGGACGGCCAGCCGGGCGCGCTGTGGACCCTGCACGAGACCATCTCGGTGCTGTGCCGGCTGATGGCCCCGCTGGTGCCGTTCCTGACCGAACGGGTTTGGCAGGACCTGGTCGTCGCGGTGGACGCCACGGCCCCGGCTTCGGTTCACCTGGCCAGCTGGCCGACCGTGGACGAGGCGGTGATCGACGAGCAGCTGAATCGGGCGATGGGACTCACCCGTCGCATCGTGGAGCTCGGCCGTTCCGCCCGCGCCGAAGCCAAGGTGAAAACCCGCCAGCCGCTGAGCCGCGCGCTGATCCCGTCCGTCGCCTTCACGCAACTGGACGACGACCTGCGCGCCGAGATCATGGCCGAACTCAACGTGGCGTCGATCGGGTCGTTCGCCTCGGCCGGTGACCTGGTCGACCATTCGGCCAAGGGCAACTTCCGTGCCTTGGGGAAGCGTTTCGCCAAGCAGACCCCGGTGGTCGCCGCGGCGATCGCGGCCGCCGATGCCGCCGCCCTGGCCGCCAGCCTCGCCGCGACCGGGACGGCCACGGTCGACGTCGGCGGTGAGACGGTCGAGGTGAGCGCCGAGGAGGTGATCGTCTCCGAGCGTCCACGCGAGGGCTGGTCGGTGGTGAACGAGCAGGGCGAAACGGTCGCCCTCGACCTCGAACTCACCCCCGAGTTGGTGACCGCCGGCCTCGCCCGAGAGGTGATCCGGCTGATCCAGGAGGCCAGGAAGAGTTCGGGCTTCGACGTCTCCGATCGGATCACCGTGGCTTGGGCCGTGGCCGACTCCGAGGCGGGACGGGCCGTCGCCACGGCCATCGAAACCCACGAGTCGCTGATCGCCGACGAGGTGCTGGCGCTGGCCCTGGCGGTCACCGAACCGGCAGCCGGCTGGTTCGGCGACCCCGACCTCGGCGTGACGTTCGGAGTGCACCGTGTCTGACGCGCCAGCCACCCCGCCCACGCCGGACCTGCGGCCCACGCCCGTCGTCCTGCTGCACGGCGCGGGCATGATGCCGACGATGTGGCAGTCGCAGGTGGAGGCGCTCGGCGCCGAGCGCCGGGCGATCGCACCGTGGATCGCCGGGCTCCGTCCGGGGCGCCGGTTCGACCTCTCGCTGCGCACCGCCGGAGACGAGGTGATCGGCACGCTGGACACCTCCGGGTACGCCAAGGCGAGCCTGGTCGCCCACCAACTGGGCGCGATGGTGGCGCTGCAGGCGGCGGCCGACCATCCCGACCGGATCGACCGGCTGGTGCTGTCGGGGGCCATGCTGCTGCCGGGCAAGCTCGCCCTGCGACTCCAGAAGGCGGCGATCCGCATGATGCCGGCCGCGCGCCTGGCGCAGACGGGAGCCACCAAGGACGACCTGGTCAAAGCGCTCGATGTGATGGCCGAGGCCGACTTCTCGCAGCGGCTCGGCGAGATCACAGCGCCCACGCTGGTCGTCGTCGGCCAAGCGGACGCAGCCGGGCAGCACTCGGCGAAGCTGCTGGCCGCCGGCCTGCCGCACGCCCGGCTGGAGATCGTCGCGAACTGCGGGGCGAACCCGAGC
>CAYUWV010000105.1:0-4707 GCA_964448385.1 uncultured Propionibacteriaceae bacterium | reverse complement strand
CTGTGGTCGTTCCTGTTCTGCCTGGCCGGCGTCCTGATCTGGCGCGAGTGGCCGCAACTCCTGCACACCGTTCGCGACCGGCGACTGTTCGCCTGGCTCGCGCTGGCCGGGGCGCTGGTGAGTGTCAACTGGCTGATCTACGTCTGGGGAGTGCTCAACGATCACGTCGTGGACGCGGCCTTGGGCTACTTCATCAACCCGCTGATCACCGTGTCGCTGGCCATCCTGGTGCTCCGTGAGCGGCTGCGGCCGGCCCAGAAGGTGGCCCTCGGCATCGGCGCGCTGGCGGTCGTGGTGATCGCGGTCGGCTACGGCCAGGTGCCCTGGGTCGCGCTGGCGCTCGCCGCGACCTTCGCCACCTACGGCCTGCTCAAGAAGCAGGTCGGCGGCAGGGTCTCGCCGCTGGTCGGGTTGACCGTCGAGACCACCCTGCTGTCACCGTTCGCGCTGGGCTACCTGCTGTGGCTGCAGGCCGTCGGGCAGGGCACCTTCCTCAGCCACGGGACGACCCATACCCTCGCGTTGGCCGCCGCCGGAGCCGTCACGGCGATTCCGCTGCTGCTGTTCGCCGCAGCCTCAAGCCGGATTCCGCTCAGCATGATGGGGCTGATCCAGTACCTCACCCCGGTGCTGCAGTTCGCCTTCGGGGTCTGGATCAACCACGAGGTGATGCCGGCCCCACGCTGGATCGGCTTCGGTCTGGTCTGGGCGGCGTTGGTCATCCTCACCGTCGACAGCCTGAATGCCGCCCGTCCCCGGGACGTTCTCGCCGACCCGGACACCATGAACTGACCTCGCCGCCCCGCTGGCCGCGGGCGTCACCGTCCGAGTTGGGACAACACCTCACCCATCAGGCGTTGGACGGCCAGGGTGTCGTCCAACGGCATGACCGGGCTCTCGCTGAGCCCGGCAGCGAGGCATTCGCCGACGTGCTCGACCTCGTAGCAGTAGCCGGTGCCGCGCTTGGGCAGGAACTCCTCGACCGGATCCTCACCGCGCAGGTGCACCACGAGCGTGTCGGCCCGGTGGAACCGCGGCTTCACCTCGACCCACCCCTGGGTGCCCGCGACGATCTGCCGACCAGGGCCGGGGACGGTGAAGCCGATCGCCTCGGAGGCGAAGCGACCGTCCGACCAGCCGAACAGCATGCCGACCTCGCTCTCGACCCCGTTGGGGAAGGTGCCGCCGACGGCGTGCACCACCTCGGGCACGCCGAGGAACTGTTGGGCGAACGAAATCACGTACACCCCCAGATCCAGCACCGCACCGCCGCCCAACTCCGGGTTGAAGAGCCGATCGGCGGGGTCGTACTCACGGAAGGCGAACAGGTCGCCCTGGACCGCTCGCACCTGACCCAGCGCCCCCTCGGACACCAGCGACCGCAGCCGTTGGACGGCCGGCAGGAACCGCGTCCACATCGCCTCCATCACGAAGACGCCCCGGTCTCGGGCCGCTGCCACGATGCGCTCGGTGTCGGCCACCGAGGTGGTGAACGACTTCTCCACCAGCAACGCCTTGCCCGCCTCGATGGCAGCCAGGGCGATCTGCGTGTGCTGGGCGTGCGGGGTCGCGAGATAGATGGCGTCGAGATCAGCCGACAGCAGGTCGTCGTAGCTGCCGTACGCCTGGGGGATGCCGTGGCGCTCGGCGAAGGCCTGAGCCCGTTCCAGGGACCGTGAGCCGACCGCGACGAGTTCAGCGCCTTGGACGTGGGCGAACTCGGCTGCCATGGTGGCGGCGATCCGGCCGGGGCCGGCGATCCCCCATCTGATCGGCTTCATCGGAGGTCCTGCGGCGGGATCGAGGGTGCCTGAGTGACGCCCGCCAAGCGGCGCCGCTTCAACGCGCGGATCACCTGGTGCAGCACCGTCGAGACCACGATGGCTCCGATCAGCATCTCCCACAGGCTTCCCCGCGACACGAAGGTGGCGATGATGGCCAGCGGCCACACCCACCGCGACACGACCCGAAGCGCGATCTCGAGCGGTGTCGGCCTGAGTTGGGCCGGGTCGACCGGCACCAGCACGGTCCCACTGACCTCAGGCCCTGGGGTGTCCTCCGGAGCCGGCGCGAACGGCGGCTGTTTCCACTGGTTCTCGGGCTCTTGAGGCGGCCAGGTGTTGCTCACGACATCAATGCTAGGCCCGTTCTGGGAACCGGGGTCACCCCCACTGACCAGCTGAAGCGTGGGGAAAGGTGGTCAGAGTGCCGTGGCTCTGGCACAGTAGGCCGAGGTTCGCGACAGGCCGACGGCCTCTCAGCCCCTCGAGGAGGCTTCAATTGCGGGTGGTACAGAAGTTCGGCGGCTCCTCAGTCGCGGACGCGGAGAGCATCAAGCGCGTCGCGCGCCGCATCGTGGCGACCCAACAACGCGGCAACGAGGTGGTCGTGGTGATCTCGGCCATGGGCGACACCACCGACGAGTTGATGGATCTCGCCCTCAAGGTCTCGCCGCAGCCTCGCGCCCGTGAGCTCGACATGCTGCTCACCGCCGGCGAGCGGATGAGCGCCGCCCTGCTGGCCATGGCGATCAACGACCTGGGCGCCACCGCGCGTTCCTTCACCGGGTCTCAGGCGGGCGTGATCACCACCGGCACCCACGGCGATGCCCGGATCATCGACATCACGCCGGGCCGCATCGTCTCGGCGCTCGACGACGGCGACATCGTGATCGTCGCCGGCTTCCAGGGGGTCTCCCAGACCACCAAGGACGTCACCACGCTGGGACGCGGCGCCTCGGACACCACCGCGGTCGCGCTGGCCGCCGCGCTCCACGCGTCCCACTGCGAGATCTACTCGGACGTGGACGGGGTCTTCACCGCAGACCCCCGGATCGTCCCTGGTGCCCGGCGAATCCCGGAGATCTGCTACGAGGACATGCTGGAGATGGCGGCCAACGGCGCCAAGATCCTGCACCTGCGTTGCGTGGAGTACGCCCGGCGCGAGAACGTGCCCGTGCATGTGCGCTCGTCCTTCTCGGACCGGCCCGGCACGTGGGTCAAGGACATCAACTATGAGGAGGGTGGCATGGAGCAGCCGCTGATCTCTGGGGTCGCGCACGACCGCAGCGAGGCCAAGATCACGATCGTCGGGGTGCCCGACCAGGTTGGTGCGGCCGCCAGCATCTTCACGACGGTCGCCGAGGCCGACATCAACATCGACATGATCGTGCAGAACGTGTCCCACAAGCACGAGGCCCGCACCGACATCTCGTTCACCCTCGCCCAGCAGGACGGCGCCAAGGCGATCGCCGCCCTGCGCACGGTGCAAGAGCAGATCGGCTTCTTCGACGTGCTCTACAACGACCAGGTCGGCAAGGTCTCTGTGGTCGGGGTCGGGATGCGATCGCACCCGGGTGTGACCGCCCGCTTCTTCCGGGCGTTGGCCGATGCCGGGGTGAACATCGGCATGATCTCCACCTCGGAGATTCGGATTTCGGTGGTGGTGGACATCGATGACGTCGACGTGGCCGTCCGCGCCGGACACACCGCGTTCGGCCTGGATTCGGACGAGCAGGCCGTCGTCTACGCGGGCACCGGACGCTGAGGCATCCTCAGCTCCTCACCTGTCGGCGTGCGTCGGGTGTCAGCACCCTCGCCTAGACTGACGGTTGTGATCTTCAAGCGCGTCGGCGAGAACCGCCCCTATCCCGACCACGGCCTCCTACCGAAGCAGTGGGCTGCCATCGCGCCCGTGCAAGTTCGGCTGGCCGACCTGGTGACCACCAAGCGCACCCTCGACCTCGACGCCCTGCTCGAGGAGGATTCGACCTTCTACGGCGACCTGTTCGCCCACGTGGTGCAGTGGGAGGGCGACCTCTATTTGGAGGACGGCCTGCACCGCGCCCTCCGTGCCGCCCTGCAGCAGCGGCAGACCATGCACGCCCGAGTTCTGGAGCTCAAGTAGGCTGGGTAGCGTTCCAGCACCGATTGGGGAGTAACACGTGCGGCAAGTCATCCGGGTCCTCAAGACCCCCGTCACACTGCTGCTGCTGCTCGCCTTGGTCGGGTACGGGGCGGTGTGGGGGTACGAGCACGCCACCGCACCCATCCCGGCCCGCGCGGCAACCCCGTGTGTGATGACCGATGTCGGTGACAGCCTCACGCCCAAGAAGGTGCACGTTCGCGTCCTCAACGGCGGAACGAAGGGCGGCCTCGCCAAGCGGACGCAGTTGTACCTGAACAGCTACGGCTTCGTCGTCATCAGGGTGAACAACACCGAAGAACACATCGACAAGACCGTGGTCGTGGGCAATTCCGTCGACGATCCCGAGGTCAAGCTGGTGCTCGGGTTCTTCAGCAACGCCACCGCCAGGGGTGACGGTCGCGCCGACCACGTGGTTGACGTGCTGGTGGGCAACCAGTTCGCGACCCCCAAGAAGCCGGCGGCGAAGTCCATCCCGGTATCCGGACCGATCTGCCTGCCCGTCCCGTTGTCGAACCCCACCGCCACCCCGTCGGCGAGCCCGTCGAAGAGCAAGTAGCGCTAGGCCTCGTTCCAGCGGGCCAACCGTCCGCCTCGTGAAATCGCCTTGAAGCGCGCTTCCACCTGTCGGCGATCCTTCCCGCTGGTCACGATCAGCAGGTCGTCGCCGGTCCGGATCGGCTGGTCAGGGGACGGCGTGAACGGCTCTTCCTGCCGGACGATCAGTGACACCACCGAGTTGGTCGGCAGCCGCAACTCCCGGATCGTCACGCCGTGCAGCCG
>CAYUWV010000104.1:6332-8261 GCA_964448385.1 uncultured Propionibacteriaceae bacterium | reverse complement strand
AGGCCGGCCTGCTCGGCCGCCTGCCGGGCCTGCCCGAACCGGTGGGTGATCCCCCACTGGGTCGTCAGCAGCATGGCCTCCAAGACGATCGACGAACTCATCTTCGAGTCGCCCATGGTGCGATCGGAGAACTCGATCGGGACCTCGGCGACGGTGTAGCCGTTCTTGATCGCCCGCCAGGCGAGGTCGACTTGGAAGCCGTAGCCGGCCGCCTCGACCGCATCGAGATCGATGCCGCGCAGGGTTGCGGCGCGCCACGCGGCGAAGCCGCCGGTCACGTCCTTGACCGGAATGCCCAGGCACAACCGCGTCCACAGGTTGCCCCCGCGAGAGAGCAGTTCCCGGGACTTCGACCAGTTGACGACCCGGCCTCCCTTGATCCAGCGCGAACCCTTGACGACATCGGCAGTGCGCAGTCGATCCAGCAGCAGCGGCAGCTGTTCGGGCTTGTGCGAGCCGTCCGCGTCGTGTTCGACGAGTACGTCGTAACCCCGATCGAGACCCCAGCCGAAGCCGGCGACGTAGGCGGCGCCGAGCCCTTGCTTGCCCGCGCGGTGCAACACGTGAACCTGGGGGTCGGTGGCGGCGATGCCGTCGGCGATGGCGCCCGTGCCGTCCGGGGAGTTGTCGTCGACGATCAGCACGTCCGCCTTCGGGACGGCCGCTCGCAGCCGCTTCACGATCGGGGGGACGTTCTCGGCCTCGTTGTAGGTCGGGATGATGACCAACACGCGGTCAAGGCTGACAGCCGGGTCGGCCATGGCAACTCCTGGTTCGTACGGACGCTGAGCGTCCCTATTCTGCCGCACCGGACAAGGTCGCAGCGCCATCACGCCTGCTCCGACCGCGCCGGAAGCCGGCCGCCAGGGCCAGCCCCAACGCCGCCGCTGCGATGCTGCCCTCGATCGCTGGGGCCACCCAGATCGCGGGGGTCAGTCCGGTGCGGCGCGGCAGGTGGACGACCCCCGAGGCCGCCTGCGGATGGTCGATCTGGAAGTCGACCGAGCCGTTTGCGGTGATCAGGCCCGACACGCCGCTGGTGGTCACGACCAGGATCTCTCGGCGCAGTTCCGCGGCTCTGGCCCGGGTGATCGCGAACTGCTGGCTGATCTGGCCAGTCCCCTGATACATGGCGTTGCTGCTCTGGACCACCAGGATCTCGCCACCGTAGCGGACGGTGTCGTAGGAGATGGTGTCGAACGACACGTCGTAGCAGATCATCACACCGAGCTTCAGCGGCTCGCCGGCGGCGTCGACGTCGAGAACGCCCGGCTCGTTGCCGGCGATCGACTGGGCACCGACGTAGGCAAGGTTGGGGATCAGCGGCAGCAGGATGGGTCGCAGCGGCACCCACTCCCCGAACGGCACGATCCCCCGCTTGACGTACTGGGTCAGGATCCCCTGGGTCGGATCCCACCACAGCGACGCAGTCTGGCGCTCGTCCTCGCCCGGGCCGTCCAGGATGGTTCCCACCAGGATGGGGACCCCCACCTGGGCCAGGGCGGCCTCGACCATAGCCGTGGTTTGGGCGTCGGTGGTGGCGTCCATGTCGGTGGAGTTCTCGGGCCAGATCACGAAGGCGGGCTGGGGCACCTCGCCAGCTGCCACCCGGTCGGCGAGCCGGGTGGTCTCGGCGAGGTGGTTGCGGGGCAGCGTCCTGGGCGTCCCGAGGCCGTACACGCCGCCACCGGGGGCCCCGCCCTGCACCCAGCCGACCTCGACCGTCTCCCCCGCCGTCCCGGCCGGCCACGCCAGGCCCACCCCGGACAGGCAGAGCAGCGCGACCAGCGTCGCCGCAGCCCCGACGAGCTGCGGACGGGTGGCACCCGCGGCCAGCCACAGCAGCAGCTGGGCCACGAGGCACAGGGCAAACCCGACGCCGACCACCCCGATGAGGGGATACAGCCCGGCGAAGGGAGAGTCGACCAG
>CAYUWV010000104.1:0-6232 GCA_964448385.1 uncultured Propionibacteriaceae bacterium | reverse complement strand
ATCCAGTTCACGCCGAGGCCCATGAAACCCAGGCCGTACGCGTAGCCGAGCAGCATTGCCTGCCGCCACCGAGCGGCGCCCAGCACACACAACGAGAGCCCGGCCACCCCCGGCAGCAGCAACGGCCACCAGGCGAAGGGCTCGAAACCGAGCGCGGTGACGACCCCCAGCACCACGGCCAGGCCGGCCCGCAGCCCGAGGTGCAGCGAGGCCACCCGTTGAATCACGAGCGCGAGCCTAGCCCGCGTGTCCCGGGATTCCGCGGAGTGAACTGGCACCATGGCCCGATGAGCGAATCCCGCCTGCTGTTGTTGGACACCGCGTCGTTGTACTTCCGGGCCTACTTCGGCGTCCCGGATTCACTCACGGCCGCCGACGGGCGTCCGGTGAACGCGGTGCGCGGCCTGTTGGACTTCGTCACCCGATTCGTTGAGCAATACTCCCCCACCCATCTGGCCTGCTGCTGGGACAACTCATGGCGTCCGGCGTGGCGGGTTGCCCTGATCGATTCCTACAAGGCACACCGGGTCGCCTACGGCGACGTCGAGATCGTCCCCGAGGCCCTGGTCAGCCAGGTGCCCCTGATTAGGCAGGTGCTGGCAGCGCTCGGTCTCCCGGTGGTGGGGGTCGAGGGCTACGAAGCCGACGACGTCATCGGCACCCTGGCTACCCAGGCCGGCATGCCCACCGACGTCGTGACCGGGGATCGCGACCTGTTCCAACTCGTGGACGACGCCCGGGCGATACGCGTCCTCTACGTCGGACGGGGGGTCGCCCAACACGAGCGCGTGGACGACAGTTGGCTAGCCCGCAAGTACGGGGTGCTGCCAGAGCAGTACGTCGACTTCGCCGTGCTGCGCGGCGATCCCTCGGACGGCTTGCCCGGCGTGGCAGGGGTCGGGGAGAAGACCGCGGCCTCGCTCCTGGCGGATCACGGTGACCTGGAGGGCATCATGGCTGCCGCGTCCCAGGGTCGGCTGACTCCGGCGCTCACCCGCCGTCTGGCGGCGGCGGTCGACTACCTGGCGGTGGCGCGCACCGTGGTGGCCGTGGCCACCGACGTGGCACTGCCCTCACTGGACCTTCGACTCCCCCCGGCTCCACGCGACGTCGACGAGTTCGCCCGGCTCGGTGAACAGCTCAACCTCGGCGGCAGCGCCACCCGCATCGTGGCGGCACTGGCTGGGGCTCAGGACGGTCGCAGCACGTAGACGGCCGCCCCGGCCAACAGGTTCGCCAGTCGGTCGCTGGCCCGCAGCGGGTCGCCCCCCGGAGTGAGGGTGATGCGTTGTTCGACGACGAAGCCGAGTTCGTCGAACAGCAACTGCAGGTCGACCAGCGTGGTGTGCCGCAGGTTCGGGGTGTTGTACCACTCGTAGGGCAATTCCCTCGACATCGGCATCCGACCGCGCAGCAGCCGCAGCCGGTGGCCATACCAGCCGAAGTTGGGCACCGACACAATCAGCCGTCTGCCGATCCGTCCCATGTGGCGCAGCACCTCCTGCGGACGGCGAATGGTCTGGATGGTGCGCGACAGCACGACGACGTCGTAGGAGTCGTCGGCGAAATCGTCCAGTTGGTGGTCGAGGTCCAGCTCGATGATGGGCACCCCCAGCCGGATCGCCGCGAGCACCGAGTCGGGGTCGATTTCGACGCCGGTGCCGCGACAGCCCTGTTCCTGCATCAGGTGGAAGAGGAGTTGCCCCGAGCCGCAGCCGAGGTCAAGCACTCGGCTGCCGGACGGGATGAGACTGGCGACCAGTGCTAAGTCCTTGCGCAAGGTCATCGCACGCCCTCCTCGAGCGCCCGGTCGAGGAAGCAGCGCAATGTCGCGTGATAGGGCGCCAGGTTCAGCAGGAAGGAGTCGTGGCCCCAGGTGGACGGGATCTCGCGGAACGTCACCGGTTGACCGACGTGCTCCAGCGCCCTGACCATCCGGCGCGAGTGCGCGGTACCGAACCGCCAGTCAGTGGCGAAGGAGAGGACCAGCCACTTCACGGGGTGGGCGACGACCAGGTCGAGGGCGCCCGCAGCGTCGAACGGGTCGAAGTAGTCCATCACCCGGGTCAGGTAGAGATAGCTCAGCGCGTCGAAGCGTTCCAGGAAGACCTGGCCCTGGTGGGCGAGATAACTCTCGATGGCGAAGTCGACCCCGAACCCCGGGGCCTGCTTCGACGGATGCGGGTCCCGCCCGAACTTGGCGTCGAGGGCCTCCTCGGACACGTAGGTGATGTGGGCCATCATCCGGGCGATCGAGAGCCCGGTGTCAGGGTTCGAGCCCGTCTCGGCGTACCGTCCGCCGGCGAAGTTCTGGTCGGTCATGATCGCCCGGCGAGCGACGGCTGAGAAGCCGATGTTCTGGGCGTTCAGCCGGCTGGAGGCGGCGATCACCAGGGCGTTGGCCACTTCGCGGGGGTAGCTGAGGGCCCACTGCAGCACCTGCATCCCGCCCAACGAACCGCCCAGCACCGCGAGCAGCCGTTCGATCCCCAGGTGCGCCATCAGGGCGCGGTGGGTCTCCACCAGGTCCGCCATGCCCAGCAACGGAAAGTCCAGACCGTAGGCCAAGCCGGTGGCCGGGTTGATCGACGAAGGACCCGTGGTGCCCTGGCAGCCACCCAGCAGGTTGGCGCAGACGACGAAGAAGCGATTCGTGTCCAGCGGCTTCCCAGGCCCGATCAGGTTGTCCCACCAGCCCGGACGGCGCGCGCCGGCATGGAACCCTGCCGCGTGAGCGTCCCCGGTGAGGGCGTGACACACCATCACCGCGTTGTCCTTGCGGGGGCTGAGCGTCCCGTAGGTTTCGTAGGCGACATCGATCGGCCCCAACGGCACCCCCGAGGACAGCATGAGTGGCTGCTCGGCCGTGAAAAGCCGGACCCTGGAGGTCTCGACCACTCCAACCGAACCAGCATCTGGTGCTGTCAGGGCCATGATGTGAATGCCTCCGGGCGACGAGGGACGATGCGAGGTCAGCCTACTCACGCCAGCGCGTGCCAGAATGACAGGGTTGACCAGGAGGACATGATGGCGGTTCTGAAGGACAGGCTGAAGGCGGACCGGATAGCCGCGATGAAGGCACGAGACGTCGTGACCAAGGACACGCTCGCCATGGCACTGACGGCCATCCAACTCGAAGAGGTGTCCGGCGACGTCGCCCGTGAGCTGAGCGACGACGAGGTGCTCGCCGTGTTGACTCGCGAAGTTGCCAAGCGGAAGGACTCCGCCCAGGCCTACGCCGCCGGACATCGGCAGGACCTGGTGGACTCCGAGCTTGCCGAAGCGCAGGTGCTGCAGGCGTACCTGCCCGCCCGGCTGACCGATGCCGAAGTTGACGAGTTGGTGGCAGAAGCCGTGGCGGCCACGGCAGAGACGTTGGGGACTCAGCCGACGATGCGGCACATGGGCCTGGTGATCAAAGCGGTGAACGCTCGCGCACAGGGCAGGGCTGACGGTGCGTCCATAGCCGCGAAGGTGAAGGCTGCCCTCGCCTGACGGCTCGCCACCGGTGCGACAGTTCGTGTCGCCTAAGGTCGCTGAGCGTTACAGGATGCCACCTGACAGCATCTGGAACTGCGGATCCTGCAACAAGGCGCGCACGCGGAAGGCTCCAGCGACCAGCACTACCCCAAGCAGCATGGCGAAGACGCCGGTGATGACCAGCAGGAACTTCGCCAGGCTCAGCGGATTGACCATGAAGTAGATGCCGAACACGAGGCTGAGCGCCCCCGAGGCGAAGACCCACACCCAGTTGTCCTCACCGGCGCCCCGCAACCGGAACGCCGCATAGGTTTGCAGGGCGCCCCCGACCAGCGCCCACGCTGCCAGGAAGACGACGAAGAGCGCCGCGGCCTGCTCGGGGTAACGGAAGGTCAGCAGGCCGAGGGCGAAGCTCACGACACCCTGGACGAGCACCCAGCCCCACATGGTGCCGCGGAAGATCAACCCGGTGACGAACGCCACGATGCCGTCCAGGACGGCGTAGGCGCCGAAGATCATGAACAGCAAGCTGAGCGTCGCCGACGGCCAGAACATGGCGACAAACCCGAAGAGGATCGCCGCGATGCCGCGGACCAGGACCAGCCACCAGAGTCGGTTGTTCCGGGCTTGGAGTGTCATGACGCTCACGCGGGCTCCTTCTCGATCGTCGCACCCGGTTTCAGTCTGCCATTGCCTCGCTCCCGGGCGTGTCAGGGACATCCTGCCTAAGCTGGGGGCAGGATGCAGGCCGAACGTCGACGAACAGGAAGAACCATGAGTGCTGTCACGGTGACCGACAACCCTGCCGCGAACCGGTTCGAGGCCCGCATCGACGGTGCGCTCGCCGGATTCGTCGACTACGAACTGACCGAGGACACGGTGGCCTTCACCCATACCATCGTTGACCCAGCCTTCGGGGGTCGGGGGGTCGGCTCGGCCCTGGCCCGCCACGCCCTGGACCAGGTGCGCGCCGCCGGCACGCGCAAGGCGGTGCCGATCTGCCCCTTCATCAAGGCGTGGATCACAAGGAACCCCGAGTACCTCGCGGTCACCGCCAGCGACCACGCGTCTCTTGCCGACTGACACCACGTCGCACGAGATGACGTCCAGCCGTTCACCGTGGGCGGCTAGCGTGCCGGTGTGAGAGAGCTGACGCAGTCGGTGGTCGACCTGCGCAGCCGGGCCACGCCGCCTCGCACGCTGATCCAGATCCTTCGCGCCACGGCGACCAGGTACCCAGACTCGGCTGCTTTGGCCGACTCCGCCGGAGTCCTCAGCTACACCGAACTGCTGGCCGAGATCGAGGCGGTGTCGAGCACCCTGCGGGACGCGGGCGTGCGTCGCGGCGACCGGGTGGGGGTGCGGTTACCGTCTGGTTCCCGCGGGCTGTACCTGGCCATTCTTGGGGTGCTCGCCGCGGCTGCGGCCTACGTCCCGGTCGATGCCGACGATCCGCCGGAACGAGCTGACCTCGTCTTCGCCGAGGCGCAGGTGGTCGGGGTCCTGACCGTTGACGGCTATCGGCGTCGAGGGTCGGGCGTCGCCGCAGGCCAAGTGGCCGGGGAACCCGACTGCGACGATGACGCCTGGATCATCTTCACCTCCGGCTCGACCGGCCTGCCGAAGGGCGTGGCCGTCACTCACCGTTCGGCCGCAGCCTTCGTGGACGCCGAGGCGGGGCTGTTCGTCCAAGGGGCCCCGCTTGGTCCGGGGGACCGCGTGCTGGCGGGGCTGTCGGTGGCCTTCGACGCGTCGTGTGAGGAGATGTGGCTGGCCTGGCGGCACGGCGCTTGCCTGGTGCCCGCCCCACGCGCCATCGTGCGCAGCGGCGAGGACCTGGGGGGCTGGCTGGTGCGGAAACGCATCACCGTGGTCTCGACCGTCCCGACGCTGGCCAGTTTGTGGCCGGTCGAAGCACTCGAGCAGGTCCGCCTACTGATCTTCGGCGGCGAGGCCTGCCCTCCCGAGTTGGCGGCACGGCTGGTCGCAGACGGTCGGGAGGTGTGGAACACCTACGGACCGACAGAAGCAACCGTCGTCGCCACGGCCGCGACGTTGGACGGAGCCTCCCCGGTGCGGATCGGACTGCCGCTCCCCGGGTGGGCCGTCGCCGTCGTGGACGCGACGGGCACCCCCGTCCCCCACGGTATGGCGGGAGAACTGATCATCGGCGGCGTCGGACTGGCTCGCTACCTTGACCCGGCGAAGGACGCCGAGAAGTACGCGCCCCTGCCATCGCTGGGCTGGGAGCGCGCCTACCGCACCGGCGACCTCGTGGTCTTCGAGCCCGCCGGGCTGCTCTTCCAAGGGCGGGCCGACGACCAGGTCAAGGTCGGTGGGCGTCGCATCGAACTCGGCGAGGTGGAGGCCGCCGTCACGGTGTTGGCCGGAGTGGAGGCGGCGGCCGTGGCCGTCCGACGCAGCGAAGCCGGGGTGCCGATCCTGGTCGCCTACCTCGTCGTCGACTCGGCGTTCGATCGCGTGGCGGCTCGGGCGCAACTGGCTCGGACGCTGCCGGCGTCGGTGATCCCGATGTTGGCGCTGGTCGAGCAGCTGCCGTCGCGCACCTCGGGAAAGGTGGACCGGGACGCCCTGCCGTGGCCCATTCCGGAGATCACTGAGGCGCTCAGCTTGTTCCAGGGCGATGAAGCCTGGCTGGCGCGGCAGTGGCTCGCCGTGCTGGGGATGCCGGCCCTTGACCGGCAGGCCGACTTCTTCGAACTCGGCGGTGGCTCGCTCGCCGCCGCCCAGT
>CAYUWV010000103.1:0-8346 GCA_964448385.1 uncultured Propionibacteriaceae bacterium | reverse complement strand
TCCTTGTTGAACCGGTAGGGCTCGCCCAACAGCACGGTCTTGTCGGCACCCACGGTGAACTCGCCGAGCTTGCCGGCGGTGAACTTGTCACCCTCGGCGCCCGTGATCTCGCCGACGATCAGGGCCTTGGCCGCGAAGGCAGCCAGGAAGCCGAGATCCTCGGGGTTCCACAGGGCGAATTCCTTGACGGTGCCGTTCTCGACGAACTTGCGCATCTGGTTCGGGGTGCCGAGACCGGTCAGCATGACCTTGCCCTTGTAGGCGGAGGTGGACAGGTAGCGAGCAGCCGCAGCGATGCCGACGGTGGTCGGGGAAATGATGCCCTTGAGCTTCGGGTGGCTCTGCAGCAGGCCGGCGGTCTTGTCGAAGGAGGTCTGGTCGTCGTCGTTGCCGTACACGGTGTCAACGAGCTTGATGTTCGGATGGCTCGCCGCCAGTTCCTTCTTCATCATCTCGATCCAAGCGTTCTGGTTGGTCGCGTTGGCCGAGGCGGAGAGCACGGCGATCTCACCGGCGTCGCCGATCTGCTCAGCGATCATGTCCACCTGCACCTTGGCGATGCCTTCGGAGGTCGCCTGGTTGATGAACAGGTTGCGGCATTCGGGGTTGGTGTCGGAGTCGAAGGTGACGACCTTGATCCCGGCAGTCATGGCCTCGGTCAGGGCGTCGCAGATGGCGGCCTTGTCGTTGGCCGACACCACGATCGCACCCACCTGCTGCTGGGTGAGGGTGTTGATGTAGCTCACCTGGGCATCAGGACTGCCGGTGGCCGGTCCGACCTCGGCGAAGGTGCCGCCGAACTCGGCGACAGCAGCCTTGCCACCCTTGGACGAGGTGTCGAAGTACGGGTTGCCCAGGTTCTTCGGCAGGAAGGTGATGGCCAGGTTGGCTGCCTTCGACTCGGAGGCAGCGGGAGCCGCCGATCCCGAGGTCGCCGGGGTGGTGCTGGCACAACCTGCCACCAGGGCCAGGCTGGCAGCCGCCACGGCGGCGATGGCGCGCAGGCCCGTGCGGGGCATGGCGAGCTTCATGGGTGTTTCCTTTCGTTGTGCCGCGTCCGCTCCTCCTCGAGCCTGACAGCGACGGTGGTGGTGAGGTGAACCCGGGTTACGGTTTCTGCCCGGGGGTGGGACGAGGTGTGGGCGGTCGGACGCGTTTGCCCTTGACCCAGTTGGTGATGCTGCCGACGATCACCGACAGCACCAGCAGGACGCCGGTGATGATGTTGATCACGTCCGAGGTGACATTGGCCAGCCGCAACGCGGACGCCAGGGCACCGATCAGCAGCACGCCGGCGATCACGCCGTGCAGCGCGCCGCGTCCGCCGAAGACGGACACGCCACCCAGCACGACGGCAGCGATCACCTGGAGCTCCAGGCCGGTGGCGTTGTCGCCGCGGGCACTGCCGAAGTAGAGCGTGTAATAGATCCCAGCCAGGGCTGCCATGACCCCGGTGAGCATGAAGAGGATGAGCCTGGTGCGCTGGACGTTCACTCCGGAGAACACGGCTGCCTCGTCGCTCAAGCCGATGGCGAAGATGCCGCGGCCGAACGGCGTGAAGTGCAACATGATCGCGAACCCGATCAGCAGCACGACGAACAGGATCATCACCACGGGGACGCCGGTGGTGCCGATCTTGGCCTTGGCCAGCGCTTTCCACCACTTGTCGAAGTCGGTGATGGCCGTCGTGCCCAGCAGGCCGACCGCGATGCCGCGGTAGAGCGCCAGGGTGCCGATCGTCACGGCGAGGGCTGGGAGCCCGACCCGGGTGACCAGCAGCCCGTTGACGAGGCCACCGAGCACGCCGACGGCCAGGCAGATCACCCCCGCCACCGGGATCGACAACCCGGCTTGCGTGAGCAGACCCAGCAGGACGCTGCTCAGCCCCACCATGCTGCCCACCGACAGGTCGATGTCACCGGTGATCATCACCGGCGCCATCGCCAGGGCGATCAACAGGATGGTGGTCACGTCGAGCAGCAGATAGGTCATGGTCACCGGGCTGGCGAACTTCGGCACCAGGACCGACGCCCCCACCAGCACCAGCACCAGCAAGGCG
Organism: uncultured Propionibacteriaceae bacterium; assembly: GCA_964448385.1. Taxonomy (GTDB): domain Bacteria; phylum Actinomycetota; class Actinomycetes; order Propionibacteriales; family Propionibacteriaceae; genus Propionicimonas. The sequence continues at coordinate 6,287 of CAYUWV010000103.1, read as the reverse complement.
ATGATCGCCATCTCGCGAGTCAGCAGGAGCCGTTGCCACAACGGGCGGGCGTAGTTGGAGTAGCTGCGCCGCACGGCGGGCGCAGTTGGGGCGGTGAGTGTTGTCATGCCGCGTCCCTCTCTGCGATAAGGCGCCTGGACTGTCGGAGCGCGAGCACCCGGTCGAGCACGATGGCGCCGATGATCAGGGCACCCACCACCGCTCGTTGCCAGAAGTCGGGGATGCCGAGCACCGGAAGCGCCCGGTTGATGGTCAGCAACAGGTAACCGCCGATCGCCGCACCGACGACCGTGCCGCTCCCACCCGTGATCGCCACACCGCCGATCACGGCCGCACCGATCGCGTCCAGTTCGAACCCGTTACCTGCTTGGGAGTTGATGGTGCCGTAGCGAGCTGCGTAGAGCACCCCGCCCAGGCCGGAGGCGGCGCCACTGGCCACGAAGGCGCCGAGCACCCGCCGGGTCTTGGCGAGGCCGTACAGTTCGGCGGCGGCAGGATCGGAGCCGATCGCGTAGAACTCACGACCGCTGCGGGTGTTCCGCATGTACCAGGCGACAGCCACGAGCATGATCACCGCGATGATCGTCAAGGTCGGGATGCCGAGGATCGACTGGGTACCCAGGGCGAGGAAGTCGTCGGGAAGGTCGGACGCGTTGATCCGGTTGCTCCCGGTCCAAGCCACGTTGATCCCTCGGAAGGCATACAGCGTGCCAAGGGTGATGACCATCGCGGGGACCTTGCCGAAGGCGACCAGCGCCCCGTTGATGAGGCCGAGCAGTCCGCCGAAGGCGATCCCGATTCCGAACATCAGCGGGATCGGCAGGCCCGGATACGCCACGAACAAGGTTCCGACGAGATAGGCGGTCAGGCCCAGCATCGAGCCCACGGAGAGGTCGACGCTGCGGGTGATGATGACCATCGCCTGCCCGATCGCCACGACCACCACGATGGACGGAGTGAGCAGCAGGTCGCGCCAGCCGTCCGGGCTGAACAGGAACGCCGGGTTGGCCATCGTCGTGGCGGCCACGACCAGGATGAAGGCGATGACGATGCCGGTCTCGCGGGATCGCAGGATGGCGCTGACCCGGGAAGACAGGGACGGCGCCGCCGCGACGGTGTCGGTGATGGTGGTCACGCTGCCCCCTCAGTGGAGTGGGTGGCGGCGAACATGACCGATTCGGCCGTCGCCTCGGAACGGGGGATATCGGCGGTGAGGCGACCCTCGTGCATCACCAGCACCCGGTCAGCCATGCCAAGGACCTCCGGCAGTTCGGAGGAGATCATCAAGATCGCCAGGCCCGTCCCGGCCAACTCGGACATCCGGCGGTGCACTTCCGACTTCGTGCCGACATCGATGCCGCGGGTCGGCTCGTCGATGATGAGCACCTTGGGGTTGGCGGCGAGCCACTTGGCCAGCACCACCTTCTGTTGGTTGCCGCCTGACAGCGTGCCCACCACGGCGTCCAGCGAGGCCGTCTTGACCTCCAACTGGCTGGCCCACACCTGGGCCTCGGTGTTCTCGGCCGCCGTGGTGATCAGTCCCACCTTGGTCAGGGACCCGCGAATCGCGTCGGTGATGTTCGAGGCCACCGTGGCGTCGATCACGAGTCCCTGCTTGCGGCGGTCCTCGGGCACCAGCGCCAGCCCGTGCTTCATCGACACGCTGGGCTTCCCGGCAGGGAGGCTCTTGCCGTCCACGCGGATCGATCCGCTCTGGTAGGGATCCACCCCGAAGACCGCCCGCGCCACCTCGCTGCGGCCTGCGCCGACGAGACCGGCCAGCGCCACGATCTCACCGGAACAGACGTTGAAGCTGATGTCGTGGAACACGCCGGGCTGGGTCAGTCCGGAGACCTCGAGCAGCGGGCGACCGATCGTCGCCGGCACTTTGGGGAAGAGCTCCTTCACATCGCGTCCGACCATCATCCGCACGATCGAGGCGACGTCGGTGTCGGCGATCGCAGTGGTGGAGACGTAACTGCCGTCGCGCATCACGGTCACGGTGTCGCACAGCGAGAAGACCTCGTCGAAGCGGTGGGAGATGAAAAGCAGGGCGCGCCCCTCGTCCCGCAGGCTGCGCGCCACCGCGAAGAGCCGTTCCACCTCGACGCCGGAGAGGGCGGCGGTGGGCTCGTCCATGATCAGGGCCTTGGCGTCGAGCGAGATGGCTTTGGCGATCTCGATGATCTGCTGGTCGGCGATGGAAAGGCCTTCGGCGGGCCGGTCGGGGTCGATGGCCACCCCGAGGCGGGTCATCAGCTCGACGACCTCAGCGCGCATGGCTGCCCGGTCGATGCGACCGAACCGACCCACCGGCTGGCGTCCCATGAAGACGTTCTCGGTCACCGACAGGTCGGGGAACAAGGTCGGCTCCTGGTAGATGACAGCGACCCCCGCGGCTTTCGCCTCGGCCGTGGTGCGGAACTCGACCGGCTTGCCCTCCATGTCGAAGGTGCCCGTGTCGCGGGCGTACAGGCCAGCCATGATCTTGACCAACGTGGACTTGCCCGCCCCGTTCTCACCCACCAGGGCATGGATCGAGCCTGGATACATCGTCAGTTGCGCATCCCGGAGTGCGACCACGGCGCCGAAACTCTTCGACACGTCACGCAACTCCAGGGTGGGAGTCGAATTCCTGTCCACCCACGCCCTCCTCGCCGCAGATTGAAACGTTTTACTTTCTGCGCATCAGAGTACGAGGGGCATCGTTGGTGTGTCAACCCCTCAGACGGGGTAGGCAGAAGAACGCCGGACGACCAGGGTGGGCGTGAACCGCACATTCTCGTGCTGATGCGGTTTCGCGCCGTCCGCAGCCTCGATCTCGGCCACCAGCAGCTCCGCGGACTTCCGGCCGATCTCGGCCCGCGGCTGGTGAATCGACGAAATCGGGACGGCTGCCGCGGCCGCGAAGGCGATGTCGTCATAGCCCACCAGCGCGACGTCCTCGGGCACCCTCAGGCCGGCGGTCACGAAACCCTGCAACAGCCCGATGGCGATCAGGTCGTTGGCCGCGAACACCCCGGTGGGACGCTCGCTGTCCGGCAGGGCGGCCAGATCACCGGCGGCGGCCACGCCGGCGTCCAGGGTCAAGCCAGGCGTGCTGATGGCCAGCAGAGTGACGTCCCGACCGGCCTGCTCGACGGCGAGCTCGATCCCGCCGCGCCGGTCACGGACCTGGGCCAGAGAGCCTGGGCCACCCACGAAGGCGAGCCGGCGGTGCCCCTGCTCGATCAGGTGCCGGCCGGCAAGATTGCCTCCGACAAGGTCATCGACCCCTACCGAGCAGTAATCGGAACTGATCCCGGCACGGTCGACGATCACGACGGGGATCCCGCGCCGACGCAAGCCCATCACCCGTTCGGCACTGTCGCCTACCGGGGCGAACAGGACCCCGCCGACTCGTTGCTGCTCGAACCGATCCAGCAGGGTGAGCTCTCGGTCGATGCGTTGATCGCTGTTCCCGATCTGGACGGAATACTGCTCGCGGTAGAGCACTTCCTCGACGCCCTTCACCACATCGGTGAAGAACGGGTTGGCGATGTCCATCACGACCATGCCGATGGATCGGCTGCGGCCGGCCCGCAGTTGGCGCGCCGACTCGTTGGGCACCCAGCCGAGCTTCTCGATCGCCTCCTCGACACGAACCCGCGTGGGGACCGTCACCCGGTCCGGGGCGTTGAGAACGTTCGACACCGTGCCCACCGAAACCTGGGCCAGCCGGGCCACGTCCTTCATGCTGACCGAGCGGGCAGGGCGCACCGGGTCTCCTTCCGTCCAATGCGATTAGATCACAACCCGATCGCCAGAACCAACGAAATGAACCGTCTCACACCGTGTCGTGATGGGGCAGGGCGACACCGCAGCCCCGGGTCCCCGGTGCAAAGCGGCTTCCAAGCCGGCCCGACCCGGCGGGATCTCGGTAAAGTGATTCGGTCGCCGATCCCAGGAGAGAGTCCAGTGTCCGACTTCGCCACCACGGCATCCAGCATCTATTCCCAGGCCCTCGGGGTCATCGAAGCTGTCGAACCGCGGATCGCCGCAGCCACCCGCGCCGAGCTGCACGACCAACGCCGCTCCCTGAAACTGATCGCCAGCGAGAACTACGCCTCCCTGCCGGTGCTGATGACGATGGGCACCTGGCTGAGCGACAAGTACGCCGAGGGAACCATCGGCCACCGGTTCTACGCAGGCTGCCAGAACGTCGACACCGTCGAGTCGGTGGCTGCCGAGCACGCCAGGGAACTGTTCGGTGCCGAGTACGCCTACGCCCAGCCCCATTCCGGCATCGACGCCAACCTGGTCGCCTACTGGTCCATCCTCGCCCATCGCGTCGAGTCCCCCGCGCTGCAGCGCCTCGGGGCCAAGAACGTGAACGACCTCACCGAGACCGATTGGGAGGCGCTGCGGAAGTCGTTCGCCGAGCAGCGGGTCATGGGAATGAGCCTCGACGTGGGCGGTCACCTGACCCACGGCTTCCGTCCGAACATCTCCGGCAAGATGTTCCACCAGCGCTCCTACGGGACCGATCCGACGACCCAGCTGATCGACTACGACAAGCTGCTCGCCGACGCGCGGGAGTTCAAGCCGCTGATCCTCGTGGCCGGCTACTCGGCCTACCCGCGTCGCGTGAACTTCGCCAAGATGCGCGAGATCGCCGATGCGGTGGGGGCCACGTTGTTCGTCGACATGGCCCACTTCGCCGGGCTGGTCGCCGGCAAGGTCTTCACCGGCGAGGAGGACCCCGTCCCGTACGCCGACGTGATCGCCACCACCACGCACAAGTCGCTGCGCGGGCCGCGTGGCGGGCTCGTGTTGGCCACTAAGGAGTACGCACCGAGCGTCGACCGTGGCTGCCCGATGGTGCTGGGCGGCCCGCTGAGCCACGTCATGGCAGCCAAGGCCGTGGCACTGGCCGAGGCACGGCAGCCGTCCTTCCAGGTCTATGCCCAAGCCGTCGCCGACAACGCCAAGACCCTCGCCGACGGGCTGCTGCGGCGCGGCGTCACGTTGGTCACCGGCGGCACCGACAACCACCTGGTGCTGCTCGACGTCGGTTCGTTCGGTCTGACCGGACGGCAGGCCGAGTCGGCGCTGCTGGATTCCGGCATCGTCACCAACCGCAACTCGGTGCCCAACGACCCCAACGGCGCCTGGTACACCACCGGCGTGCGCATCGGGACTCCGGCGCTCACCTCCCGAGGCTTCGGCGCCGCGGAGTTCGACCGGGTCGCCGAGTTGATCACCGACGTCCTGGTGGCCACGAGCCCGGTGGCCACCGCCGCCGGCACCCCCGGCAAGGCGAAGTACACCATGACCGACGGGGTTGCCGAGAAGACCAAGGCTGCCGCTGGCGAACTCCTGGACGCCCACCCGCTCTACCCCGGCCTGGAGCTCTGAGTCGCGGCCACCGAGGAGTCCGGCAGTGAGTCGCGTTCGGCCCTTGAACGCTGAAGCGGGGACGGTAGCTATGCTGCTCGGGTCGGGCGCCACGACCTGAGGAGAACCCACGTGACTGGCCGAGAGGCTGAACCGGATCGTTCCCCGTCCGCTCCCATCGGTGCGCAGACGCGCTTGCGTGGCTTGGACATGGCGGCCCTGTTTGCGCTGACGGTCGGGGCCCGGCTGGCCGCCACCCGATTGGGTGGGGGGTTCGCCACCAATGGGATCTATGACGACGGGGTCTACTTCACGTCCGCGGTACGTTTCGTCCACGGATCGTGGCCCTACCGGGACTATCTCCTCCTTCATCCGCCCGGCATGACTCTCTTGCTGGCCCCGTTCGCGTGGGTGGGAAGCCTCGTCGGCGACGCCACCGGCTACACGCTGGCGAGGTTGGCCATGATGGTGGTGGCCGGACTGACGACGGTGTTGATCGCCTCGGTGGCCGGGCGCTGGGGGAGGGCGAGTGGGTGGGTGGCTGGGCTGACGTACGCTCTGTTTTCCAGCTCGATCTACGCTGGTTCGACCCTGTTCATGGAAGGCGTCAGTTCCCTGGCGGCCATGGCGGCGCTGGTTCTGCTCACCGGCGGAGCCAGTTCCAAGCCTTCCTGGCCGCGGGTGGTGGCCGCTGGTTTCCTGCTCGGCCTGCTTCCGGTTCTCAAGGTGTGGAATGCGCCGATCGCCGCGGTGATCCTGCTGACCGCTGGGCGCTCCCGGCTGCTCCTGGCCGCCGGGTCCGCGGCCGTTTCGTTCGCCGGGTTGACCCTGCCGTTCCTGCTTCGTGATCCCCAGGCGATGTGGCGGATGGTGGTCGCCGACCAACTGGGCAGGCCGCGCTTTGAGCTGAA
>CAYUWV010000102.1:0-8475 GCA_964448385.1 uncultured Propionibacteriaceae bacterium | reverse complement strand
TCGAGGTGGCGGCGATCGTCGTTCAGGTAGGCGTAGTACAGGCCGATCAAGAGTCCGCCGCCGATGAAGTTGCCCACCAGTGCAATCCCGACGTTAGCCGCGGCGAGACCGATGTCGATGCCCTCCTTCAGCCCGACGATCGTGAACAGGACGGTGTTGGCGACCGAGTGTTCGAGCCCGAGGAAGGCGAAGATGAACACCGCCATGACCATCGCCAGCGACTTGGTCAGGTCGTCGTGCAGGAACCCGTTGTAGATCAGCAACATGGCGACATTGATCATCAGATTGCACAGGATCGCCCGCGTGAACAGGTCGAGCATGCCGGTAGGGCCTGACGAGATATAGGCAAGCTTGACCTCGACCGAGTGGGTCATCTGCTCCAGGACGGCTCCCTGCGCGAGGCTGCTGCCTTTCACCAGGACTGCCAGCAGCAGGCCTCCCAGGGCGTTGCCCAGGAAGCACAGGCTCAGCAGCGACAACCCGCGCTGCCACGTGATTCGCCGGTGGTAGACCCCGATCGTGGCCACCATCATGTTCGACGTGAGCAGTTCCGACTTGGTGAAGTAGATGAACACGAGCGCCCACCCGAAGACCAGGGAACCAAGCACCCGGCCAACACCGGCCAGCGTGGTCTCCCCAGCGGGAATCTGGGCGAAGATGGCGACCGTCGAGTAGTAGGCCCCATAGAAGGTCCCGATCAGGATTCCGGCCATGCCTGCCCGCTGCAGGTAGGGGACGGTGATCTGGCTTGACATCGCGGCCTTGGTCTCGACCGCCTCAAGGGTGGCGTTGATGAAGTGCCTGCCTGGGAACAGGCGATCACTTTGTTCTGACATAGGTACACGTTCCCATGCTTCACCCCTCCGTGGCGAGCCGATCAGGCCAAGAGTTCCGACCAGCGGGACGCTCATCCAGTCAATCGCGGTTTCGCCGAAGGTTCGGGGGAGGGCAGCACGTCCCCGCTGCGGCGGCCTCAGCCCATGACGTCCTCGTCCCGGTGTCACCGCAGCCGCTGCTCGATGGTGTCAACCGTCCGCCGCAGGCTGGTGAGAATCGGTTCGACATCGTTCACGAGGTGCGCGTCCCAGGTGACCGCTACCGCGGCGAGCGTGGCCGTCGACCGCACGGCGATGGCGACCGAGCAGAAACCGGGGGTCACCTCGGAGTTCTCCCAGGCGTAGCCGCGCTCAGCGGTCAGGGACAGTTCGCGGCGCAACTCGGCGGGGGTGCGGGGCCCCGTCCCGGTCCGATCAACGAACGCGGCCGACGAGGGGTACAGCGCGCGGACCTGGGCGCGGGAGAGGCCGGCCATGATGGCGCGTCCGGAGGCGGTCAGGTGCGCCGGCAGCCGGACCCCGACATCGGTCACCACGGGAGGTCGACCTGGGGCACGTTCCTGCAGGATGTAGAGCACGTCCGAGCCGTGCAGGACGGCCAGGTGGGCCGGCTGGTGGACCTCATCCACGAGCCGGGCCAAAGGCAGGCGGGCTAGTCGCGCCAGCGGTTCCTGACGGGTGAAGCCCTGGCCAACCTCCCAGGCGGCCACCCCCATGCCCCAGGTGTGCTCCTCGGGGAAGCGAACCACGAACGACTCCGCGGCCATGGCGGCCAGCAGGTGGTACGTGGTCGACCGCGGCAGGCCGACGGCTTCGGCGATGCGGCTAGCGGGGACCGGGTTGGTGCGGGAGGCGAGATAGTGCAGCACTCGCAGCGTGGCGGTGGCGGCTGGAACGGCCCTTGGCATGGGGTCATTATCTCGTATGCGAGACACAAGGCCTGGGCTCTGGCTTGCTGAGTCTCGGATCCGAGACAAAGCTCCGGTTCAGGGCTGTTGCCTGGGTTGGGTCCGGGATTGGATGGGGGCATGGAGTCAGTACAGGTCGGGACGGGGCCGGTGAGCCGGTCCGACGTGGTGGCAGTGGCGAGGCGCGGGGCCGCCGTGGCGCTGTCCGCAGCGGCGTGCGCGGCCATCGCGTCGGCGCGAACGATCATCGATGACCTCGCCGGGGCCGCGGTGCCGGTGTACGGCGTGTCGACCGGCTTCGGGGCGTTGGCCACGCGGCACATTCCAGTCTCGCAGCGGGCGCAGCTGCAACGCAGCCTGATCCGCTCCCACGCGGCCGGCAACGGGCCACGGGTCGAGGACGAGGTGGTCCGGGCGCTGATGCTGCTACGGCTGTCCACCATGGCCACCGGGCACTGCGGCGTGCGGCTGGCAACCGCCCAGGCGTACGCGGCACTGCTCAACTCCGGGCTGGTGCCGGTCGTCGGTGAGTACGGCAGTCTGGGCTGCTCCGGGGATCTGGCGCCGTTGGCCCACTGCGCACTGGCGGTGATGGGCGAGGGCGACGTGGTCGACGGGGGAGTCGTCCGCCCCGCGGCCGAGGCACTGGCCGACCACGGGCTGACCCCCGTCGAGTTCTCCGAGAAGGAGGGCTTGGCGCTGATCAACGGCACCGACGGCATGCTCGGCATGCTCGTGCTCGGCCTGGCCGATCTGGAGCAACTGCTCGAGCACGCCGATCTCGCGGCGGCGATGAGCGTCGAGGGCCTGCTGGGCACCGACCGCGTGTTCGCGGCCGAGTTGATGGCGCTGCGCCCCCATCCGGGCCAAGCGACCTCCGCAGCCAACCTGCGGCGGTTCCTGGCCGGTTCACCGATCCTGGCCAGCCATCGCCAGGGCGACGGCGTCGTCCAGGACGCCTACTCCTTGCGGTGCGCGCCGCAGGTCCACGGGAGCGTCCGCGACACGGTCGGCTATGCGATCGGCGTGGCCGAGCGTGAGCTCGCGGCTGCGATCGACAACCCGTCGGTGCTGGCCGACGGTCGCGTCGAATCGCACGGCAACTTCCACGGTGCGCCGTTGGCCCATGCCCTGGACTTCTTGGCGATCGGCGTCGCGGACGTGGCGTGCATGAGTGAACGGCGCACCGACCGGTTCCTCGACGTTGCCCGCAACCGGGGCCTGCCACCTTTCCTGGCCGACGACCCGGGAGTCGACTCGGGGCACATGATCGCGCAGTACACCCAGGCGGGCATCTGCGCTGAACTGAAACGGCTGGCCGTCCCAGCCAGTGTCGACACCATTCCGAGCAGTGCGTTACAGGAGGATCACGTCTCGCTGGGCTGGCACGCCGCACGCAAGCTGCGTAGGGCGCTGGACGGACTGACTCGGGTAGTGGCGATCGAGATCCTCACCGCTGCCCGCGGCATCGACCTGCGCGCCCCGCTGCAGCCCGGCCCCGCCACCGGGGCCGTCATCACCGTCCTGCGCCACCACGTGCGAGGGCCAGGGCCCGACCGTCACCTCGCCCCCGAACTCGAGGCCGCGGTGCGCCTCGTCCGCTCGGGAGACCTGCTCGCCGCTGCCAACCTGGCCGCCGATCTGGAGGAACTCCGATGACCCATCCGCCCGTCCGTGCCCCGCGGGGCACCGCGCTGACGGCCCGCTCCTGGCAGACCGAGGCCCCGCTGCGCATGCTGATGAACAACCTCGACCCCGAGGTGGCCGAACGTCCCGAGGATCTCGTCGTCTACGGCGGGACGGGACGCGCGGCGCGCTCCTGGGAGGCCTTCGACACCATCGTCGCCACGCTCACCGACCTCGCCGATGACGAAACCCTCCTGGTGCAGTCAGGCAAACCCGTCGGGGTGTTCCGCACCCATGCCTGGGCGCCGCGCGTGCTGATCGCCAACTCCAACCTGGTGGGGGATTGGGCAACCTGGCCCGAGTTCCGCCGGCTCGAGGCGGCGGGTCTGACGATGTACGGGCAGATGACCGCCGGATCCTGGATCTACATCGGTACCCAGGGCATCCTCCAAGGCACGTACGAGACGTTCGGAGCCGTCGCCCGCAAGCGCTTCGGCGGTTCGTTGGCAGGCACGCTGACACTGACGGCCGGCTGCGGCGGCATGGGTGGCGCCCAGCCGCTCGCGGTCACCATGAACCACGGGGTCGTCCTGATCGTGGACGTGGATCCGGCCCGGCTGGCCCGCCGGGTCGAGCACGGCTACCTCGACGAGTGCTCCGACAGCTACGACGACGCCGTGACCCGCGTCCTGGCGGCCAAGGCCGAACGTCGTCCGTTGTCGGTGGGGCTCGTCGGCAATGCCGCCGAGGTCTTCGGTCGACTGCTGGCCGACGGGGTGGCGATCGACATCGTCACCGACCAAACCAGCGCCCACGACCCGTTGAGTTACCTGCCGATCGGGGTTTCGCTGGCCGAATGGCATGAACTGGCCGCCACCGATCCGGAGGGTTTCACGCTGCGGGCCCGGGAGTCGATGGCCGCCCACGTCAACGCGATGGTCGGCTTCCTGGATGCCGGCGCTGAGGTCTTCGACTACGGCAACTCCCTCCGCGCCGAAGCCGAACTGGGCGGCTGTCAACGCGCGTTCGCCTTCCCCGGCTTCGTGCCGGCCTACCTGCGTCCGCTGTTCTGCGAGGGCAAGGGGCCGTTCCGCTGGGCCGCGCTGTCCGGCGACCCGGCCGACATCGCGGTGACCGACGCCGCGATCCTTGAACTCTTCGGCGACGACGACCACCTGCGTCGCTGGATCACCGCGGCCCAGGAGAAGGTGCACTTCGAGGGCCTGCCGGCCCGGATCTGCTGGCTTGGCTACGGCGAGCGGCACCTGGCCGGGCTGAGGTTCAACGAACTGGTGGCCTCCGGCAAGGTGTCGGCGCCGATCGTGATTGGCCGCGACCACCTCGATTCCGGGTCGGTCGCCTCTCCCTATCGCGAGACCGAGGCGATGGCCGACGGTTCCGATGCCATCGCCGACTGGCCGCTGCTGAACGCCCTGCTGAACACCGCCTCCGGTGCGACCTGGGTGTCGATCCACCACGGGGGAGGGGTGGGGATCGGACGCTCGATCCACGCCGGTCAGGTGGTCGTGGCGGACGGCACGGCGCTGGCGGCCGAAAAGATCGCCCGGGTGCTCGTGAACGATCCCGGCACGGGCGTGATGCGCCACGTGGACGCCGGCTACGAGCGCGCCCGCGAGGTCGCCAGGGAACGTGGCGTGCGGATCCCGATGCTGGACCGCTGACGTGGGCGCCAATGAGTTGCTGGCCGAGGTGGCCGGCATCGGACGCACCGGTTCCGGCGGCTACTCCAGGCTGGCCTGGGACCCGGCGACCATGGAACTGCGGGAATGGTTCGCCGGCCACGTGGCTGCCGCCGGCCTGGAGCTCACCGAGGACGGGAACGGCAACCAGGTGGCCTGGTGGGGCCACGGCCCCAACGCCCTGTTGCTCGGCTCCCACCTGGACTCGGTGCCTGACGGGGGTCCGCTGGACGGGCCGCTGGGCGTGGCCTCGGCCCTGGCTGCGGTGACGGCACTTCGCGCCGAGGGGTGGCGACCGTCGCGCCCGATCGCGGTGGCGAACTTCACCGACGAGGAAGGCGCCCGCTTCGGCGTGGCCTGCCTCGGTTCCCGGCTGGCCAGCGGCGCCATCACGCCCGACGAAGCCCTGCGGCTGCGGGACGCCGAGAACAACAGCCTCGCCGAGGTGATGGCTGCCCATGGTCGCGACCCCAAGGAAGCCGGGGCGGCGTCCTGGTTGGACCAGGTGGGCGCTTTCGTCGAACTGCACGTCGAGCAGGGCCGCTCACTCGTCTTCGCCGACGCACCGGTGGGAGTGGCTTCGGCGATCTGGCCGCACGGGCGCTGGCGGCTGGAATTCTGCGGCCAAGGCAACCACGCCGGCGCCACCGCGATGATCGACCGCCACGACCCGATGCTGAGCTTTGCCGCGGTGGTGCTGGCCGCCCGCGAACTGGCGCTCGACGCGGGCCAGCGGGCCACCCTCGGCCGGGTGCAGGTGGATCCGGGCAGCACCAACTCGATCCCGTCGAGAGTCACCGCGTGGCTGGACGCCCGGGCCGACTCCGAAGCGGCGTTGGATTCGCTGGTGGCCGGCATCATCGCCAGCGCCGAGGCGGCGGCCCGCGGCGATGGCACCACGGTGAACGTCGCGGTGGAGTCGACCACGGGCGCCGTGACGTTCGACGCAGCCCTGCGACACCGGCTCGCGGCACTGCTGGAGGCACCCGTGCTGCCCACCGGCGCCGGGCACGACGCAGGCATCCTGAGCGCCAAGCTCCCCACGGCGATGCTGTTCGTCCGCAACCCCACCGGGATCTCGCACGCGCCGCAGGAGTCGGCGACACCCGAGGACATCGATGCCGGTGTGGCGGCGCTGACCCGGGTGATCAGGGAGCTGGGCACCGATGACTGACCGGCTCGGCCCTTCGGCGGGCCCAGGGGCCGTGTATCCGGCCTTCGCCAACTGCCACTCCCACGCCTTCCACCGGGCGCTGCGAGGACGGGCCGACGCTGGCCGGACGTTCTGGGGGTGGCGTGACGGCATGTACGCGCTCGCCGAGGTGCTCGATCCCGACCTCTATCACAGGCTGGCCAGGGCTACCTTCGCCGAGATGGCACTGGCCGGCATCGGCGTCGTCGGCGAGTTCCACTATCTGCACCACGGGCCCGGTGGGATCCCCTACAACGACCGCCACGCCATGGCCGAGGCCGTGATAGCCGCCGCCTGGGAAGTGGGGCTGAGGATCTGCCTGCTGGACAGCTGCTACCTGCGCGGCGGCTTCGCGGGCGAGGAACTCACCACCGCCCAGCGGCGGTTCGCCCACCCCAACGCCGAGGTCTGGGCCGCTGGGGTGACCGACCTAGCGGCCAGGTACGCCGGCAACCCGGCGATCGTGATCGGCACCGCCATCCATTCGGTGCGGGCGGTCGACGAGGCGTCGCTGGCAACCGTCGCCGCCGCGCTTCCGGAGGCACCGTTGCACGTCCACGTCTCGGAACAGCCGGCGGAGAACGCCGCCTGCCTCGCTGCCACCGGACGTACGCCCGTCCGACTGCTCGCCGACGCCGGGGTGTGGACGCCTCGAACGACCGCCGTCCATGCCACCCACCTGACCGCCGACGACATCGTGACGCTGGGAGCAGCCGGCGGCTACGCGTGCTTCTGCCCGACCACCGAAGCCGAGCTCGCCGACGGCATCGGGCCGAGCGTCGCGCTGCGGGAGGCCGGGGCGCGGATCACCCTGGGCTCCGACTCCAATACTGTGATCGACATGTTCGCCGAGGCCCGTGGGCTGGCCATGCACGAGCGGCTCGCCAGCGGCGTTCGGCAGGGTTGGTCCGCCGGGCAGCTGTGGCGGGCCGCCACGGCTGACGGTGCAGCGTCACTCGGGTTCGGCGGCCTGGGCGGCTTTGAGCTGACCGGCTCGGTGCGAACGGCCGGGACGACCGAGCCGCTCTGGGCAGCCTCTGCCGCCGATGTCGCGCAGCCGGCTGGGCTGGAGCCCGACTGGGTGCAGGCGGAACTGGTCGCGGTCATCGACGAGATCTGGGGTCGGCTGTGAGCACGGCCATCACGAACATCGGCGAATTGGTCACCTGGGAGCAGCAGCGGCCCGTCCGTCTCGCGGCGGGTCTCGTCGTCGACGACGGGCGTGTCGCCTGGATCGGGGATTCTGCTGACACCCCGGCTGCCGACGATGCCATCGATGCCGGGGGCCGTGCCGTGATCCCGGGCTTCGTCGATTCCCACACCCATCTGGTCTTCGCCGGCGACCGCGCGGCGGAGTTCACCGCGCGGATGGCAGGGCGGCGCTACGACGCGGGCGGGATCCAGACCACAGTGGCGGCCACCCGGGCGGCCTCAGAAGCCGAGTTGAGGCACCTGCTCAGGCAGCGGCAACGTGAATTCCTCGCCCAGGGCACCACCACGGTCGAGATCAAGAGCGGTTACTGCCTTGACGTGGCGGGTGAGGCCCGCAGCCTGCGGCTGGCCCGCCAACTCACCCCGGAGACCACCTTCCTGGGTGCTCACGTGGTGCCGCCGGGCTGGACTGCCGATGAGTACGTCGAGCTGGTCATCGGCGACATGCTGGCCGCCTGCGCCCCCTTCGCGCGGTGGATCGACGTCTTCTGCGAGACCGGCGCCTTCGATGCCGACCAGGCGCGAACAGTCCTGACTGCCGGGATGGACGCGGGCCTGCTCGCCCGGATCCACGCCAACCAGCTGGGGTTCGGCCCCGGGGTTCAGTTGGCCTGCGAGCTGGGGGCTGCGGCGGCGGATCACTGCACCTACCTGTCGGAAGCGGACGTCGCTGCCTTGGCGGAGAGCGGCGTGGTGGCCGGCTTGCTGCCGGGGGTCGAGTTCGCCACCCGTCATCCCTACCCGGACGCGAGGCGACTACTGGCCGCGGGGGTGCGGGTGGCGATCGCCTCCGACTGCAACCCGGGCACGTCGTACACCTCGTCCATGCCGTTCTGCATCGCGCTGGCCGTCCGCGAACTGGGGATGACGCCGACCGAGGCGCTGCACGCCGCCACCCGCGGTGGCGCCTGGTCCCTGCGCCGCGACGACGTGGGCCATCTGGGGCTCGGGGCCCGTGCGGACCTCGTGATCCTGCAAGCACCCAGTCACGTCCACCTCGC
>CAYUWV010000101.1:4126-8518 GCA_964448385.1 uncultured Propionibacteriaceae bacterium | reverse complement strand
GCGCCGGTTCGGCGCCGTTCCGCACGCTGCCACTTTGCGCCCCGTACCTGACTCTGCGCGTGCTCTAGCAGGCGCAAGGTCAGGTAAGGGGCGCAAGGTGGGGTACGGGGGGCTCAGTCGAGGGGGACGTCGGGCACGTGGGGGAGGCTGGGACGCGGGGAGGCTGGGGACGTGGGGGCCGCCGGGGAATGGGGCGAGTCGGGGAACGGCGTCCGGGGGCGCCACGCGGGACGGCTAGCCTGAGAGCCATGAGTCGCATCATCGCCGGCGCCCGCAAGGGTCACCGCTTGACGATGCCGGGACACAGCGAGACCCGTCCGACCTCCGACCGAGTGCGCGAAGCAGCCTTCTCGCTGATCGCCGACTGGGCGGGGACGGCAGGTCAGCCCGCGGAATCGACCTTGACCGGGCTGAGCTTCCTCGACCTCTACGCCGGCTCCGGCGCGGTCGCCCTCGAGGCCGCGAGTCGGGGGGCCGCCCCGGTCTGGGCCGTCGAATCCGACCGCGCGACCGCAGAGGTGGCCCGACGTAATGTCGCGGCGACCGGCCTGCCCGTCACCGTGTACGTCCGGACGGTGGCGTCCTTCCTGGCCACCAGCCCGTCCGCTCAACCACCCCGCGACGTTGACGTGGTGTGGGCCGATCCCCCCTATTCCCTGCCCACCGAACGGCTGGAAGCCGTCCTTGGCTCGCTGCTGGCCCACGGCTGGGTCGCCCCGCGTGGCCTCGTCGTGGTTGAGCGTTCCGGCCGCGACCGGGCACCTCACTGGCCCGGCGGCGTGGAGGAAACCTGGGATCGGAGCTACGGTGAGACGATTCTGTACTTCGCGATGAAGGGCCACTGATGACCGCCATCTGCCCGGGGTCCTTCGACCCCGTGACCTACGGGCACCTCGACGTCATCCGTCGGGCTGCGGCGCTGTTCGGGGACGTCATCGTGGCGGTGGGCCGCAACTCCGCCAAGAACTACCTGTTCGACACGGGCGAACGCCTCGAGTTGCTGCAAGCTGTGACGGCCGACATCGCGGGGGTCAGGGTGCTCGAGTTGGAAGGGCTCCTGGTGGACTTCGCCGCAGCTCACGGCGCGTCCGTCGTGGTCAAGGGACTGCGCTTCGCCTCGGACTTCGATTTCGAACTGCAGATGGCCCACATCAACGGCATCATCGGCGGGGTCGAAACCGTCATGTTGCCAGCTTCCTCGGTGTGGTCGACACTGTCCTCGACCATGATTCGTGAAGTGGCCGCCTACGGCGGTGACGTTTCGAGCTTCGTCCCCGCCATCGTCGCCGAGCGGATCGCGGTCAAAGTGACCCCCAACGAGAAGGACCCCACCGATGGTTGATCGCACGATGGACGTGCTGGCTTCCCTGCGTTCCCTCGTCTCAGGGGCCAAGGCAGTCCCCATGTCCGCTTCCTGCATGGTCAACCGGGCCGAAGCGCTGGCCCTGATCGACAAGGCCACGGCCGCGCTGGCCGAGGACGTCGGCGAGGCCGAACGCGTCACCGCCACGTCGCTGGAGACCCTCGAGCGAGCACAGCTCGAAGCCGCCCAGATCATCGCTCAGGCCGAAGAGAAGGCGGACTACCTGGCGAGCACGGCCCCGGTGATGGAAGAGGCGCGGCGCAAGGCCCGCCTGCTGGAGGCCAAGGCGGTCGGCGAAACCGAGGCGCTGAAGCGCGAGGCCGACACCTACGTGGACGCCCGCATCGCCAGCTTCGAAGCGGCACTGCAAAAGACCCTCGCGCAGGTGGCGACAATGCGCGCCCGGCTTTCCAGCAGGTCCTCGTTGGACGCCGGCGAAACCCAGGCGCTGCCGCGGCAGGCCACCTGAGCGGTCGGCGTTTTGGTCACAGCCCCGCCGCCACGGTAGAGTCAGCCCTTGGTTATGACGCTGTCACGCCACCGATGAAGGGACTGTCGTGCCTCACCGCCATCCCGACCCTCGCTCCGGGTTAGTCCTGGACACCCATGAACTGGGGCGCAGGGCTGGCGGGATGAAGCAGGTCACGCGGGTCGTCGAAGCACCGGAGGGCATCGGCATCGACATGATCGGAGTACCACCCGGCTCACCCATCAGCCTCGACCTCAGCGTCGAGTCGGTGGTGGAGGGGGTGCTGGTCACCGGAACCGCCGAGGTCCGCCTCGAGGGTCAGTGCGCACGGTGCCTGGAGGCGATCGAGGATTCCACCGAGATCGATCTGCAGGACCTGTTCTGCCACCCCGACAAGGAGTTGGACGATCCGGAGGCCAGCCGCATCGAGGCAGCACTGATCGACCTCGAACCCCTGCTACGGGACGCCGTGGTGCTCGACCTGCCGTTCACGCCACTGTGTCGTCCGGACTGTGCGGGGTTATGTCCCAGGTGTGGGGCCAACCTCAATCAGCATCCAGACCACGGCCATGCCGAAGCCACCGATCCACGGTGGGCGGACCTGGCGACGTGGACGCAAACCGACTGACCGACCTGACCCGCACCCGCGGGTCGAAGACCGAGGAGTTACGCCGTGGCCGTTCCGAAGCGGAAGATGTCCCGCAGCAACACGCGGGCCCGCCGTTCGCAGTGGAAGACCTCTGCGCCCACGCTGGTCACCTGCGCCAATGCGGCGTGCCAGGCCAAGCACCTGCCGCACACCGCCTGCCCCGAGTGCGGCCAGTACGGCCCGCGGGCCAGCCGCCGCCAGGTCGTCGCACTCTGAGCGAGCGTCGGACCGCGGCGTGAGTCGCGCACGGGAGCTGCTGAGCGAGCTGGGCATCGAGATCGATCCTCAGCTCTATCAGCTTGCCCTCACGCACCGTTCGTACGCGTACGAGAACGGTGGCCTGCCTCACAACGAACGCCTGGAGTTTCTCGGCGACGCCGTGCTCGGGGTGGTCGTCACCGAATACCTGTACCGCACCTTTCCGGAGCTACCGGAAGGCCGGCTCGCCAAGCTGAGGGCTGCCGTCGTCAACTCCCATTCGCTGGCTGAGGTTGCGGGTTCACTCGGCCTGGGCGATGAACTGTTGCTGGGCCGCGGCGAGATCGCCACCGGCGGCAACCGGAAGTCCTCCATCCTGGCCGACTCCCTGGAGGCACTGTTCGGGGCCGTGCTGATCTCTGCCGGACCAGCGGCTGCCGATCGCTTGCTGCACCACCTCTTTGACCCGCTGGTGGACAACGCCGCCACCGTGGGAGCCGGCCTGGACTGGAAGACGAGCCTGCAGGAGTTGTGCGCTCGCCTCGAACTCGGTCTCCCGTGGTACTACATCAGCGAAACCGGCCCTGATCACGACAAGCGCTTCGAGGCTGTCGCGGTCGTGGGGGATGCCCGTTTCGAGCCCGGGCACGGACGTTCGAAGAAGCAAGCAGAACAACGCGCCGCCGAAGCGGCCTTTCGGCAGCTCTCGCCAACCGACGCCTGATGCCCGAACTCCCCGAGGTCGAGGTGGTACGCCTCGGCCTCGCCGCCGTCCTGCCGGGACGCACGGTGGCGGCCGTCACCGTCCTGCATCCCCGGTCCGTCCGCCGACAACCCGGTGGAGCCCAGGATTTCACCGCCGGCCTTGTGGGACGGGTCTTCGGGCTCCCAGCGCGCCGGGGCAAGTTCCTGTGGGTTCCCCTCGACGAGGCTGACGCCCTGGTCGCCCACCTGGGGATGAGTGGGCAGTTCCGGCTGGACACCCCCAACACGGCCCTACCGCGGAACACCCGGGTGGTGATCCGGTTCGAACAGGACGGTCCCGAGCTGCGTTTCGTCGACCAGCGCATCTTCGGCGGCCTCTGGCTGTCCCCACACGGAGCGGACGCACCAGCCGAGCTCGCCCACATCGCCCCCGACCTGTTCGACCCTCAACTCGACCTGACCCGCCTGGTGGCCCGAATCCGACGGCGCCGCAGCGCCATCAAACGGGTGCTGCTCGACCAGTCGATCGTCTCGGGCATCGGGAACATCTACGCCGACGAAGCGCTGTGGCGAGCGCGCGTCCATTACGACACGGCAGCGTCGTCGATCAGCCCGCTGAAGCTCCGCCGCCTGCTGGAGGCCGCTCGAACGGTGATGACCGAGGCGTTGGCCCAAGGCGGCACGTCCTTCGACGCGCTCTACGTCAACGTCAACGGTTCCTCGGGGTACTTCTCGCGGTCGCTGGAGGCCTACGGCCAGGCCGGTCGGCCCTGCGCTCGCTGTGGTCGCGGCATCGTCCGGGAAGCCTTCACCAACCGATCGTCCTATTTCTGCCCGAGGTGCCAGCCGAGGCCTCGCGTGCGTCCGTAGCCCAGGGGCACACTGAATCATGGAACTCAGCGTGGTCCGTGGGGACATCACTGCCCAACAGGTTGACGCCATCGTGAACGCGGCCAACCGGGGCATGCGTGGTGGAGGTGGCGTGGACGGGGCGATTCATCGAGTCGG
>CAYUWV010000101.1:0-4026 GCA_964448385.1 uncultured Propionibacteriaceae bacterium | reverse complement strand
GGAGGCCATGCGCTCCCATCCGGGAGCCGTCGCCGACGACGCCTGAACGGCAGCGGCCGGCGGTGCCGGTAGAGTGAGCGAACTGTGAGCCTTTCTGACCTCCTCGCCCGGCATCGCCACACCCTGATCCAATTCGGACGGTTTCTGCTGGTGGGCGGCTTCGGCGTGCTGGTCAACCAGGTGGTGTTGGTGCTGACCAACGTCATCGCCCGCGACGCGTTCGGGCTTCACAGCACCGATGTCGTGGCCGGAATCCCGTTCACCCCCTTCAACATCCGGAACTATCACGTCTACGTGATGATCGCGTTCCTGGTGGCGAACCTCTCCAACTTCCTGTTGAACCGCTACTGGACGTTCAAGAGCGCCAACCGCGCCGCCTTCTGGCACGAGTATTGGCCGTTCCTGCTCGTCGGTCTGGGCGCCCAGATGGTTGGCATGCTGCTGATCACCGCGCTGATGCACCCGAACTCCCTGATCGGCCTGCCCAGTGACATCTTCGACAACTCCACCGGGCTGCGGACCAAGCTGTATTGGGCCAACCTCATCACGATCGCCTGCGTCACCCCGGTGAACTTCGTATTCAACAAGCTGTGGACCTTCAGAGCCGTCCGTGCCCGCCACGGGCGGCAGCGGGCGTCGGCCGGGTAGAGCACGGCGGCCCATGTACCTCAAGAGCCTCACGCTGCGTGGCTTCAAGTCGTTCGCCTCCACGACGACGCTGCGCTTCGAGCCGGGCATCACGTGTGTCGTGGGCCCGAACGGCTCAGGCAAGTCAAACGTCGTCGATGCGCTCAGCTGGGTGATGGGTGAGCAGGGCGCCAAGACGCTCCGGGGCGGGAAGATGGAGGACGTCATCTTCGCCGGTACCGCCGGTCGGGCTCCGCTCGGCAGGGCTGAGGTGCTGCTCACCATCGACAACACCGACGGCGCGCTCCCGATCGAGTACACGGAAGTGACGATCTCGCGGACCATGTTCCGCAGCGGTGGTTCGGAGTACGCCATCAACGGCAACACCGCGCGGCTGCTCGATGTTCAGGAACTGCTGTCGGATTCCGGGATCGGGCGCGAGATGCACGTGGTCGTCGGGCAGGGCCAGCTCGACAGCATCCTGAACGCCACGCCGGAGACCCGCAGAGGTTTCATCGAGGAGGCCGCCGGGGTCCTGAAGCACCGCAAGCGCAAGGAGAAGGCCGAACGGAAGCTGGAGGCGACCGGGGCGAACCTGAACCGGCTCGCGGACCTGCTGGCGGAGATCCGACGCCAACTCAAGCCACTCGGCCGGCAGGCCGATGTCGCGCGCCGGGCGGGCGTGATCCAGGCGAACCTGCGCGACGCGCAGGCGCGCCTGCTGGCCGACGAGTACGCCGGGGCGGCCAGCGTGTTGGCCACCGACCTGGCTGCCGAGGAGGAGTTGCGGGAACGTCGGCGGCAGGTCGAGGCGGCGCTGGCAGCGGTCCGGGCCGAGGAACAGGCCGCGGAAGAGGCTGCCCGTGCGTCCCTGCCGGAGCTGACCCGTGCCCAGGAGACCTGGTACGCGTTGGCGGGGCTGGCCGAACGGGTGGGGGCCACCGCGTCCATCGCCGCCGAGCGGCTGCGCAACGCCGATTCGCTCGGGGCTGACGACCGCCCGGGCAGGGATCCCGAGGCCATCGAGCGGGAGGCCGCTTCCGTCCGGCACGCCGAGGACCAACTACGCTCAGAGGTCGCGAGGCTCGCCGAGGCCTTGGCTGAAGCATCGCGTCAACGGCAGGGCTGTGACGAGGCCGCCCAAACGGCTGAGCGGCAGTACGCGGCCCACCAGCGGGCCATTGCCGACCGGCGGGAGGGCTTGGCGCGGCTGACCGGTGAGGTCAACACCCTGCGTGGACGCGCTGAGTCCGCGGCAGCTGAGATCGAGCGACTGCGAACGGCCCGGGTGGAGGCCGAAAGCCGCGCCACCGAGGCCAAACGGTCGTTCGCGGGACTCGAGACCCGGCTGGCCTCGCTGAGCGCAGGGGAGTCCGGTCTGGACGCGGCCCACGAAGCCGCGGAGGCAGAGGTCGCCCAGCTCGAGTCGGAACGGGAGGCGCTGCGAGCCGCTGCGGCGCAGCTGCATTCCGCCAAAGCCGCGTTGGGCGCCCGGGTTGAGGCGCTTGGGGTGGGCCTGGAACGCAAGGACGCCTCCGCGGCACTGCTCGCCGCCAGCGGCGAACTCGATGGCCTGCTCGGCTCGGTGGCAGCGTTGGTGCGGGTCGAGGCCGGCTGCGAGGCCGCCATTTCAGCCGCGCTGGGGGCTGCCGCGGACGCGGTCGCGGTCACCGGGCTGGACGCCGCCCTGGGTGCCTTCGACCATCTCCGCACCGCAGATCTCGGACGAGCCGGCCTGTTGCTGGGCGGCGATGACGTCCGCGTGGACGTCGCGTCCTGGCCGGAACTGCCGGCAGTCGCGCGCTACGCCCGCGACCTCGTCGACTGCTCGACGGCACTGCGTCCCGCGCTTGACCGGTTGCTCTTGAAGGTGGTGGTGGTGGACACCCTGCCGCAGGCCCGCGAGGTGGTCGGCGCACTGCCCGACCTGACCGCGGTCACCCGGGAGGGTGAGGTCTTGAGCGCCTGGTACGCCGCCGGCGGGTCGCAGGCCCAGCCGTCCCTGATCGAGGTGCAGGCCGCCCTGGACGATGCCGCCGAGAAGCTGACCCTGGCCCAGGCCGAATCGGAGCGGGTCAGGTTCTCCCTCGCTGAGCACGACTCCCGCCTGGCGACCGCGCGGCAGCGGGCCGACGCCGCTCTAGCCCGGCTGCACGAGTCGGACGCCGCCCACGCCGGCCTGGCCGAGGAGGCAGGAGACCTGAATCAGGTCATCCGCGCGACCCTGGCCGAGGTCGGCCGGCTGGACAAGGCGGTCGCCACGGCTCAAGACGTGCAGGCGCGTGCCCTCACCGGGCTCGACGAGCTGCAGGGACGACTTGAGCTTGCCCAGGCGCAGTCGGAACTCAGCGAGGCCGATCCCACCGAACGTGACCGCTGCTCCGCCACTGCGCGCGCCGCTGCTGGGGCTGAGATGGACGCTCGGTTGGCCCTACGGACCACCGAGGAGCGGGCCCGGGCGCTGGCCGGACGAGTTGAGAGCCTCACTCGCTCCGCCCAGGCGGAACGGGCGGCCCGCGACAAGGCGGCCCAGCGACGTGAGCAGTTGCGGCGCGAGGCTGAGGTCGCCGCCGCGGTAGGTGAGGCGACGGCCTGGCTGCGCGAGCACGTCGCGGTGTCACTGGCGGCGGCCGGTGTCGCCCGAGAGGCGGCTTCGTCGCGTCGTCTCGAGGCGGAGGCTGCGGTGGCGAACGCCCGCGCCAGGGGCAGAGACCTCGCGAAGCAGTTCGAGGAACTTCTCGACGTGACTCACCGCGACGAACTGGCCCGCGCGCAGCAGCAGATGAAACTCGAAGCCTTGACCGAGAAGGCGATGGCTGAGCTGGGGCTCGACCTTGACGTGTTGCTCGCCGACTACGGGCCGGATCAGCCGGTTGACGTGCTGGTCCGTCCGGACGGGAGCCAGTTCGGCCCCGAAGATCCGCGGCCAGAACCAGTCCCCTATGTGCGCGCCGAGCAGGAGAAACGATTCCGGCAAGCTGAACGTGACCTCGCCGTGTTGGGGAAGGTGAACCCGCTGGCCCTGGAGGAGTTCGAAGCCCTGCAGCAGCGGCACGCTTTCCTCGCCGAACAGCTCGACGACCTGCGCAAGACCAGGGCGGATCTGGCCGGGATCATCGCCGAGGTCGACACCCGGGTGCAGCAGGTCTTCGCCGAGGCGTACGCCGACGTTGAGGTGGCCTTCGAGGACTCCTTCGCAAGGTTGTTCCCCGGCGGCGAGGGACGGTTGGTGCTCACCGAACCGGGCCAGTGGCTGACCACTGGTGTCGAGGTGGAAGCCCGTCCGGCAGGCAAGAAGGTGAAGCGGTTGTCGCTGCTGTCCGGCGGGGAACGATCCCTGGTCGCGGTGGCGTTCCTGGTGGCGTTGTTCAAGGCGCGGCCCAGCCCGTTCTACATCCT
>CAYUWV010000100.1:0-8587 GCA_964448385.1 uncultured Propionibacteriaceae bacterium | reverse complement strand
CCACGCGCCGGGAGCCCCGCTCGTCGGCCACTTCACCCGCGGCGGCTGAGCACGGTGCTGAGTCCGTAGCGTCGTGCGATGGGCCTACCGGATCCGGCAGAAGGCGTCCACCTGGTCGGTGCGTCCGGAGACGATCAACTCATCACCGGCTTCGACCACGGTCTCCGGCACGGCGTAGACGAAGTCCTGTCCGGCCCGCTTCACCCCCACGACCGTGACGTTGTGCCGGGTGCGCACCAGGGAGTCCCGCAGCGGCCTGCCGCAGACGGCCTTCGGCGCCCGGGTGCGGGCGATCCCGAACCCATCCTCGAACTCGAAGTAGTCGATCATGTAGCCGGAGACGGCGTGGGCCACCCGGCGGCCGGTGGAGGCTTCGGAATAGACGACGTGGTGGGCGCCGATCCGCTCCAGGATCTCGCCGTGCTCCTTGGTGGCCGCCCGAGCCCAGATCTCCGCCACCCCGAGATCGGTCAGCGCCAGCACGGTCATGATCGAGAGCTCCACCTTGCTCAGCGCGACCACGGCCTTGCGAATCTGGCGGATGCCGATCTGTTCCAGAGCGGTCCGGTCCGCCGGGTTCAGTTCGATCACGTGATCGAACTCGTCGGCGTACTTCACGGCCTGCTCATGGTCTTCGGTGACGGCGATCAGCGGCACCTGCATCTGTGCCAGCTCTCGGGCCGCCGCCGAGCCGAACAGGCCCAGCCCGACCACCAGCACCGTCTCGTCGGTGACGCGCCGACCACGTGATCTACCCAACAACGGGATGCTCCTCGGGGAGTAGGTACTGCCGGTGCCTGGCCCGGACGGCCAGCGCGGTGGCGACGGAGATCGTGCCCACCCGGCCCAGGTACATCAGCACCATGAGCACAATGAGCGATTCCGGTCGCAGTTGTCCAGTGATCCCGGTGGAAAGCCCGACAGTGCCGAAGGCCGACACCGCTTCGAAGAGCACCTGCTGCAGGCTGAACCGGTCCTCGGCCAGCAAGATCGTCCCCAGCAGGACCGCGGTCGCGCCCAGCGCGATCACCGTCAGAGCCGATCGGACCACCGCCGACGGGATGGCCCGCTGCGAGACCACAACCTGGTTCTCACCGCGCAGTTCCGCGATCACCACCGCGATCACAATGCCCACCGTCCCCACCTTCACCCCGCCGGCCGTGCCGGCCGAGCCGCCGCCGATGAACATCAACAGGTAGTTCAGCCCCAGCGTCGGCTCGCTGACCAGGCCGTAGTCGACAGTGTTGAAACCGGCGGTGCGCGGGAACACCCCGCCGGCAAGGCTTGCCAGCAGCCTGTCTCCGGTCGGCAGCGAACCCAGGGTGCCAGGGTTGTTCCACTCGAACGCCGCGAATCCGATCGTCCCGAGCAGCAGCAGGACGAGCGTGCCGTACACCGTCAGCCGGGCATGGACCGACCAGCCGACCCGCCGGCTCCGGCCGCGCACCCGGCGCGCCACCTCGAACAGCACCGGGAAGCCGATCCCGCCCACCACGATGGCCGCACAGATCGGCAGGATGATCACCGGATCGCCGACGAAGCCCATCAGGTTGTCGCCGTACAGCGCGAAGCCGGCGTTGTTGAACGCCGAGACCGCGTGGAAGACCCCGAGCCAAGCGGCCTGCCCCCAGTCGTCGGCGTGGGGACGGAAGCCGGCCGTCAGCACGAGGGCCGTCATCGCCTCCGCCGTCAGCATGACCAGCCCGATCCGCGCCGGCAGCCGCAGCACGTCCGACAGATTGCGCTGGCGTAGTTCCTGGCCGGCCAGCAGGGAACCCTGCAGCGAGATCCGTCCGGTCGCTACCAGCGTGAGCAGGCTCGCCAAGGTGACGATGCCGAAGCCGCCGACCTGGATCAGCCCCAGGATCACGACCTGGCCGAACGGGCTCCAGAAGGTGGCCGTGTCGACCGAGGCCAGCCCGGTGATGCACACCGCCGACACCGACGTAAAGGCGGCGTGGATGAGTTCCGGCGACCGCTGGTCGGCCGTGGCTGCCGGCAGTGCCAGCAGCCCAGTCCCTACCGCGATGGCCACCAGATAGGCTGCCGGGATCACACGCGTGGGATGACCGAGCCATCGGGCGAACCGCATGCGCTCGATCATAGGACCGGCTCCCAGACCATCGGATGGTGTCTGCTCCGGGAGATGAGCGCGACGCTTGCAGCGTCAACTCTTCCGTGGCCGGCAGTCGGGACTGAGGCCAGCGGTGAAGGTGCCCGTTCGGGGGCGGCTCAGGCCGCGATCGACCGGAGTCCGGTGTCATGAGCGGGGTTGGCAGGTGCAGGTGGGGCCGCACTGGCAGTCGTTGCACAGGCATGGTCCTCCGGTGCGGCAGGCGCAGAGGTGGACGTCCATGTGGTTGACCAGGCGTTCGCCGAGGTCGGGCTGGATTACCGGCAGCGTCCGTAGGCCCCGGTTGAGGTTGGTGGCGTTGTCGAGCCAGTCCGAGCAGTCGGGGCAGGTCGTCAGGTGGGCGGCGACGGCGGCCACCGGCACTCCGGGCTCCTCACCGTCGAGCATCGCCGAGAGCGCGTCGCGCCAGGTCTGCTCGGTCGGCTCGGACGTCATGACGGGCAGAATACGCCAGCCGCTACGGTGTGCCTATGACCGATGAGCTCACCACGCTGGCGCTGGCCGCCGGACGCGGTGACCGCGCCGCGCTGTCGGAGTTCATCCGGGCCTCGCAGGCCGACCTGTGGCGGTTCCTGGCCCGTGCCGTGGGCGCGGATGCCGCGGAGGACCTTGCCCAGGAGACCTACCTGCGGGTGCTCGGTGCGTTGCCGGGTTTCGAGGGACGGTCGAGCGCCCGCTCCTGGCTGTTCGCGATCGCCCGCAACGTGGTGGTCGACCTGGTTCGGCGCGAGGTCGCGCGACCCCGGCTGATCGGCATGGACGCGGCGGAACTGGAGTCTCTGGCGGCCGGTAGGTCCGATTCCGGTGGTCGTATCGAGGTCGAGCAGGCGCTGGCCAGACTCGACCCGGAGCGTAGGGTCGCGCTGGTTCTCACGCAGTTGATGGGCTTCAGCTATGCCGAGACCGCCGAGATCTGCGGCTGCCCGGTCGGAACGGTGCGCTCCCGGGTGGCGCGGGCTCGCGCCGAGTTGGTGACCGGATTCGACCGGCAACCCGTATTGCGCAGCTGAACCGCCGCCGGAGGAAACAGTGATCAGTGCTTGGAGGGCACTCAATGGTCCCTGCGCCGGCTACACGATGGTGAGATCGACGAGGGCAACTGGTTTGGTGAAGGTGTCGATGCGCGCGGAGATCTGGAGTTGCCATTCGCCTGCTGCCGGGAGGGTCAGTTCGGCGCTGTAACGTCCGGTCGTCCGGTCGAGGCTGAGACCGGCCTGGAGAGGGCCGAGTTCCTGAGCAGGGAGCCGGGCGGTGACGGTGACCTGGTCGGTGGTCAGGGGTTGACTCTGGTAGGCGAGCGCGAAGGTGAGGTGGTTGACGCCAACGGTGCCGGGGCTCAGCGTTCCGGTGACCTCCAAGCCTTGGGAGGTCACGTCGAGCGGGATCGCGGTGGGCGACGGGCTGCCGGGATGGTTGTGCTCGGCGTGGCTGGGGCTGGTGTTGGTGAGCAGGCCGGTGACGGCGACGACGGCGACGAGCAGGGCGGCCTCGTTGCGGAGCGTGCCGGTGAGGGTCTGCCAGGGTGAGCGGCGGGTCGGTTCGCCGGTGATGCGGGGCAGCAGGACGAAGCGGTTCCATCCGGCCAGCGCGAGTGCGGGAGCAACGATGCCGAGCTTGAGAAGGAGGGTGCGGCCATAGGTGGTACCGGGGAGTGCGTCGAGGCTTCCGACGATGAGGGTGCCCATCACCAGCCCGCTGGCGGCTAGGAGCAGAACGCTGCCCAGCGCGAAGCCGGAGAACCGTGACACGGTGCGCGCGAGGCCGCGCAGAGTGGCCTGGTCGGGGCTCTCGGGGCGGTTGCGGGCCTGTCGTAGGTGGTGGAGGAGTCCCAGCAGGCCGCCGAGCCAGAAGGACGCGGCGATCAGGTGGCCGAGGTCGGCGGCCAGCATCAGCCAGACCGGTGGGGTGGTCTGGGTATGGCCGACCAGCAGTGGCCCGGTGAGGGCCGCGGCGGCCAGCGGGACGGCGGCCCGGCCGGGAACGCCGGGATGCCGTTGGGCCCACAGCGCCGTGATTCCCACGGCACCGATGATCACCGCGGCGGCCACCGGTGGCCACCCGACGCCGTCGGTCCAGCTCGGTGGCCAGAGGATCTCCCATGGCTGACCGCCGGTGAGGCGCACGGCGTCCCCGGGGATCAGGAGTACGGACGCGGCTACGGCGGTGGTGAGGCTGCCGCGCACCAGCCGGGGCGGGCCGGCCCGGGCCGGACGCAGCACCAAGCGATGGAACAGCACCAGCCCGGTGAAGAGCAGCAGGCCGAGGTACTGCGCGGCGGTGAGCAGGACGACCAGGGTCTCGGTCGCCGCCGATGTGGCCGGCACCTCGGCGGCCGGCATGCTGGGGGGCTGCCCGGCTCCAACCTGGAACGAGATAGCGCTGGCCACCGGGTGACCGTCGGCGGAGACCACCCGGTAGCTCACGGCATAGACACCATCGGAAAGCCCGTCCGGGAGGAGGATCGTCACCACCTCGTCCCGCGCCACGGCGGTGAGCCCGATGGGCTCGGCGCCGGAAGAGAAGAGCCGGATGGCGCCGTCGATCAGCCCGACCGGTTCGCTGAACTCGAGCTCGACCTGACGGGGCGCGGTTTCCAGCACAGCGCCGTCGGCCGAGCTGATACGCACCAACTGCGCGTGCGCGAAGGCGCGAGAGGCCGCCGGGGAGAGGAGCAGCAGCCCGCCCACCAGCGCCGCCAGCAGCCGAGCGAGGACCCGGTGGCCAGCGGTGCTGGTAGAGGCGGATGAGGTACGGGTCACGCGGTCTTGCGACCCCGCGCCAGCGCGATCCCGCCGGTGACGAGCCCGAGCGCACCCACGACCAGCGACGCCACGACCAGCGGATCCGTACCAGCGTTGGCGCCGGCCGGCTGATGGCCGGCGGGTTCGTCGGTGGTCTCGTCGTGGCCGTGATCGGCCGTCGGGCTCGCCGTGTCACCGTGACCGTGACCGGTGTCCACGGACTCGGTCACCGTCAGGACCGGCGCCGGAGCATCGAGGTCGTGGGCGTCCTGACCTTCGGCGGGGATCTCGACCCAGGCGTTCTCGCCCACCACGCAGGACTGCACGGTCGGGAAGGCCAACGTCCTGCCGGCGGCATCCGCCGGCAGGGTCAGCGACAACACGAACGCGTCCCGCAGACCGGTAGGGATCGGCTCCTTCGCGGTGTACACCACCTGGGCGACCCGCTCGGTCAGCTCGTTGCCGTGGGCATCGGTCACCGGGGCGTCGAGCTTCGCCATCACCTTCTCGATCGTCCAGCCAGGGTTGACTGTTGGAGCGACCGCGTTGATGCCCTCGGGTATCTGGATCGCCACCGTGGTCGTCGGCGAATCGTCGCAGCCGTGCGAGAACGCAAAGGTCAGTAAGGTCGACGAGCCGGCCGCGGTACTGGACCCGGTCACCCCGACATGAGCCCAGGCGGCTGTCGGCAGCCCCACCGCCAGTACGGCTCCGGCCAGCGCGGAGGCACCGGCCAGCATCAGCCGCTTGCGTGTCATCACCGTCATAACATCCTTCTTTCGTCATTCATCGTTCATCCGTCGCCACCAGAACCAGTGGAGCCGGCATAGTCAGCCGAGCATCGCCCAGCACATCGCGGCCATCCCCAGACTCATCGCCGCGCCGCCGGCCAGGTCGCCGCTGTGCCGCCGCCATACCCCTGAAGAGCGCACACAGTCGACGCCTGCGACGACCAGCAGCACCGCGGTCACCACCAGACCGGCCGTGGCGGCCACACCGAACAGAGCAGGCCACGTCGAAAGGCCCACGTGCTCGTGGCCGGACGTCCCCGCGCCGGACATCCCCATCACGGCCACCATCCACACCATCGCCGTCATCATCACCGCGTGACCGATCAACTGCCAGACCCCGTGCTCACCGACCGCGCGTCGCCGCACCCGCCCGGTGGCTCGCAACCCCGCCAGCATCGCGAACCACAAGGCGCCGGTGCCGAACACCACCAACTGAACGACCACCGCCGCCGCGCTGGGAGCGACCCACACCATCGCGGCCATGCTCACAGCCATCCCGAGGTGCAGCAGGTTGCCCACGACCAGCAGCGGACGATGCCGATCGCTCACCAGCCAGACCAGGCTGAGCAGACCGAGCGCGGCAAACAGCAGCGTGAAGCCCCCTTGCGCAATCGCTCCACCGCCCATCCCGGCCCCCTATGGCCGGTCACTTTGCCCACCACCGAACCGGCAACGCGGGTGTGACCCGGCACAGAGAGTTGTCGGACCGACCGGCCAGATAGTTCCTCTCAGAACTGGGAGTACGTAGGTCTGCGTAGTGTCGTTTCGCCTGTCGACCCTGGCATCCGGCACCACCGAAGCTGGCTACGTGGACTGATCCGAAGCGTCAATCCGATTCCCGGCGGCACGCTCGATTCGCGTCACCGCCGCGGCGATCCCGTCCTCGTCCTTGAGAGCGGTCTGGACTCGCTCGACAGCGGGCCGCAGGTCGATGGCATCCTCCAGCGCGTCGGCGAGGCTCTGTGAACTGAGACGATCGAGCGGTTCGGGGGCGAGGCCGAGGTGATGGAGTCGACTGGCCCAGAACAGCTGATCCTCGAAGGACGGCTGGGTGACCTGGGGAACTCCCGCTGTCAGGGCGACAGCGATCGTGCTGATGGTGCCGTGATGCACGACGGCGGCGATGTGCGGCATGACCGTGGGAAAGGACAGGTGGTTGGCCAGATGCAGATCTTCTGAGATCGGTCCTGGCGTGAGCCCGGACTTCCGGGCGATGATCAGGCCTCGCCGCCCGACCAGGCGGAGCCCTGCGGTGATCGCTCGTGCCAGGCGCTTGGTATCAGCACCGTATAGGTCGTCCAGCACGAACAACACCGGCGGAGCTCCTTCGGTCAAGAACTGTCGGACATCCTCCGGCAGTTCGGTGCCGGAGGATTCGGGCCGGGTCCAGAATCCCAGGGGCGCGGCCTCCGGCGGCCAGTCCGCTGGTGCCGGCAGGACGTGACGGCTCCAGGCGCTGAGCACCCCGTGGTCGGCCACGAGCTGAGCGAAGTCTGGGCATTGCGCTGGCAGCCCGAGGCGCTCGGCCTTCCAGCGGGCGATGACGGAGCGCCATCGACGCTGGATCGCGCCTGCGCTCTTCCAGGACCGACGGCGCAGCCCGCGCGGCATCCACAACGGGGCGCTTGGCGCGGCGAACTCGGAGGTTGCCGGCGCGGTTGGCGTGAATTGCGCGGGTAGAAGGGGCACACGACGTTTCTCGGCAATCGCCGGGGCACCGAAGGCACCCTGGGCGTACACCACCACATCAGGGTTGAGATCGACCAGAGCGGACAGACCGGCGAGCCACCGCCGCAGAGCGGGTTCGGCGAGGTAGGGCGTCCGTGAGGCGCCGACACCGGCAGCATCGAGTCGTTCCTGTTCGGTCACCAAGGAGTCATCCAAGCCAGCGAATCCCACGCCCGCCGTCGCCGCCAGCCGCGCGAAGTGTTTTGGTGCCGCGACCACTGCGTCATGGCCGGCCGTGCGCAACCCCTGGGCCAGCGCCACGAAGGGCTCCACCTTGCCCCGGCCGCCGGCGGCGACGAGCAAGGCCCTCATGCTGTCGCCCCCGCACGGTCTCCCCAGCCCTCTGGCGTGGCCGCGCAAGAGCTGTCGCACAGAGCAACGATGCAGCAAGCGGAATGGTGGTGAGGCGCTGGTGACACGAATCCTCCTGGGTCGAACGAGACGTCCACCCGCTAGCAGACGCCCTGTGCCGACCAGGCTTCCCGGCTCACCAGGCAGTGAGTGTACTCCTGTGCCGAGGAGTGTTCAGGTTGTGGAGTCGCGAGCAACTACGGTGTGGAGTCGATCCGGCCTCCTCCTCGGCTCCGGTTCCCCGTGCGCCGGGACCTGCAGCGGCGACGCAATGCACCGTCCGTCCGTCGGCCAGTCCGGTAGCGTGTTTAGGCATGGGTGCGGTCCTGGCAATGATGGTGGGCCTGTTGCTTCTCGTCGGGGGTGCCGAGTTGGTGGTGCGCTACGGCAGCCGGCTTGCCCGCCAGATCGGCGTTCCGCCGCTGGTCGTCGGGCTCACGGTGGTCTCGCTCGGCACGAGCGCGCCCGAGCTTGCGGTCGCTATCGAAGCAGCGCGCACGGGGGCAGTGTCCCTCGCCATCGGCAACCTGGCCGGTGCGAACCTGGCCAACCTGTTGTTACTGCTGGGCATCATCGCGGCCTTCGGCTCAATCCACATCGACCGCCGGACGCTTCGGCTCGACCTGCCTGCGGTGGTGGTCGCCACCGCCATACTCTGGCTGCTCCTGCTCGACGGCTGGCTGCGCTGGATCGATGGTGTCGTGTTGCTGACCGTGGCGGTTGCCTACCTCGCCCAGCTGATCCGGCCCGCCAAACACCAGCAGACGCTCGCCGGTCCCCACCGGTCCGAAGGCCCGCGACGCGCGGCGATCTGGCGGGTGGTGTTCCACCTGGCTGTCGTC
>CAYUWV010000099.1:0-8638 GCA_964448385.1 uncultured Propionibacteriaceae bacterium | reverse complement strand
CGAAGGCCCGCGACGCGCGGCGATCTGGCGGGTGGTGTTCCACCTGGCTGTCGTCGCGGCGGGCATCGTCGCGCTGGTCTTCGGCGCGGACTGGCTTGTGGACGCTGCAGTGGGCATCGCCCAGGCCAGCGGGGTGTCGAACGCCATGATCGGCCTGACCGTCGTGGCGCTTGGCACCACAATGCCTGAGCTCACGACCACGATCGTGTCGATCGCACGCCGCGAGCCGGGCATCGGTCTCGGCAATCTCCTCGGATCGAGCATCTTCAACATCACGCTGGTGCTCGGGACCTCCCTGCTGTTCCTGCCTCGCCCGGTCCAGCCCAATCCCGACCTGGTCGGTCGCTACATCCCCCTGATGCTCGCAGGCACCGTCGGCTGTGCCGTGCTCGCGCTGACCCGCAAGCAACTGTCCCGTCTCGAAGGAGCCATCCTGATCGTAGGCTACGCCGCTTGCTTGACCTATGTCATCGTGGCCAACGGCCAATGAATGGGCGTCTCTGGCCCTGCGATCGGTCCGGGCACCGACACATGCCTCCGTCGCCACGCAGAGGTTCGCGATCGCGGATCGCACGAACTACACTCGACTTCTGGTGAGCCGGGAAGCCTGGTCGGCGCTGGCATCCGCTATCCGGCGGATGCCTCGCATCGGCACAGGAGCATCGCTTGAGCGCAGCACCACCCACCATGCCGCTGAAGGTGCGGCTGAACCGTTTCGTGACCCGGGAGAGCACCGGCGGGATCCTGCTGCTGGTGGCGGCCGCGATCGCGCTGATACTGGCCAACTCGCCGCTCCAAGGGTTTTACGCCGACCTGTCCGCACTCCGTCTCGGACCGGCCGCGCTGCACCTGGATCTGCCGCTGTCGGTGTGGGCCGCGGACGGACTGCTGGCGGTGTTCTTCTTCGTCGTGGGCGTCGAACTCAAACACGAATTGTTCGCCGGCAGCCTGCGCCAGCCGAAGGAGGCCGCGGTTCCGGTGTTCGCCGCGGTCGGCGGGATGATCGTGCCGGCCGCGCTGTTCGTCGCCTTGCTGCTCGCCCTGGGCGACCCCGGAGCACTGCACGGCTGGGCAATCCCGACGGCGACCGACATCGCTTTCGCGCTCGCTGTGCTCGCAATCTTCGGACGCGGCCTGCCTCGCGCACTGCGGACCTTCCTGCTAACCCTGGCGGTGGTGGACGACCTACTGGCGATCATCGTGATCGCCGCGTTCTACACCGCGTCCATTCACCCGTTGTCGTTGTTCGCGTCGCTCGGGGCGGTCGCGGTGTTCGGGCTGCTGGTGCGGACGCGTCGTCTTCGGTGGTGGCTGCTGATCCCGGTGGGCCTTGCCGCCTGGGCGTTCATGCATGCCTCCGGCGTGCATGCCACCATCGCGGGGGTCGTGCTGGGGTTCACGGTTCCGGCCTTCGCGATCCACGACGAGACCCATGCCCGCACCCACGTGCTCGACGATGCGGTGCGTCCGTTCTCGGCCGGTTTCGCGCTACCGGTCTTCGCGTTCTTCGCCGCCGGAGTGACGCTGACCGGCGGAGCCGAGAACGCGTTCACTCAGCCGGTGTTCCTCGCCGCACTGATCGGCCTGGTGGCCGGCAAGCTGCTGGGGGTACTGGGGGCGACGGCACTGGTGACCCGATTCACGCCTTTCCGGCTACCGGATTCGATCGGGTTGCGCGACCTGCTGCCGATCGGCTTCCTGTGCGGCATCGGATTCACCGTATCGCTGCTGATCACCGAACTGTCCTATGAAGACGGCACCCATTTCCGGGCAGCGAAAGTCGGCATCCTGGCCGGGAGCCTACTGGCAGCCGTCCTGGGTGCCGTCCTGTTGAGGTGGGATGCCCGCACGGCTCGCAGCGAGGACATGAACCGCGACAACCTGCCCGACCAGGACACCGGCGTCATTGGAGAAGGCGATGACGACCACTGACGATCCGGCCGCTCCGGCCTGTTTGGACGCCGGAGCAGCGCTCCGCTGGCTACGTTCACGGCTCCGAGTGCGCCCGGGCCGCACGCTCGTCGGCATCGACGGACCCGCTGACGCGGAGACGGCGGTCTTTGCCGAGGAGTTGGCCGCGCTCCTGACTGACGGCGGGCAGGAGGCCATCTCCCTCTCACTGGACGACTACGGGCTGAGCGGCGACCTAGGTGACCATCCCCACGCTGAGGTTGCAGCCTTCGTGAACGACGTCATCGAACCCCTCCGCAACGAGGGGTCCGGACGCTACCGCATCGCTCCCCGTGACGATGATCCAGAACACCCGCGGTGGGCCTGTGCGAGCGAACAGGCAATCGTACTCATCGAGGGCACTGGCCTGCACCGCAGCCCTTGCTGCACCGACACCCACAAGGTATGGGATCTGTCGATTTGGCTCGGCGAACCGACCCAGCACATCAGCGCGGACCAGTTGCAGCCCCTGCCCGACAACATTCCCAACAATGCTGATCTCGTCGTTGACGACGCCGATCCGCACGCACGCATTGACTGAGCCTGTCAGCGGTCCTGGT
The DNA here is from genome assembly GCA_964448385.1 of uncultured Propionibacteriaceae bacterium. GTDB lineage: Bacteria > Actinomycetota > Actinomycetes > Propionibacteriales > Propionibacteriaceae > Propionicimonas. The sequence goes on along the minus strand of CAYUWV010000099.1, from coordinate 6,128 downwards.
GGGGTAGCGCTCATCGGCCCGGGGCCGTGGGATTGTCCAGGCGCCTCTGCCGGTGCAGGCCGCGGCGTGGACGACGGTGTTTCTCGGCCCACGGCTGCTGCGCTGCAACCTGATGTTCAGCAGGCTCCTAGAGAGACAGCGCGGCGGGGGTCGGCATGGCGCGCTGCAACTGTCGCGGCCAACCCCACCCGGATGAGGGCTGTCGGCAGCGCGCTGCGCTCAGCGATGGCAGCAGCGCCATGCGCCCACTCCTCGGGCGGCGAGGCTGCGAGGATGGGGCGCAGCGATCTGCGCACCCCATGAAATGTAGATGAAATGTAGGTGGGTGATCTACATTTGACCTACATTTGGGTCGGAGGTGTGGAAGTGGTCGACATCGACGGGTTGGTCGCGGCCTTGCGGGCGCAGCACGGTGACACGGCGTCGGTCGAGGTTAAACGCGGCCGAGGGGGCTACCCAACCAGCGCGCTGGAGTCGCTGTGCGCCCTCGCGAATCTTCCCGGAGGCGGCATGGTCGTCATCGGGCTCGATGAGGCGACAGGCTTCACTCCGGTGCCAATCGTCAACGCTCAGGACTACATGAAGGCCGTGGCGGATCAGGCGCGGGCGCTGGCGCCGCCGGCCGTGGTGAGCGTCGAGCCGGTCGCGTTTGAGGGCCACACGCTGGTGGTCGCAGTGGTGCAGGAGTGTGATCCAGCAGCGAAGCCATGCCGGGTAAGGGCCAGTGGAAAGGCGTATATCCGAAGCCATGACGGCGACTACGTGATGTCGCCTCTGGAGGAGCAAGGTTTCCTACGTCTGCGCACGGCGCCGCGCATCGACGGGCTGCCCGTTGCGGAAGCCACCTACGACGACCTTGACAAGGATTTGGTCGATGCCTGGGAGGCCACGGTGCGGTCCCGGAACCGTGATGGTCTGGGACGGTTTGATGATGTCGAGATGCCCATCCGAGGTGGCGTCGTGACCCGTGATGGTGTCCCGACCAGGGCCGGTCTCCTGGCGCTCGGTCGTCACCCGCAGCAGTTCTTTCCGAGGGCAGTCGTGAAGGTTGCCGACCTGCGCAATGCTGACACTGCTGAGCGAGCCCGCAACGCCAGGACCTTCAGTGGCCCAATCCCGCTCATGCTCACAGAAACGCTCGCATGGCTGCGACTCAACCTCGGTACTAGAACGGTGTCGTTCGCAGATGGCACGGTTCGGGAGCTTCCCCTCTACCCGTTGGTGGCATTGCGAGAACTAGTCGCCAATGCTCTGGTGCATCGTGACCTCGACGACTGGTCTCAGGGACAGGCCATCGAGTTGCGGGTGCGCACCGATCGTCTGGAGATCACCAATCCCGGCGGCCTTTACGGAGTTACGGTTGACCGGTTGGGCAAGGTCGAGTTCACCCATGCCCGCAATCAAGTACTGGTCGGGCTGTGCGAGAACGTTACTGGACCGGACGGCGTCCGAGTGATCGAGGCGTTGGCGTCCGGTCTCACCACCGTGGCGCGGGAGTTGGATTCCCAGGGCCTTCCGCACGCCCGGTATTACGACGCGGGTATTGCTTTCACTGCTGTCCTTGACCAATCGACAGCGACGGACCCGACGAGAGCTGCGGGATCAGGCTTGCCGGCACCGGGGACCAAGCAGCGTCTGGTGCTCGACGCCGTCACGACCTCTCCGGGGTTGTCCGTCGACCAACTGGCAAAGACCACCGGGCTCGGCCCATCCGAGGTGCGCACGGCGCTGGTTGGGCTCCGGGGGCCTGCGCGGCGGTTGGTTCGGGCTGAGGGTGGCCGGGGCCAAGCCACGACATACCATCGGATCGGTTGAACCTGCGCGGGGGCTTGCGGACCGTCACTACCGGCGAACTGGATGAGTCGTCAGTTCTCCGGAGATTCCGGATAGCTGGCTGGTCTGGAAGGCGTCAGTCTCGCGTCCGGTGAACTTACCAAGGCGGGTCGCCATTTGTCGCGACAGCGACGCGACAATCTGACTATCGCCGAGAGCCAGGAGGCCTTCGGTAGTATGGCAGAATATATCCGACATAGGAAGTTTTCTGACATGGCTGAGTTGACTGTCGCTGAACTCGCCGAGCGCCTCGGCGTGACGACCCGGCGCGCCCGCGGACTGCTCGACAACAGGGACATAGCCGGACGTCAGCTGCCCAACCGGATGTGGCTCGTTGACAGTGATTCGGTGTTGCGTTACGAGCTGTCGACGCGACGAGGCAGGGGTCGCGGGCTGGATTCGGCGTCGGCGTGGGGTCTGTTGTGGGAGCTATCGGGGTTGGACGCCGACTGGTTGACACAAAGCACCCGGGCTCGGGTTCGGCGCCGTGTTCGGTACTCGAATGCCGACGAGATTGCGAAGGTCGTGAGCAAGCGGACGGTTGCCCATCGCTATACCGCAGCCAACGCCGAGCGTGCGGCCGAGGGTCTGATCGCGACCGGACGCGCGGCAGCCAGTGTGCTTGGCACGGATCTGATCGACGATCGTCGCCGCGTCTCTGGGTACGTCCGGGAGGGGTCCGCCGACGACTACGCCGCGCGGCACTTCATGGTTGCCGAACTCGCCGGCCAGGACGTCGTGTACGAGAACACTCTGCCGATCCAGTTCGCTGGCGACGTGATGCCCCCGGCGGTCGTGGCTGTTGACCTGACGACGAGCGCGGACACCCGAGAACGCAGTGCCGGGTTGAGGGCGATCGAGGAATTGAGGCAGGCATGGCTGGTCGCGCACTGACGGCCGTTACCGCAAGCGGATCAAGGCCTCCACCGATCTGCTCGGGGCCGAGACTCACTCCTCGTGGGCGAACCTCGATGAGCCGGACCGCCGCGCTGGGCACCTGTTGGGTCACCGCTCGACCTGGTTGACCGCTCCGACTGGCAGCGCCCGGGCTCACCGTTCGGACGGTCTGGAGAAGCGCCAGCCGGTGACCGCTGCGCCGAGCAGGGCGGCTGCCAGTGGCAGGAACGCCCACAGCGCCGGAGTCGCCCAATCCTCCCGCATCATCGCGATGGTCGCCATCGGCAGGACGACCGCCGCCCCGAGTTCGAAGGCTCGCCACCTCAGGCTGGTGTGGCCGAGCCCGGGACGGCGGGTCCGCAGCAGGGAGGATGCTCCGAGCCCCAGCGGGATGAGGACGGCGAGCAGGGTTGAGACCACCGAGTCGGTGGTGACCGGGACCGGGTTGGACTGTCCGGCAAGGGCGGCCGTTCCCAGGACCGCAGCGGCGATCCCGCTGAGGCTCAGAACCCAGCTGGCGGCGGTGTGCCACCAGGCTGGTTCAGGCCAGCGCGCCAGCGTCCGCTCGAGGTCGCGGTCGGCCTCGTCCGATGCCTCCTGCCAGGTCTCGCGGAGTTCGTCGACCGCCTCGACGAACCCGAGTTCCGGCGCCGCGAGATCGTCCCGCCAGGCGTTGTCGGCCTCGGCTTTCCGCGCTGGGTAGCTCGTCCAGTCAGGCTCGCCGATCGGCGGCTGGTTGGGCGGGTTGTTGAAGTGGGTCACGGTGGTCTCTGTCGGCTGGGAATGTGTGCTCCACCATTCTCCTACGGCCTGGAGTCCGAGTCCCTCAGTCGCGGCCACCTGGAGCGACGCACGAGCGCTCACCATCGAGTTGGCCCACTGAAGACAGGCATCTTCCATTGTCAATGGCCGGGTGTTGCACTTTTTCGGCTATCTCGCTCGGGAAGCCGAAAAGGCGCAACGGAGGATGGTGTTCCGGGTCAGCTGCGGACCTGCTCGACCCCCAGGTTGGCCAGTTGATCGGCTCGCTCGTTGCCGGGGTCTCCGGCGTGACCCTTGACCCACTCCCAGCGCACCTCGTGGCGGGCGACCTGGGTCTCGAGTTCCTGCCACAGCTCGGCGTTCTTGACCGGCTTCTTGTCCGCGGTGCGCCAGCCGTTGCGCTTCCAGCCGTGGATCCACTTCGTCATGCCGTTCATGACATAGGACGAGTCGACGTGCAGATGCACCTCGCTCGAACGAGTGAGCGCCGCCAACCCCTGGATCACCGCCATCAGCTCCATCCGGTTGTTGGTGGTGTGCGCCTCGCCGCCGAAAAGCTCCTTGGTGTGATCACCGAAGGTCATCAGCACGCCCCAGCCGCCCGGCCCGGGGTTGCCCTTGCAGGCGCCGTCGGTCCACATGTGGAGGGTCTGATCTGCCATCCGGATCCTTCTCGGTCGCCAAGGTGGTTGGGGCCCGCCCAGCCTAGTCGCGATGGGCCGCGTGACTGTCCCGCGGTCTGACACAGGCGCCAGGCAGGGTGTCATGTTGTGTGGGAAGTTGTGTTACGTGGTCTCTCTGATCATTCACAGGCGAGGCCGTCGTTGTCGCCGTCGCCGTTGTTGCCGGTGCGGTGGGCGAACCAGTCGTAGATCTCGGCTTCGGCGGGGTCGTCGCGGTGGAATGGGCCGGTCGGATCGCCCACGGTGTTGCGCTTGAGTTGGCCGCAGGATGTGTACTGCTCCCACCAGCGTCCGGGCTTCGGGGAGGCGCTGGGGGTGGGGTTCTGGCAGGCGGTGGTGATGACGGTGCGGTCGGGGCCGGGTGTGGCGATCTGGGCGGCATGGTAGGCGGCCTCGCGGGGATGCGCCGGATAGCCGTCGGTGGAGTCGTAGCGGGCGATCGCGTTGCCGGCTTTGAGCTGCATCAGGCCGAGATCAACGCCGAGCTCAGTTGTGGCGAAGCGGATCAGCCGTCCGTGCCGGTCCTGATCGTTCTGCCCGGCGGGGAGCTCCAGGGTGACCGGGTCGCCGGGTGAGAGCAGGCGTCCGATGGCCACGGAGGCTTCATCGTGGCCGCATTCGCCGTGTTCGGGGGTGTCGATCCCGACGAGGCGGATCGTGCCGGTGTCGGTGGTGATGGTGTCGCCGTCCACGACAGCGACGAAGGTTGCCGACTCGATCAGGGAGTCGGTCGGCGTGGTCGTTGGGGAGAGCGGGGGCGCTGTGGTCGCGGTGGGAGCCGACGTCGCTGGTGAGGGGCTGGCTGGCGGCTGGGTTTCAGTGCAACCGGTCAGGGCGACGCCGAGCAGGAGGACGATCCCCGCTGCCCACTTCTGCTGTCCCTGGGGTCTGGTCACACGTGCCAGTGTGCCGTACCCGCCGGTTCAGGGCCTCGCCGTTGGTGTCCAGCGGACGGTGTCGCGCAGTTCGCGGCGCGCACGCTGGCGATCCGCACGCCGTTCGCGGCGGTGAAGGTCGCCACAGCGGCGTCAGCATTGGTCGGTTGAGTCGGGGCACTTCCACAGCTCTTTCGCTTCGCGTTCGCTCCCCAGGACGGCAAGCACGTCGTCAGGGATGGTGCTGACGACGTTGCGCTCGGTGACGATGTGCGCGCCCCGGTCCTCAGTACCGTCGATCGCGTAGCTGTATGCGAGGAACTGGTGACGACCATCCAGGTAGAGATGTTGTGTCCAGCCGGGCCGGGCTGATCGGTTGAGATAGGTGACGCGGGTGGCGGTACGGCCTTCGGGGTCAGCGACGTCGGCGGTGCGGGTGGCGCCGTCCAGTCCGGCGAGTAGGTCGACCAGCGCCGCCCGGTAGTCCTCGGGAAGGGCCGATGGCGGACGGTAGTCCAGCGCCAGCACCTGGTAGATGAAGTCGAAGAGGATGTTGTCGAGTTCTGCTTCGGTGGCGGGGGCCTCGCCCCGGGCCCGTTCGCCGGCCCGGACGCGGGAGCGAAGGGCCATGTCGAGGGCAACCGGATCCGGTGGGGACTGACGGATGGTCGCCGCGTCGGCATCGGGGGCGAAGATGAAGTGGGCCGGGTCGCTGCCGGTCTGGCGGGCCCAGGTCCACTCGTCCGTCGCGGACCAGGATTCCCGCAGGCGAGTCTGGATCTCGGGTTGTGCACTGTCGGGGTGCTGCACAACGTAACGCTCACGGCTAACCAGATAGCGGTAGCCGTCCTGGTCGGGTTGGACGGAGGCCCCGGTCCCGCTCGGTGTCGTCGATGTCGCCGGGGGAGTTGTCGTGGCAGGCTGCTGGCCAGCGCATCGTGACAGCCCGAGCAGCACCGCGACAGCCAGCAGCACCAGCCCGATGATCACGTCCCTGCTCATGCGCTCTGCGCGACCTGCGTCGCTCATCGTTCCACTCTAGACCGGCCACGGAGTTGGTCAGATCCCGGCTCGGTGT
>CAYUWV010000098.1:4227-8838 GCA_964448385.1 uncultured Propionibacteriaceae bacterium | reverse complement strand
CGGGCGCTCTACCCGGAGGAAGACCTCGGCCCTGCCAAAGACCGGCTGCGGATGTTCCTCGAGCAGTATTGGGGCGGCCCCCACACCTATTCCGAGACGCGCGGGCACCCGCGGCTGCGGATCCGCCACGCCCCCTATGCCGTCACCCCGGCCCAGCGTGACCGCTGGCTGCGCCACATGAACGCCGCCCTGGACACCTTGGCCTTGACCGAGGCGGACCGTGCGGAGTTCGGCGACTATGTGACCCGGGCCGCAGACTTCATGGTGAACGCCTTCGAATGAGCGCCAGACGCGCGCGGTAGGCTCGATCGCCGGCGGGCGCAGCCCCCCGCGAGGCCGGGCAACCTCAACGTCGAGGCCTAGCCCGAGTGAGAGAGAGGACGAGCATGCGATACCAGAACCTCAAGGCGTTCCCCGAAGGCTTCCTGTGGAGCGGCTCGACCTCGGCCTACCAGGTCGAGGGTGCCTGGGACGAGGACGGCAAGGGCCCCTCGGTCATCGACGTCCGGGAGAGCTTCCCCGAAGGCACCACCGACTACAAAGTCGCCTCGGATCACTACCATCGCTTCGCCGAAGACGTGGAGCTCTTCGCCGAGCTCGGTCTGACGGCCTACCGCTTCTCGATCGCGTGGACGCGGATCATCCCGGACGGGGACGGCGCCGTCAACCAGGCCGGGATCGACTTCTACCACCGGCTGATCGACGCGCTGCTCACCAAGGGGATCCAGCCGATCGTCACCATGTACCACTTCGACCTGCCCGCGGCGCTGGACGCCAAGGGTGGTTGGGAGAACCGTGCGACGGCCGACGCCTTCGAGCGGTTCGCGCGCGTCCTGTTCGACGAGTACGGCTCGAAGGTCACCTACTGGCTGACCATCAACGAGCAGAACATGATGATCCTGTACGGCGAGGCGATCGGCACGGTGAAGCCCGGACGGCCGAAGTCGGCCATCTACCAGGCCAACCACCACATGATGCTGGCCCAGGCCAAGGCGATGATCGCCTGCCACGAGTTGCTCCCGCACGCCAAGATCGGGCCCGCCCCCAACATCGCGCTGTGCTACCCGGAGACTCCCCACCCCGAAGACGTCCTGGCGGCGGACGACTTCAACGCGATCCGGAACTGGCTGTACCTCGACATGGCGGTCAGGGGCTACTACAACTCGGTGGCCTGGGCGTACCTGGCCGAACTGGGCGCCACCCCCGAGGTCGCCGACGGTGACCTTGAGATGCTGGCGGACGCCAAGCCGGACTTCATCGCGTTCAACTACTACACGTCGCACACGGTGGCCCGGCCGCGGGCCGAGGGCGTCGACGTCCATTCCGGCGGCGACCAGCAGATCGCGGTCGGCGAGGCCGGCGTCTACGCCGGGGCCACCAACCCCTACCTCGGCACCACGGAGTTCGGCTGGGAGATCGACCCGGTCGGCTTCCGCTCCACCTTCCGCGCGCTCTGGGACCGCTACCGGCTGCCGCTGCTGGTGACCGAGAACGGCCTGGGGGCCTTCGACACCCTCGAGGCGGACGGCACCGTCCGCGACTGGTACCGGATCGACTACCTGCGCCAGCACATCGAACAGATCCAGTGGGCCATCAGCGATGGCGTCGACGTGCTCGGGTACTCGCCCTGGTCGGCCATCGACCTGGTGTCGACCCACCAGGGCGCCGCCAAGCGGTACGGCTTCATCTACGTGAACCGCGAGGAGTTCGACCTGCTCGACCTCGCCCGGTACCGCAAGGACAGCTTCTTCTGGTACGCCAAGGTCATCGCCTCCAACGGAGCCGACCTCACCTGAGCCAGTCCCTTGCCCGTCCCCGGACGCCGGCACCCAGCCCAGCGAGGAGGGCCCGGTGAAGATCCTGAAGGTCTTCAACAACAACGTGGTGCTCGCCGACGACCCGCACCACGGCCACGTCGTGCTGACCGGACGGGGGCTCGGCTTCCAGGCGAAGCCGGGTGGGGAGGTGGATCAGGCGAGGGTCGTCCAGGTCTTCGTCCCGGACGCCGAACACGACGTCGACCAACTGCGGGCCTTCCTCACCGAGATCCCCCCGGAGCACCTGGTGCTGGCTCAGGAGATTCTTGAGAAGGCCCAGGCCGAACTCGGGATCCCGGTCGGCCAGGGGCTGGTCATCCCGCTGGCCGACCACATCAGCTTCGCGCTCAAGCGCCAGCGGCAGGGGATCGTGATGCAGTACCCGCTGCGCGCCGAGGTGGCTCACCTCTACCCCGATGAGCTGCGGGTGGCCCGCGAGGGGGTCCTGCTGGTTCGGGAGCGGACGGGGCAGCCGCTGTCGATCGACGAAGCCGTGCCGATCGCCCTGCACTTCGTGAACGCCGCGTTCGCCACCGACGACCTGTCCCGGACGTTCGCGATGACTGAGGTGTTCACGCAGATCTTCACCGTGCTCGAAACGGCCTACGGCCGCAGTTTCGACACCGACTCGATCAACGCGGCCCGCTTCATCACCCACCTGCGCTACTTCTTCGTCCGGGTGCAGGCGGACAAGCAGCTGGTCGAGAATCCGGCCAGCTTCACCCGAACGATCCGGGAGTCCTTCCCGAAAGCCCATGCCGCGGCCCAGAAAGTCCGGGCGTTGCTCGAACTGCGTCTCGCCAAACCCATCACCGCCGACGAGGAGGTCTACCTCACCCTCCACGTGGCGCGCTTGGCTGCCGACTGACTCAGTTGAGCATGACGACTCGGACGGCGACCAGCACCAACAGCGCCACGCCGAAGCCGACCAGGCTGATCAGCTGGACGCGGGCGCGATCCTGGCGCGGCGCGTGGACGATGATGGCCGCCACCGCCATGCCGCCGAGCAGCCCCCCCAGGTGTCCCTGCCAGGAGATCCCCGAGCCGGTGAACGTGAAGACGACGTTCATGGCCAGCCAGGCCAGCAGCATCTGCACGTTCGCGCGCACCTTCAAGGCGATCACCAGCAAGGCCCCCATCAGGCCGAACACCGCTCCGGAGGCGCCCAACGTCGAGGTGGTCGGGCTGGCCAGCCACAGCACCACCACCGAGCCCGCCAGTGCCGACAGCAGGTAGAGCGCCAGGAAGCGTGCCCGTCCGACGGCCTGTTCCAGCTGGGGGCCGAGGTACCACAACGCCAGCATGTTGAACCCGATGTGCCACACCTCGAGGTGGGTGAACGCGCTCGTGATCAGCTGCCAGTACGCGCCGTCCGCCACTCCCGGTGCCCAGGTGCCCCCGATCCGGGACGTGCAGGCGGCCTCACCCAGGTTGGGGAAGTAGCTGCCTGGTTGACCGGTGACCAGGCACGCCCCGACCGGAGTCAGCGCCAGCCACCGAAACCACGGGCTGTTGGAGCCGCCGGTCAGGAACAGCATGACCCACACCCCGGCATTGATCCCGATCAGGATGATCGACGTCAGCGACGGGTTTGCTGAGCGCAGCCCGCCGTAGGGGCCCTGGTTCTGCCGGGTGGCCCGGGCGCCTTCGGCCACACACTCAGGGCACTGGAAGCCGACCGCCGCCGAGATCATGCACTCCGGGCAGATGGGACGCCCACAGCGCTGGCAGGCGATGTAGGTCTGTCGTCCCGGGTGGCGAAAGCACTGGGGCGCGACCTGGTACTGCGGGGAGCCGTAGGGCGGTTGGGCCATGGCATCACTTTAGGTGCTCGCTCTCACGGGGCTGCCGGGCGGCTACGCATAATGGAGCCATGCCCGTTCCCAAACGCGTCGCTCTCGTGCTCGGCTCCGGTGGCGCCCGGGGTTACGCCCACATCGGGGCCGTCCAGGTCCTGAAGGAACGCGGCTACGAGATCGCCGCCATCGCCGGAACCTCGGTGGGGGCCGTCATCGGCGGACTGGAGGCGGCCGGCAAGCTGGAGGAGTACGTCGACTGGGTCACCACCCTGAACGCCCGGGACGTGCTGATGCTGATGGACGCCTCACCCTTCGGCGCCGGCGCGATCCGGCTGGAACGGGTGCTCGCCAGGATGTCCGACATCCTGGACGGCGCCCGCATCGAGGAGTTGCCGATCCCCTACACGGCTGTGGCCACCGACCTCGGAGCCCGGCGAGAAGTGTGGTTCACCTCCGGCCCGGTGGACGTGGCGATCCGCGCCTCGGTGGCCATCCCCGGGGCGATCACGCCGATCATGGTGAACGGCCGGCTGCTGGTCGACGGCGGCGTGCTCAACCCGGTGCCGATGGACGCGGTGCTTTCCGCCGACGCCGATTTCACCCTCGCCGTCGCGCTGTCAGGCTGGACGCCCACCAACTTCGCGAGCCCGTCGCGAGAGAGCTCAGAGACCGAGCCCCCGAATGAGTGGCTGGACCGCTTCATGAAGGGCGCCGCGGGCATCTTCGAGAACGACCTGGTGGCCTCGGTGCTGGCCCGCTTCGGCGGGACGCGCGAGACGCCCGAACCCGCCCCGCAGTACTTCGACGCCGCGCCGGCCGGGTTGGGGATCCCGCAGGTGACCGGCATGGCGCTGGACACCATGAGTGCCCTGATCACCCGGTTCCGGCTGGCGTCCCAGCCCCCTGACGTGCTTGTCACGGTGCCCAACGCGGCTGCCCGCACCATGGACTTCCACCGCGCGTCTGAGCTGATCGAACTGGGTCGCGAGCTCACC
>CAYUWV010000098.1:1317-4127 GCA_964448385.1 uncultured Propionibacteriaceae bacterium | reverse complement strand
GCGGCGGGGCTCTGCTCCCAGTAGCGGTCCGCCACGGCGGTGGCGTCCTGATCCCAGTTGCTGAATCGGGGATTCGGCTGGGTGAGCATCATGCCGAGGCGCTGGGTGAAGACGAGGATCACGTCCCGCACGTGGCAGGCGTACTCCACGGGTGACCACACCAGCGGCGACGGGCGTTCAGCGGCGTCCGACCGGGCGAGGATCGCCGTCCAGCCAGCGGTTTCGGCCAGCACGAGGGCACTCAACTCGCGGGGCTCGATCCTGGCCGCGTCGAAGCCGCACTCGGCGCACGGCTCATGCTCGACGACGGTCCAGTCCTTGGTGTCGGGTTCGGGAATCAGCGGGTCCATGACCGCAGCGTACGGCGCGGGGGTGCCGGTGGCCTCGGCTTGGGTCGCGCTCGGCTGCATGCGGAGCACGACGGATCCAGAATCCAGGTCGAGCGGACGGGGGCCGCTGCCGCCCTTCGCGTCATCGACGACCAGCACCTTCTCAAGGTCACGCTGCTCGCGCAGGTGGCGCATGCTCGGCGCGAAGATCTCGAAGAACTCGCTCATCGTGCGAGGCTACTGGCGCTGCAGTCTGGCGCCAAGCTCCACGATCCGGTGCAGGTTCACGCCCTCGCGCTGTTCGGTAGCCAGGATGTGGGTCGTGTTGCTCACCATCAACAAGGGAACCAGTCCGACGTCGCGTGTGTGGAGCGTGATTTCGAGGCCCCTGGTTGGCTCCTCGTAGGGCAGTTCGGTGGCCAAGCGTCCGACCAACGGGGGAATCGCGGCGCGGTTCGGGCTGCTCCACGACCGGGCGATGGAGGCCATGGATTCCTGGTCCAATTCCACCCAGACCGACCACACGAACACCGGCGGTTCGGCGTCGAGGACGGGTAGCTGGATGTGGCCGCGCACAAAGTGTCGGGTCCGACCCTGGTCGGGCAGGATGCACACATCGGGCGTCAGCTCAGCCTCAAGACGCTCTCCCTCAGTGATGGCCAGCCACGCGTCCGGAGCGGTCGGCCCCAGCAATTCGGCCACGCCGTCGTGAGTCTGGTGGCAGATCGGGCACAACCGGGCCGCAGGTACCCCGGCGATGGAGAGCATGGGAATATTCTCGTCCAGTTGCTTCGGTGACGGGCTGGGTTGATGAAATTGCCCCCGGACCAGCCGCCCGCCCGCCTGTCCCTCAGGCAGCCGCTGGCGTCAGCAGGTAGAAGATCTCGCCGTCTGGCCCGGACACCCCCACGTATCGTCCGTACGGGAGGTCCGCCGGCTCCCCGAGCAGGCTGCCGCCGAGTTCGGACACCAGACTGGCCGCGGCATCGACGTCGGGATGCTGGAAGCACACCGTCCACGTCGCTGCCGCCAGGCCGGGCACACCGTCCAGGGCGCCGACGCCACCGGCCGGACGATCCCCCTCGGGTACCGAGAACATCACGTAGCGCGTGCCGTCGCCCAGTTCGTCGGAGTACTCGAAGCCGAAGGCGGCGGCGTAGAAAGCCTTGCTCGCGTCGACGTTGCTGCTCAACACATCGAGCCAGACGGCGGTTCCCGGTTCGTCGTAGCTGGCGAAGCCGGAGTGGGTCCCGGATTCCCACGCGCCGAACACGGCACCGGTCGGATCGGCGTAGAGGCCCATGGTGCCCAAGGGCCCGAGCTGCATGGGTTCCGCCAGGACGCTGCCGCCCGCCGCCTCGACCGCCTGACGGGTGGCACCAGAATCATCGGTGGCGAGATAGACCTGCCAGTTGTGCGGCGCGTCCGCCATGCCCTCTGGGGTGGGGGACAACCCGGCCGCGGCTACGCCCGCTGCCAGCGCGTTGGTGTAACCGTTGTACTCGCCAGGCTCAACCTCGGCGAAGTCCCAATCAAGCAGGGCGCCGTAGAACGCCTGTGACGCGGGCAGGTCGCTCGCCATGAGGTCGCACCAGCACGGAGTGCCGGGTGGCCACGGTCCGGGATGATTCGGCATGGACGTCCTCTCGGTCGGAATCGAGCCACGCTAGCCGCTGCCGCCGATGGGGTCGAGCCTGCGAGTGGTTCGTGGCAGGTGGCAATTGTTGGGGTAGCCGTGTTGGCAGCCCGGGCCACACACTTGTCGCACGTGACGCGTGCGGGGGTTGCATTGGGCGAAGTGAGCCAGACGGCGACTGCCGTGGTCGACCGGACTGCCACCGGTGCCGACGCGCTTCGTGCTGCCGCCAGCCTGAGCTACACCACCGGTGACTTTGCCGCAGCCGACGCGGGGTTCGAAGAGTTGCACCGGGTTGGTGCGCTGGAACCGGGTGACGCCCGCCAGTGGATCGACGCGCTCCGCCATCTGGGCTCCACCAAGGAACCCCCAACGCTCCAGGAACTCGCCGCCGCGTTCCCCGACGACCAGGACATCGTCGAGTTCGTGGCCGCCGAGCTCTGGCAGCGCGCCGTCTCTTCCGGCGCCAGTGACAGCGACACCGAACTCGCCCGGCACGCCTGGTCGGCCGCGGTGAAGATGGCCGCTCCCGGCCCGCGCAGCGACGACGAGGGGGTGCGGCTGATCGGCCTGCTGGATCGCTTCTACGAGGCTGGCAGGAAGTTCCGGATGCCGATCGGCAGCGCCGCGGAATTCGAGAACGCCCTGCTCCGGTTCGCGGCGGCCGGTCCCCGGTCGGCGCTACGGGCCGCCGACCTGCTCGCCAGTGAGAATCCTGGGCTCGCCGTCGAGTTGATCGCCCACACCGAGGCCAGCGCTTCGGCCGTCCTCGTGAGCGCCGTCGCCGCCTGCGGGCTCGACGACTTCGCCACCGCCGTCGTCCAGTTCGACACCCTCGCCCAGCA
>CAYUWV010000098.1:0-1217 GCA_964448385.1 uncultured Propionibacteriaceae bacterium | reverse complement strand
GAGACCACCTACGTGGAAGCCTGCCTGTGGGCGGGCGGCCAGTGGGGCGCCGAGCCGGGCCCGTTGTCCCAAGCCAGGTATCGCGGCCAGGCGGCGGCGCGGGCACTGCTGGTTCGCGCCGGCCCGACGGTCAGTAGCCGGCAACTGCTCCGGCTCGCCCTGCTGGCCGGGGATGACGACCGGGCTTCGCGGATGCTGGCGGCCGAGCCGCTGACCCCAGCTGACCCGTGGACGGTCAAGGTGCTGGCAGCCATGCTCCTGCTGCGGCTGGGCGATGACGCCGGCGGCCGGACGCTGTTGGACGAGGTGCTGCCGCAGCGTCGCCACGACCTCGACCTGCGAGTCCTCGACGCCCAGGCCTCGTTGATCGCCGGACGATACAAGGCGGCCCTGCAGGAGTCCCTGGCGCTCACGGAGGCGGTCGGGGAGCACATCCTCGCCCTCAGCATTCAGGCTGAAGCGGAGTTCGAGGCGGCCCTCGCCATGGTCGAGGACAGCGCCAGCTCGGTCGAGAACGTGCAGCAGTTGATGGCCGCGGTCGCCGACTATCGTCGAGCCGCAGACCTGCATGCCGCCACCAAGCTCTTCCTGCGCACGGGGAAGCTACCCCGGCGCGAGGCGGTCGGGTCGGAGCCGCTGGTGCCGCGGTTGTTCGCCGAAGTGTGCCGGCGGGGACTGCACGCCGCGATCCTGGCGCAGGAGGGGCTCGATCGGCTCGGCCTGCGCGGCGATGCTCGACTGGTCAACGACGCCCAGGACCTGGTTCAGCACCTGCGCTCGCTCAACCGTCCGTGCTGCCGTGACCGCAATGGGTCCCGGGGTGCCAGGCTGCTGCACCAGATCTGGCACCTGCCGGATCGTGACGAGGCCTCCCGGCTGGCGATGCTGATGATCTCGTACCGCTGGTCGCGCTGGGTGCGACGGGCCCAGAACCTCGGGTTCTTCGCGGCCGGGATGCTGGTCGCCTCCGCGGCCCTGATGAACTACCTGCCTGGCCCCGAATCGGACACCATTCGCGTCACCGTGTTCGCGCTCGGCGTGCTGCTGATGCTGATGCCGTTCGCGCGCAGCCTGAAGGTTGGCGTGGTCGAGCTGAGCCGGGACGCCGAGGCGGCCCCGTTGTCGGGACGGTCGAAGTCGCTGCGGACCTCACGGGTGCTGCTGCGCAGCCACCAGGTGGGCACGTTCAGCTTGCCTTCGCCACCTGACAAGGGCAG
>CAYUWV010000097.1:7797-8869 GCA_964448385.1 uncultured Propionibacteriaceae bacterium | reverse complement strand
GCTTCGATATTCCAGGGCGCCGAACCGGAGGCGACGGCGATCGGGATCGAGGCTGCCGCCAGCCGTTGAACCAGTGCCGTGGTGACCGCGAACCCGCCCATGGCGGGGATGAGCGCTCGCTGGTGGCCCGCCTTCGCAGCGGCCAACTCCTCGACGGTCGCGTCGATGGCGAACATGTCGATCAGTCCCTGCATGATCTCGTCATTCGCCAACCCGACGAACGGCTGCTTGGCAGCCAGGCTGAGGTGGTGTCCGTAGTCAGCGAGCATCGCCCGTTCGGCCGCTAGGTGCACCGGCTCACTGTCGGCCAACACACCGTCCATATCGAAGATCACCGCACCGGTGGCCATCGGCGTTCCCTTTCACGCAGGCAGGAAGTTCACTGAGGCAAAGCACGCGGCCCGAGCGGTGTCGAAACACCACCCGGGCCGCGGGAATTCATTGTGGTTGTTGTGGAACTGGCGCTCAGGAAGCGAGCACCTCGTCAAGGAGCACTTCGGCTCGGTCTTCTTCGACCTTCTCGGCCAAGGCGAGTTCAGAGACCAGGATCTGGCGAGCCTTCGCCAGCATCCGCTTCTCGCCTGCAGACAGGCCACGTTCGCGTTCGCGCCGCCACAGGTCGCGGACGACTTCGGCGACCTTCA
This sequence comes from uncultured Propionibacteriaceae bacterium, assembly GCA_964448385.1. Taxonomy (GTDB): domain Bacteria; phylum Actinomycetota; class Actinomycetes; order Propionibacteriales; family Propionibacteriaceae; genus Propionicimonas. The sequence continues at coordinate 8,225 of CAYUWV010000097.1, read as the reverse complement.
TGACATTGCCGGAATGGAGTTTCTCCAGGTTCGCCTTGTAGCGTCGCGACCAGTTGGTGGGCTCTTCGGCATGCGGTGCTCGAAGCACCCCGAAAACCCGTTCCAAGCCGTCTGCATCCACCACATCGCGCACACCGACCAAGTCGAGGTTACAAGCAGGAACACGCACCACGAGGTCATTCTGACCAACGATGCGTAGTACCAAATAGAGCTTGTCCTCGCCGCGGATGGTGCGGGTCTCCATTGCCTCAATGACCGCTGCGCCATGATTGGGGTAGACCACCGTTTCACCGATTGTGAACGTCATATCCTCTTTGACCCCTTTCGCCAACGTCAATCATAGCACGGTGACAACACCGCCCCAACCGTTTGTGCTAGCCAACTGGCCATTGGGGGTTGACAGCCCGCGTTGCGGTGTGCTCGTCAGG
>CAYUWV010000097.1:1720-7697 GCA_964448385.1 uncultured Propionibacteriaceae bacterium | reverse complement strand
GGCCAGAGCTGCTTGAGCGCGATCACCGAGGCTGAGGCGACCAGGACCCCTGCGATCAGGCTGAGCAGGAAGCTGACGATGGCCATCGGCAGCGGCTGGAAGGCGAACAGGACGAAGATCCCGCCGTGCGGAGCCCGCAGCCCGACGCCCAGCGCCATGCTCAGCGCACCGGTCACCGCGCCGCCGGCCATCATCGCCGGAATCACCCGCAGCGGGTCGGCCGCCGCGAACGGGATCGCACCCTCGGAGATGAAGGACGCGCCCAGCAGCCAGGCGGCGGCACCATTCTCACGCTCTACCTCGGTGAACAGCTTCTTGCGAACGACGGTGGCCAGGGCCATCGCCAGCGGCGGGACCATACCGGCGGTCATCACGGCCGCCATCACCTGGAAGTTCGCCTCCGTAGCGGCCGAGAGGCCGGCGGTCGCGAAGAGGTAGGCCGCCTTGTTCACCGGGCCACCGAGGTCGAAGCACATCATCAGGCCGAGAATGACCCCCAGCAGGACCACAGAGCCACCGGACATCGAGGTGAGGCCGTCCTGCATGCCCTTGGTCAGGCTCGCCAGCGGCCGGCCGAGGAAGAAGTACATCACGCCGCCGGTGATCAGGGTTGCGACCAGCGGGATGATGACCACCGGCATCAGGCCGGCCAGCCAACGCTTCACATTGAAGCCGGAGATCCACAGCGCGATGACGCCGGCCAAGAGACCGGTGACAATGCCGCCGAGGAAGCCAGCGCCCAAGGTGACGGAGATCGCACCGCCGACGAAGCCCGGGGCGATGCCAGGACGGCCGGCCAGGGCGTAGGCGATGTAGCCGGACAATGCCGGGACCAGGAAGCCGAAGGCGGCAGCACCGATGGCGAACATCACGGCACCGAGCGTCATCAGGAGGCCCGCCGGCATCGAGGAGAGCGCTGAGTTCGCGATCACCAAGGCTCCGATGGAGGACTTGGCTGCGATCCCGGCCTCACAGGCCTGCGTGCTGAGCCAGGTCAGCTCGGCGCAGCCACGTGCCCCATTGACGCCCGGAGTCAGGGCGATGTCGAAGCCGCCGAACAGGAAGCCGAGGGCGATCAGCAGACCACCAGCGGCGACGAACGGGATCATGTAGGAAACGCCGGTCATGAGCGCCTGCTGGATGCGCTTGCCGATGCTCAGCTGCGATCCGGTGGCGGCTGCCGAGGCTCCTGCTGCCGTCCCGGCCACCTTGCGGGCATTGGGATCGGCCGCGGCGGCCAGGGCTTCGGAAACCAGCTTCGCAGGTTCGTTGATGGCCCGCTTCACCCCGGATTCGATCACCGGCAGGCCGGCGAAGCGCTCCTTGTCGCGGACGCCGACGTCGGTGGCGAAGATGGCCGCACTGGCCCGGGCGATGATGGCCGGATCCAGCGGGACGACCTTGCCGGAGCCCTGCGGCTCAACGTGGATCTCGACCCCGGCGGCCTTGGCGGCCTGCTCCAGGCCATCGGCGGCCATGAAGGTGTGGGCGATGCCGGTCGGGCACGCGGTGACGGCCACGATGACGCGAGCGGCTTCGACCGGCGCGACAGCGGTGGCTGCCGTGGCTGCCGTGGCTGCCGCCGCGGCGGCGGCCTGCTCGGCCTCGTCCGGGGCGGTGGCCTTCTCGACCAGGGCGACGATCTGCTCCGGGCTGGTGGCCGAGCGCAGGCCCTCCAGGAACTCGGCACGCATCAGCGAGCGGGCGAGCTTGGCCAGCAGCGTCAGGTGCGCGTCGTCGGATCCCTCCGAAGCGGCGATCATGAAGGCGATGTCCGCCGGACCGTCTGCCGCGCCGAAGTCGACCGCCGGCTTGAGCCGCGCAAAAGCGAGGGTGTTGGTCGTCACGGCACCGGAGCGGCAGTGCGGGATCGCGATCCCGCCGCCCAGACCGGTGACGGCCTTCTCTTCCCGGGCGAGGGCGTCAGCGGCCAGGCCGTCGGCGTCCGCGCGCCCGGAGGCACCGACGGTCTTGGCCATCGCCTTGATGACATCTGTCTTGGTGGGCCCCAGATCAACGTCCAACAGGACGAGCTCTGAAGTGATGAGCGGTTCGGACACAGGCTTCTCTTTCTCTTTTCGGTGCTGGGCGGGCGAGGTCAGGGGACGGCGACGATGGTGACGCCACCGACATTCAGTTGGTCAGGACGGGGCAGGGCCGTCCCGGCGAGCGACGCGGCGGCGGAGCCGTAGGCGACGGCCGTCCGGAGCCGGTCAGGCGCACTGGCGCCGCGGGTGTGGGCCAGCACGTAGCCGGCCACCGAGGAGTCCCCGGCGCCGACCGTGCTGCGCAGGGTGATGGGCGGCGGGCTGGCGTGCCAGGCGCCTTCCTGGGTGACCAGGACGGCCCCCGAGCCGCCGAGGGTGGCCATCACGGCGCGCACTCCCCGATCGAGCAGGGTGCGGGCGGCGGTGACGCAGCTGGTGGGGTCGCCAGCCTTGGCGGACGCCTCGAGTTCCTCGGCGTCAGCCCCGGTGAGCTGGGCCAGTTCCTCGGAGTTCGGCTTCAGCAGGTCGGGGGCGGCGTCGGGGAACTGCTCGACCAGGGCCAGCAGCGGCGCGTCGGAGGTGTCGACCGCGATCTTGCAGCCCCAAGGACGCAGCGCACGCACCAGATCCGCGTACCAGCTGGTGGGGACGCCGGGAGGCAGCGATCCGGAGAGCACCACCCAATCGGCGTGCTCCGACTCGAGCACCAACAGATGGGCGAGTTGATCGATCGCCTCAGCGCTCAGCGTGGGGCCCGGCTCGTTGATCTTGGTCGTGGTGCCGTCCTGCTCGGTGAGGGTGATGTTGACCCGCACCTCGTCCGGCAGCGGCACGGAGCGGTACGGCAGCGCGATGCGATCCAGCAGGGCAAGGATCGGGTCGCGGTGCCCGGCCGGCAGGATCGCGCGGACCGGGTGACCGGCGGCGTGGACCACGCGGGCGACGTTGATGCCCTTGCCGCCAGGCTCGACGGTGACGCTGGTGACGCGGTTGACACCACCTCGGGCGAGGGGTTCGCCCAGCGTGGCCGTCCGGTCGAGGCCGGGATTCGCGGTGAGGGTAACGATCATGCGATGACCACTTCCAATCCCGCACGGACCAGGTCCGCGCGATCGTTGTGTGAGATGCCGCTGTCCGTGATCAGGACATCGACGCTGCTGAGGGGGGCGAAGGTGACGAGCAACTCCACTCCGAGCTTCGAGCTGTCTGCGAGGACGACGACCCGGCGGGCTGCCCGGGTCATGGCGCGCTTCACGGCCGCCTCGTCCTGATCGGGGGTTGAGAAGCCGCGCGCGACCGAGACGCCGTTCGTCCCGAGAAAGGCGACGTCGCAGCGCAGTTCGGCGAGCCGGGCGACGGTTTCGATTCCGACGCACGCCTGGGTGATGCCGCGCACTCGCCCGCCCAGCAAGTGGACCTGGGTTCCGTTGTTGGCCAGCGCGACCTGGGCGGCCAGCGAGAGCGAGTTCGTGACGACCGTGCTGAGCGCCCCCGGCTCCATGGCACTGGCCAGTCGGGCGACCGTCGTGCCGGCGTCGAAGATGGCGGAGGCGCCGGGGCCAGTGGGCAGGAAGGCCAGCGCAGCCTGGGCGATCCTGGTCTTCTGGGCGACGAACGCGGGCTCTCGTTCGTTGACCGCGGACTCGACCACGGACAGCGACTCGGCGACCACCGCACCGCCGTGGACGCGGCGCAGGATCCCACGCCGGTCGAGGGCGTCGAGGTCCCTGCGGATGGTTTCGGTGGTGACATCGAAGCGCCCCGCGAGTTCGGCAACCGAGACCCGTTCGTGCCGAAGGGCCAGATTCACGATGACCCGCTGTCGCTCCTCGGCGTACATCGCGCCCTCCTCTGCTCCTCGTCGATGTTGCTATCTATTGTTTTACTCCTGTTTGCTTGGTTTTGCAACCTCTGCGAAGAGATTTCTCATGGTTTCCTGTTGGTACCCTGCTCCAAGGCCTCGGACAGACACAAAAGGCCCCTGCCGGGTGGCAGGGGCCTTGACGCGCACGTCCGCGTGAATTCTCAGCCGTACGTCGCTTCGTCCGAGAACAGGCTGCTGACCGACTCCCCGCAGTTGATCCGCTTGACCGCCTCGGCGAACAGCGGCGCCACGGAGGCGACGGTCAGGTTGGTCAGGCCCGACGGCGGTGGGACGGTGTTGGTGGTGACGATCTCGGTGATGTCCGGCTCAGCCTGCAGCCGCTCGACCGCCCGTCCCGTGAACAGGCCATGGGTGCAGGCCACCGAGATCGAACGGACGCCGTAGCGCCGCACGGCCTCGAGCAGTTCGACCACCGAACCGGCGGTGGCGATCTCGTCGTCCAGGATGATCACGTCCTTGCCCGCCACGTCACCCACGATGGTGTCGATGATGACCCGGTCGTCGGACTGGCGCTGCTTCGAACCGGCGGCCATACCGACGCCGAGCATCCGCGAGAACCGGCCGGCCTCCTTGGCGTTGCCGAAGTCGGGCGACACCACCACCGTGTTCGACAGGTCACGGGACCGGAAATGGTCGGCCAGCACGGGCAGGGCGGTCAGGTGATCGACCGGAACCGAGAAGAAGCCATGCACCTGCTGGGCATGCAGTGCCATGGTGAGCACCCGGTTGGCGCCGGCCGTGTGCAGCAGGTCGGCTACCAGGCGGCCACCGATGGAGATGCGCGGTGCGTCCTTCTTGTCCGACCGTGCGTACGCGTAGTGGGGCATGACCACCGTGACGTGAGCGGCGGAGGCGCCGCGGGCGGCGTCCACCATCATCAGCAGCTCCATCAGGTTCTCCTGCACCGGCGGCACGAGCGGCTGGACGATGTAGACGTCACGGCGGCGGCAATTCGCGCGCAGCTGGACCTGCAAGCAGTCGTTGGAGAACCGGGAGAGCCGAGAGGGCGACAATTCAAGCCCGAGGATGGAACACATCTCCTCGGCGAATTCGCGGTGGGCGTGCCCGGAGAAGACGGTGATGTCAGTCACGGGCAGACAATCTACCGGTCGTGGCGTGGCCGGCTGAGCAGGTCCCATCCCACCGCGATGGAACTCGGCCTGCGGGGTCCCGGCTCAGCCCTCGAACCGGTAGCCCAGCCCGCGAACCGTCAGCAGGAGCTGCGGCTCGGCAGGGTTCTGCTCGATCTTGGCTCGCAACCGCTTCACGTGAACGTCCAGGGTCTTGGTGTCGCCGACGTAGTCAGGCCCCCACACCCGGTCGATCAGCTGCCCGCGGGTGAGCACCCGTCCGTTGTTCCGCAGCAGCAGTTCCAGCAGCTCGAACTCCTTCAGGGCCAGCTTGACCGGTTCCCCACGGACGGTGATGTCGTGGCGTTCGAGATCCATCCGGACGCCGCCGGCCTCGACCACGTCAGGCAACAGTTCCACGTCGGCGCCCCGGCGCAGCACGGCACGGATGCGCGCGACCAGTTCCCGGTGGCTGAAGGGCTTGGTGACGTAGTCGTCGGCACCCAACTCCAGCCCCACCACGGTGTCGATCTCGGAGTCCCGGGCAGTCACCATGATGATCGGGACGTTACTGACCGCCCTGAGTTGGCGGCACACCTCGGTGCCCGGCATGCCCGGCATCATCAGGTCGAGCAGCACGATGTCGGCGCCCGTCCGCTCGAAGCTCGCCAGTCCGGCGGCACCGTTGGCAGCCTCGCTCACCTCGAATCCTTCACGCCGCAGCATGTAGCCCAAGGTGTCCCGGTAGGTCTGTTCGTCCTCGATGATGAGCACCCTGGTCATGGGCGATCCCTTTCTGGCTGGTACTGCGGAAGCTTGAGGGTGAAGGTCGAGCCGCTGCCCAGCTTGCTCCACGCCGCGACCTCGCCGCCGTGGGCGGCGGCGACATGCTTCACGATCGACAGCCCCAACCCGGTGCCGCCGTGGGCGCGGCTGCGGCCCTGGTCGACGCGGTAGAAGCGTTCGAAGACCCGGTCGAGGTCACCCTCGGAGATTCCGATGCCGTTGTCACTGACCCGCAGTTCGACGTTGTC
>CAYUWV010000097.1:0-1620 GCA_964448385.1 uncultured Propionibacteriaceae bacterium | reverse complement strand
GAGGCCAGTCGGGTGGCGCGCACCAGCCCGCTGGCGCGGGCGAACGGGCTGCTCACCAGGACGGAGCCGTCCGGGTCCAGCACCACCACCGCGGCCTTCAGGTTTTCGACGACAGCAAGCAACTGGGCGTTGGCCGCCATGACGTGGGGGTGATAGGTCTCCCTGGAGCGCATCGTCCACCACGACAGCGAGCCAGCAATTGCCGCACCGGCCACGAGACCCAGGAGGGCCGCGACAATCGGTGTCATACTCCGGATTCTAGGGGTCTGGCGACTCGTGCCTGACGGGCCGGCGGCCGCATCACGGCCGGAGGTCGGGCAAGATTCACATGGAGTTCACCGGCTGTTCTCCGAACAGCAGCGGAGCGCGGCACCGGCCTGCTTAGGGTAGTAGCCGGACTGCCAGCGAAATCGGGCCCGACCGGCCCGGGAGAAGGATGTGCGCGCATGCGTGACAGTTACCACGAGAGCCTCGAGAGCGTCGTCACCGACCTTGTCAGGATGTCCGAGATGGTGAGGGAGAGCGTCAGTGGGGCTACCAGGGCACTGCTGCAGGCGGATCTCGCTCTCGCCGAGGACGTGATCAGTGCGGACGCCAAGATCGACGAACTCCACGACGAACTGGAATCCCGCTGCTTCACACTGCTGGCCCGACAGGCCCCGGTTGCCGGCGAACTACGGACGGTGGTAGCGGCCCTGCGCATGGACGCCGACCTCGCTCGGATGGGAGACCTCGCGGCGCACATCGCCAAGATCGCGCGGATGCGCTACCCCGTCAAGGCGGTGCCGGAGGGTTTGGTGCCCAACATCAGCCTGATGGCCCGGGTATCCGAGGAGATGGTGGCGACCGCGGGCCGCTCGCTGAACGAGCGCAACGCCCACGACGCCGGCCGGCTGGCCGACAACGACGAAGAGATCGACGAGCTGCGCCGCAGCCAGTTCCGGTTGATCCTGGCGCCCGACTGGCCCTACGGAGTTGAGGCGGCCGTCGACGTGTCGCTGCTGGGCCGCTACTACGAACGGATCGCCGACCACGCCGTGCTGATGGCCTCCCGGGTGATCTACATCATCACCGGGCTGCTGCCCGAGGGTGAGCGGTGGCCGTCCGCCTGAGCTGACGGCACAACGGGAGCTGTTCCCACACCGGCCGGTGCGGGAACAGCTCCCGTTTACTGCTGTGCCGCTACTTCTTCCCCTGGTTCTTGACCGCCTCGATCGAGGCCGCTGCGGCTTCGGGGTCGAGGTACCGTCCGCCCGGGGTCAGCGGACGCAGGTCGTCGTCCAGCTCGTAGAGCAGCGGGATGCCCGTCGGGATGTTGAGCCCGGCGATATCGGCGTCGCTGATCCCGTCCAAGTGCTTGACCAGGGCCCGCAGCGAGTTGCCGTGCGCGGCGATCAGCGTCACCTTGTTCGCCCGCAGGTCGGGCACGATCGAGTCGTACCAGTAGGGCAGCATCCGCACGACGACATCGGCCAGGCACTCGGTGAGCGGACGGGCCTCGCTCGGCAGCTCGGCGTAGCGGGCATCGGAGAATTGCGACCACTCGTCGTCGGCAGCGATGGGGGGCGGCGGGGTGTCGTAGGAGCGGCGCCACAGCATGAACTGCTCCTCGCCGTACTC
>CAYUWV010000096.1:0-8900 GCA_964448385.1 uncultured Propionibacteriaceae bacterium | reverse complement strand
GTGTAGACGGTTCGGAAGCCTCGGCGGTCGCCGCCATCGGAGGCGAAGCACACTTGCAGCTCGTCTCGCCGTTCGTAGTTGAAGGCGATCGAGCCCTCGGTGCCGTGGATCTCGAAGGTGATGTAGTTGTTGCGGCCATAGGCGTTACGGGTGGCCTCAACCGACCCGATCGCCCCGCTGCCGAACTTGAGCATCGTAATGACTTCGTCGTCCACGTCGACAGTGGCCCGAGGCCCGCCGCCACCCTTGGTAGTGCCCAGGGTGTCGGCGCCCCCGGCCTGGATGGGACGTTCCGGAATCCAGGTGGCCATCATCGAGCTCACCGCGGTGATTTCGCCGGCCAGATAGCGGGCCATGTCGATCACGTGGGTGGCGATGTCGCCCAATGTTCCGGAACCCGCGATGGACTTCTGGAAACGCCAGGACAACGGCGAGTTGGGATCCGCGCTCCAGTCTTGTAGGTAGGTGCCCCGGAAGCTGAGGATCTTGCCGATGGCTCCCTCCTCGATGTACTTCTTCGCCAGCGCGACGGCCGGGGTGCGCCGGTAGTTGAAGGCCACCATGTGCACGATTCCGGCGTCCTTCACCGCCTCGTACATCGCCTTCGATTCCTCGCTGGTGCGCGCCAGCGGCTTCTCGCAGATGATGTGCTTGCCTGCCTTTGCGGCCGCGATGGCCACCTCAGCGTGGAGGTTGTTCGGCGTGGCGATGTCGACGACCTGGATGTCCGGGTCCTCGATGATCTCGCGCCAATCGGCGGTCGAGCGTTCGAAGCCGAACCGCTTCGCCGCCGTCGCTGCCAGATCTGCGTTGGCTTCGGCCAGCACCTTGCGGACGGGCATCGCCGGCGCGGGCCAGAAGAACATTGGCATGGCTGCATAGGCGAGCGAGTGGGCCTTGCCCATGAATCCGCCGCCAATGAGGCCGACGTTGAGTTCTTGCATTTCAGTTCCTTTCTTGCGGCTCAGCCGCGACGGATTCCGGCTTCGGCCAGGAGTTGTTCGAGATGGTCCTTGCTGATCTGGGCGGCGTCCTTGGGGTCGCCGTCGTAGCTGTCGAGTTCGACCATCAGCCAGCTGTCGTAGCCGGCCTCGTTGATGGCGGCCACGATGTCGACGAAGTCCAGCACGCCCTTGCCGAGGGGCATGAAGTTGAACGGCTGGGGCTGGAAGTCCTTCAGGTGGACGTGCTTGACTCGATCGGGGTAGGTGCGGATCAGTTCGGCCGGGTCGCCGCCACCGGCGGCAAGGTGGGCGGTGTCGGGGCAGAAAGCGATCCGGCTGCGGCCCATGATGATCTTCAGCTCATCGGGGTTCTCTACGATTGTGCTCAGGTGCGGGTGGTAACTGGCCTCGAGGCCGTGTTCCTCGGCGATTTCGCAGACGTTGTCCAACGCACGCCCCAACCGGGTGTAGTCGTCATCGGTCGTCCCGGCGGCGCGGCGGGCTCCGCCACCGACGACCAGTCGCTTGGCGCCGAACATCGCCGCCAACTCCGCGGCCCGGCGAACCCGGTGCAGTTCATCGGGCAGGATGTCTGCGTAGATGAAGTTGGCGCCGGTGTAGACGCTGACGAGTTCGACCCCGGCAGCTTGCAGGGCATCTCGGAGAACGGCGGGTCGGTCGGCGAAGTCGGCGACATTGCCGTCGAACATTTCAACGCCCTCGTAGCCGACTTCGCCGACGTCGGAGATGGCCTTCAACGCGTCGCCGTTGGCTCGGTAGAACAGGTCCTTCACGCTGGTTACACCGACGGGGTCTCCGACCACGCCACCCCAGGTGATCGTGCAGTAGCCAAGTTTCATCTTGTTGGTTCCTTTCCTTTGTTTCAGCCGACCATCAATGGTCGGAGTGTGTGGTGGGCGATTTGGAGGCCCGTTTTGATCTTCGACTCGGTCCCGCCCCAGATCGGGTCTTCGTGTTCAACCGAGAGGACCCCGTCGAAGCCGTGCTCGTAGAGGGCATCGACGACTCCACGCCAGTCGACCTGACCCAGCCCGGGGACGCGGTAGCGCCACCAGCCGACGTTCCATGGGTCATCGCGGTCGACCGCGATCCCCGGCCAGCCGTAGCGATTGCGTTTCTCCGGGAAGATCTGGATGTCCTTCGCCTGGGCGTGGGCGATCCGGTCCACGTACGGGGTCAGGGCGGTCACTGGGTCGATGCCCATCCAGACCAGGTGGCTCGGGTCGAAGTTGAGGTACAGCCCGAGGGAGAACATCCATTCCCACAACTCGGGGGAATAGGCGAGGTTGGCCGGGTAGCCGTCCGGATGCCAGCCCTCCATCACGCAGTTTTCGATCACAAGCTTCACGCCGCGCTCGCCTGCCCTCTCCACCAGGGGCTTGAACACCTCCTCGGCCTCGCGGAGGTTCTCGCGCACCGACTTGGTCCAGTCCCGTCCAACGAAGGTCCCCACCGTCGGGGCGCCGACCAGGGCCGCAGCCTCGATGCACGCCAAGACGTGGGCGTTGATCGCGGCACGTTCGGCCGGATCGGGGTGGAGATTGTTGTCGTAGAAGGCCAGCGACGACAGCGTCAGGCTGGCGTCGGCGAACAGCGTCTTGACGTCATCGGCCTCGCGTTCGCCCAGGTTCTCGACCGCCAGGTGAGTGGCGGTGAACGGGCGATTGCCGAGCGCCGGCCAGGCAGCCACTTCGAGGGCTTCGAATCCCTCCTGCATTGCCCAGGAAACGATCTCCGTTAGCGGCCGGTCGGGCAGACACGCGGTCAGGAACCCGAGCTTCATGCTGGAACCTCCATCCAAGTCGAATCGGCTGACGAGGCGATCACGGCCTCGGTGATGCGGGCGGCCCTCAGGCCGTCCTCGAAGGTGGGCAGACCGTCGGGGCTCTCGCCGCGGACCGCGGAGTAGACATCTGCAACGAACGCCCCGAAGGCGTCCTGGTAGCCCTGAGGGTGACCGGCCGGGAGCCGCGAAAGCCTCCGCGAACCGGGGTGTTCCATGGTGGGGTCGCGCATCAGCAGCCGATTCTCGTCGCGGCCGCCGACCCAGAGCAGTTCTGGTGATTCCTGGTCGAAGGAATAGGACGCCTCGGTACCGTCGAAGGAGAACCACAGCCGGTTCTTGCGTCCGGGCGAGACCTGGCTGACCACCACCGACCCCGATGCGCCGCCGTCGGTCTCGAACAGCACGACCGCCCCGTCCTCGGTCGCCGAGCGCTGGTCGAAGGCCGTGGCCGTCCGGGCAGCCAGGCGGACGATGCGCTGGGACGTGGCGAACTCCATCAGGTCGCACCAGTGAACCCCGATGTCCCCGAAGGCCCGAGAAACGCCGCCGATCTTCGGATCCACGCGCCAGTTGGTGTCCGCGCTGCGCGAGAGCCAGTCTTGCAGGTAGGACCCGTGCAGCAGCCAGATCCGCCCGGCGTCACCGGCCGCGATGCGCGCCCGGGTCTCGCGGACGTGCGGGTGGAACCGGTAGACGAAGGGGACGGCGTTGACCACACCAGCCACGCGAGCGGCCTTGGCCACGGCCTCGGCGTCCGTGGCCGTGGTCGCCAGCGGCTTCTCGCAGATGACCGCCTTTCCGTGCTGGATGGCGAGCATCGCCAGGTTCGCGTGGGTGGCGTTGGGGGTGCAGATGTGGACTACGTCGACCTCGTCGGACGCGATTAGTTCCTCCGCCGAGGCGGCCGCCGCCTCGGCGCCGAGTGTCCTGGCGGCCGTGATGGCGGATTCGGGGGTTACGTCGGCGATCCGGGTCAACCGGCCGCCGGCGGCGCGCACCGCGTGGGCGTGGACGCCGCCGATGAAGCCAGCGCCGATGATTCCGGAGCGGAGACGAGTGGGCATGGTGTCGGTCATCTCAGACTCACTTCTTCCGGGCCAGGGCGACCGCGAGGATGATGATGACCCCCCGGATCACCTGCTGCTGGCTGGACTCCAGTCCGGCGAGGATGAGGCCGTTGTTGATGAGGCCGATCAGCAGTGCCCCGACCAGGGTGCCGACGATCGTGCCCGAACCACCGAAGAGGCTGGTCCCGCCGAGGATGACGGCCGCGATCGCGGACAGTTCATCACCTGAGCCCCACTGGAAGCGGCCGGACTGCAGGCGGCCGGCGTAGAGCATGCCGGCCAGGGAGGCCATGGTGCCCGAGATCAGCAACACCGAGAACTTGATCCGCTTGGTGTTCACGCCGGTGAACTCCGAAGCCATACGGTTGCCGCCAGTGGCCAGCACCTGGCGTCCGAACTTCGTCCGGGCCAGGACGATTGCACCGACGGTGACTGCCAGGGCCATCCAGATCAAAAGTCCAGGCACGGGGCCGATGTCTCCGCCGCCGAAGATGGTGTTGAAGGTGTCATCGAGGATGGGCTGGGGAGCTGAGTCGGTTATCCACTGGGCTATCCCGAAGGCGATGCCGAGCATGCCTAGGGTGACAAGAAAGGATGGGATGCCGAGCAGACTCACCAGAGCGCCATTCGTTGCCCCAACAAGCGCCCCGACGGCGAGGCCGGCGATGATGCCGGGCACCAGGCCGTAGTTCGCGATGGTCATGGCGCTCACCACGCTGGACAGCCCAGCGATCGAGCCGACACTCAGGTCTATCTCCGCGCAGGAGATCACAAAGGTCATACCGACGGCGATCACCGTGATCGTGGCAGTCTGCCGGAAGATGTTGAGCAGGTTGTTCCGCGAGAGGAAGCCCTCGTTGCCGAGCATGATCGCGAACAGGACGAAGACGACGACAAAGGCGATGTAGATGATGTAGCGCCGCCAGTCGATTGAAGCCAGCCGCTCCTTGAAGCTGGGAGTGGGAGTTTCCTCCGTTGGCTCGACAGTTGATTGCTGGGACATGGGGTCAGACTCCTAGTACAGCGAGTTGGAGGGATTCTTCGTCTGGGATGTCGGTGCGACGGAGCTCCTGCACCACCGTGCCGTCCCGCATGACCAGGACGCGGTCACTGACGGCGAGGAGCTCTGGGTATTCGGAAGAGATGACGATCACGCCCCGGCCCGAGTCGGCCAGGCGACGGATGATGGCGACGATTTCAGATTTGGTGCCGATGTCGACTCCGGCGGTGGGCTCGTCCATGATCAACACCTCGGGTTCGGTGCCCAGCCACTTGGCAATGACGACCTTTTGTTGGTTGCCGCCAGACAGGCTGCGCACAGGTTTGTCCGGATCGGTGACCTTCACCTCGAAACGATCGATCAGCTTCTTGGCCAGGCGCTTGCCGGCGCCTAGGTCGAGCAGCGGCCCCTGGGTGGTTTGGTCCAGCAGTGGCAGCAGGATGTTGTCCCGCACCGAGTGATCCAGTACCAGGCCCTGCTCGCGACGGTCCTCAGGGATCAGCGCGAGCCCGGCCTGGATGGCTGCGCGGGGATTGCTCACATCCACTGCCTTGCCTTTGACGCGGATCTCCCCGGAGTCTGGGCGGTCGATGCCGAACAGGCACCGGGCCAGTTCGGTGCGGCCGCTGCCCATCAGGCCTGCGAGCCCGATGATCTCCCCGGCGCGAAGCTCGAACGAAATCCCGTTGACGCGTTGGCCGCTGTGGAGGTCGACCGCTTCGAGCAGCACCTCGCCGCCAGTGGACGCGTCGCGCTCGCGATACTCCAAGGCGCCGTGCACCTGTCGTCCGACGATTCCCTCGACGATTTGCTCCGGGGTCACCGAGCTCAAGGGCTTCGTCATCAGGCGCTTCCCGTCACGCAGGATCGTGATCCGGTCGGCGATCCGGTAGACCTCGTCCATCCGATGGGAAATGTAGATGATGGAGATGCCGCGAGCCTTGAGCCTTCCGATCAGCTTGAACAGGGCGGCGACCTCGTGCCTGGCCAGGCTGGCGGTCGGCTCGTCCATGATCAGAACGCGGGCATCCTGCGCCAAGGCCTTGGCTATCTCGGTGAGCTGCCAGTAGGCGGTGGAGAGGCTTCCGACCGGAGCGGCGCAGTCCACCACCACGTCCATGTCGGCGAACACCTTGGCTGCGCGGCGGCGGGACTCCCGGTCGCTGATCAGCCCGAACCTGCCCTTGGGCTCCACGGTGAGGTAGATGTTCTGGGCGACGGTCAGGCTTGGGATCAGGCTGAACTCCTGGAACACCATGCCGATCCCGACGGCTTTGGCGTCCTGGATCGTGTTCAGCTGAACGGGCTTACCCTCGATGAGGATTTCGCCGCTGTCCTTGCTGTAGACGCCCTGGAGGATCTTCATCAGGGTGGACTTGCCGGCTCCGTTGCCGCCGGCGAGGGCGTGCACCTCGCCGCGGCTGATCTCAAGGTCTACGTCGATGAGCACGGGGACGCCGTAGAAGGACTTGTTGATCCCCCGCATCTGGACGACCGGCCTCGCGTCGTCGGTACTGCCTTCAGGTGTTTGGACAGCGATCATTACAACCTCCATTCGGAAACTGGTGGGGCATGGGGGGTGTCGGGCTCGCCGTGGTCGGCGAGCCCGACACGGGTAGTCACGGCTTGAACGCGCTCTGCAGGTCAGCCGGGGCATCGGTGTGGTAGACCGACTTCCATGACTCCAGGACGTTGGAATGCTGGACGGGGAGAGCCGCCAGGGCGACGTACGGTGCTGCCGTCTTACCGATCAGCGAACCGGCTGCCAGTCGAGCCTCGGTGACTCCTTGGTCGAAGGGACGCTGGGCGCCCAGGCCGACGACCAACTGATTCTTGGCGAGGGCGATGGCCACGTTCTTGCCGAGATCCTGGGTGGCGATCTTCAGGTCGGTCCGGCCGGAGGCACGGGCCGCGGCCATGACACCCTCCGCGGGAACATCCCAGACAGCCCAGATGCCGGCCAGGTCGGGGTACTTGCTCAGCATCGCATTGGCGGCGGCCTGCGCGTCACCGGCGAAGTCGGGGCCGGCGATACCCTGCTCGGCGACGATCTTGACGTCCTTGTAGTTGTCGGTGATCGTCGACTTGAAGCCCTCGTAGCGCTGCTTGGTGACGAAGAAGTCAGCCTCGTGGAAGATCACACCAATCTTGCCGGTGCCGCCCAGGGCCTTGGCCATGAGGTGGGCAGAGACGACGCCGTTGCCGTAGTTGTCTGCCGAAACCACCGAGACGTAGTCCTTGCCGGGTTCCATGCCCTGCGGAGCGTTGTCCATGAAGACAAGCTTCACGCCGGCCGCCGAGACCTTCTTGAAGGTGGCGGAAGTCGCGACCGGATCGGTGGGGATCGACACGATGATGTTGGGGTTCTTGCTCATCACGGTCTCGAGGTCGGAGACCTGCTTGTCTGGCTTGAAGTTGGCGTCGGTGACGGCGACGACCTCGATGCCGAGGTTCTTGAACTCCGACTGGAGGCCGGCGACCTGGGCCGTCGACCAGTCGTTGCCGCCGTAGTGCATGACGATCGCTGCCTTGGCGCCCAGTGCCTTCACCTTTGCGACTTCGGCGTCGGTCAGCTTCGCGGTATCCGCGGACGCGGGCTCCTCGCCATGGGGGCCCTTGCTGAGCACGGTGCCCTCAAGCTTCTTCAGGGCCGCGTCTACCTGGGCGTCGATGGCGCTGTTTGCGCTGGATGTGCTGGTGCTCGCCGATGAGCACGCTGTCAGTGCCATGGCGAGTGCCGAGGCAATCGCGATAGGGCGGATGAGCTTAAGCATGTGTACTCCTCTGGTATGGCTTCTGCCGGTGTCCCACATACTTTCGCATCTACCGTGCTAAAGTCAACCCCTGGTACCGTACGTTTTGCCGAGTTGGCCTGAAGGAGAGAAATGAGCGCCACCCAACTCCCACCGCCCCCCGTGTCAGAGCAGGTTCGAACAATGGTGACCGTTCTGGAGCTGGTGCGCTCCGGGCGTGCGCGCACCCGACCTGAAATCAGCCGGCGCTCAGGGCTCGCCCGCAACTTGGTCGCGGATCGGGTGGAGCAGCTCGTGGCAGCGGGCCTCCTGGCTGAGGGGGAGCTGGGTCAGTCCACCGGTGGCAGGGCGCCGCGCGAGCTGCGTTTCCGGGCGGAGGCGGGTTGCATCCTGGTAGCTGAAGTCGGGGCAACACTCTGCGGGGTGGGGCTGTCCGATCTGGCCGGGAACCTGCTGGCGACGACCGAGCAGCCGATCGACGTCAAGGTCGGGCCGGTCGCAACGCTGGAGTATGTGGATTCGCTGCTGCGTCACGTGCTCTTGGACTTCCCTGACGCCCAATTGTGGGGGGTGGGGATCGGCTTGCCGGGCCCTGTCGAGTGGAAGACCGGAAGGCCAGTTGCCCCGCCCATAATGCCAGGCTGGGACGGATTCGACGTGCGAGGTTTCTTCAGCGACAGGTTCGGCTGTCCGGTGTGGGTGGACAACGACGTGAACGTGATGGCCACCGGCGAGGTCCGCGCTGGTGTCGCGCGCGGGCACGAGGACGTGATCTACATCAAGGTTGGAACGGGAATCGGGTCCGGGCTGTTCTCCCGTGGACGGATTCATCGCGGGGCGCAAGGAGCGGCAGGAGACATCGGACACCTCGCGGTTGCCGGAGACCACGCCAACGTCATCTGCCGGTGCGGCAACACCGGTTGCCTTGAGGCCCTTGCCGGCGGCGCAGCGCTCGCTCGAGACGCCACGGCTGCCGCAGACGACCCGCGCTGCACCTACCTGGCCGAGGCGAAACAGCGGGGACGGGAACTGACATCTGGCCTGATCATCGAATCGGCGATGTTTGGAGATCCAGTCGCAACCGAGATGCTGTCCGCGTCCGCGGTCTTCGTCGGCGAAGCCCTGGCGAGCGCGGTCAACCTGTTCAACCCATCGATGGTTGTCATCGGCGGCAGCGTCGGGCGCTCCGTAGACATGTACCTGTCCACCATCCGACGGGTCGTCCTCAATCGTTCGCTACCATTGGCGACCCGCTCCCTCCAGATCGTGACTTCGCCCCTGGGTGACCAGGGTGGCCTGATCGGTGCGGCCTACACCGTGGTCGACGAA
>CAYUWV010000095.1:4477-8927 GCA_964448385.1 uncultured Propionibacteriaceae bacterium | reverse complement strand
GGTCCTGACCCGCCGCCAGCGCAAGCCGGGCCCGGCTCATCCGTTCCACGCGGTAACCCCGCGATCCAGCCATCACGGTCGCCTTTCGGAACCACCACCGCAACGGTACCGCGACCCTTCCGTAGCGCGCCTCTGAGCGAGACCCGGAATGCCAAGGGAGGTTCAACCGTGGGTGCCGCGAAGGCCTGCACTCACGCGGGTGGCAACAGTTCCGCAATCAAGACCTGCACGCGGCCACGGATCTCGTCGCGGATCGGCCGCACGGACTCGATACCCTGGCCGGCCGGATCGGCGAGAACCCAGTCCTCGTAGCGCTTGCCAGGGTAGAACGGGCAGGTGTCACCGCAGCCCATGGTGATCACCACGTCGGAGGTCTTGACCGCGTCGGTGGTCAGGATCTTGGGCTGTTCCGCGGCGATGTCGATGCCCTCTTCGGCCATCGCCTGGACCGCCACCGGATTGATCGCGTTCGCCGGCGCCGAACCTGCTGACAGCACCTCGATGCGGTCCCCGGCCAGGTGACGCAGGTAGCCGGCGGCCATCTGGGAGCGTCCGGCGTTGTGGATGCAGACGAACAGGACGGTGGGCTTACTCATGGGCTTGGCTCCTTGGATCGCTACCGGCCTGTCACCGGAGGCTTGACCTGAAGAATAGCTCAGCTACTATTGCCTCAACAAATGCGGAGGTAATTCATGTCGATCACCGGATTGGACGCCAGGGCACGCGCGTACGCCGCCCTGGGAGACCCGTCGCGCTTGGCGATCATTGACCTGCTGGCGAATGCCGACCTCGCCTCGGGAGAGCTTGGGAGCCAGCTGCACATTCCGACGAACCTGATGGCTCACCACCTGCACGTGCTCGAGGAAGCCGGCCTGGTGACCCGGCGACGCTCCGAGGGTGACGGCCGCCGCAGCTACGTCACCCGCACCCAAGCCTGTCACGACCTGATCGGTGGCAGGTCGACACCGCGTCCGCACAAGGTCGCCTTCGTCTGCTCCCAGAACTCCGCCCGATCCCAGCTTGCCGAGTCGTTCTGGCGGACGGTCAGCGACGTCCCGGTGGTCTCCGGGGGCACCCACCCGGCGGCCCGAATCCATCCCCAAGCCGTCGCGGTGGGCCACCGCCACGGCCTCGACCTGTCCTCGGCCCGTCCCAAACTCGCCGCCGAGGTCCTCACCGGTGACGAGCTCGTCATCTCGGTCTGTGACCGGGCCTACGAAGACCTGAGCGACCACCCCCTGCACTGGTCCGTCCCCGACCCCGCCCGCACGAACAGCGCCCACGCTTTCGACACCGCCTACGACGACATCGCCGGTCGCATCAACCGGCTGGCCTCCAGCTTCGAAGGACAACCCACATGACCATGGCCTCCATCTCCCAGCGCAGCTGGGAAAGCCTGCGCATCGACGACAGGCTCGCCCTCAAGCAGGCAGGCTCCCGCTTGGCCGAGGAGTTCTCCGGCTTCTACGGCCCCGAAACCGTCGAGCGCTTCCTGGCCAGCTCGTTCGACCAACTCGCCGACCGGGCCACGGTGATGAAGTTCCTGCCGCTGCTCGCCGAGAGGTTCGCCCGGCAGCGACTGCACGCCCTCGCCCGCGTGGAAGGTCTCCACGACGACGGCAAGCCGGTGGTGCTGTTCCTGTGCACCCACAACGCCGGTCGTTCCCAGATGGCGCTCGGGTTCTTCCAAGCCCTGACCGGCGACACCGCCGTGGCCTGGTCGGGAGGCTCCGAACCCGGCATGCAGATCAACCCTTCGGCGATCGCCGCCATGGCCGAACGCGGCATCGACATCTCCAGGGAGTTCCCGAAGCCCTGGACCGACGAAACCGTGCGTGCCGCCGACGTGGTCGTCACCATGGGTTGCGGAGACGCGTGTCCGATCTTCCCCGGTAAGCGGTACGAGAACTGGGACGTCGAAGACCCCGCTGGCCAGACCCTGGAGGACGTCCGCCCGATCCGCGACGAGATCGAACGCCGGGTGCGCAGCCTGATGACGTCCTTGACCGAGTAGCCCCGCAGCAGGCCGGTGGGCGGCGTGGCGGGCCGGTGGGCGGCGTGGCGGGCCGGTGGGGGGCGCAGTGGCCGCGGGTCGGCCGTGGCCTGCCGCCCTGCTGCCACCGCTCGCCCCCGGCGTCCCAGACCTCTATGCTCGGCCGCATGTCGATCCGGAGTCGATGCGCCATCGACCTCACCGCGCAGACCGCAGGCGACACCGTCCGGGCGATCGTGCTGCGCGGCCTCCTGCCGACCGTGGCGCTCGGGGTGGTGAACGTGACGATCGGCCGAGCCCTTGCGCGGCGCGTCGGCCTGCGGGAACGCGAGACGGCCGTCATCAAGGCCCTCCAGTCGCGACGCTCTGGCGTCGCCGACCAGGTCGCCCAGTTGACGTCCCTCGCCTCGGACGTTCCCGCCAGCATCATCCACGGCCTGATCGCCGTGGGGCTCATCCATCGGCGAACCCGCACCTGGCGGTTGGCCGCGGTGCCGGCCATCGCGCTGATCCTGGAGGCCAGTCTCTACCTGGCTGTCGGCGCGCTGGTGAACCGTGAACGCCCGGACGTGACCCGGCTCGATCGCGAGCAGCCCACGTCGTCGTTCCCCTCTGGTCACCAGGGCGCCACCGTGGCGCTGATGGTTGTCTACGCGCTCCTCGCGCGGGACCTGCCCTCGCCACGGCTGCGCACCGCGATCTACGCTGCTTGCCTGGCCTATCCCGCCACGCTCGCCGTCTCACGCGTCTACGTCGGGCTGCACTATCCCTCGGACGTGGTGGCCGGCACGGTGAACGGCGTGGCCACCGGGCTGCTGGCTTGGAGCTGCCTTCGCGGCCCGGCATCGTCCGTGCCGGGCGCTACCTGAGCGCCCCGGCCGACGCCCCGGGCGGTCGGTCCTATTCCGACCCGTCGGCCGCCGTGCCCCGGGAAACTGACTTGGGCTGCTGGTGGGAGTGCTTGACTTCCTCCAACCATTCGGTGTCGAAGGCAAGATCGAGCTTCTCCAACAGGGCGATGTCCCGGGCGATCCGCTCGCAAGCCCGGCGCAGGCCAGGTTCTGCCTTGGCGAGGCCGTTGAGCTCCTGCCAGATCGCGCTGAGCTCCTCGATCACGGCCCGGTTCGCCTCCAGCGTGCGCAACCGCAGCGCCGCGGCCTGCTCTCGAAGCTCCTGGGAGCGGTTCTCGGCTTCGTCCATGGGTTCATGGTAGGGGTGCAGCTTGGCCGGCAGCACGAGTCCTCCCGCATCCGCGGCTCTTGTTTCGGGACCGGTTCGGGGTGAGACTGGCAAGAGACCAAGGAGGTTGCCATGGTGGTTCAGCTCCGGCACACAGCGATGGTCGGCTTGGCCCTTCTGCTCGGCGCCTGCGCAACCACACCGCCAGGTTCCACCACCGCACCGCCCCCCACGACGGCTTCGTCGTCACCGACGCAGTCGCCCCAGGGCACCCCCACCACCACCTCGCCGCCCACCTCCATGGTGGTCACGCTGTACTTCGGCAACAGCGTGCTCAACCCTGGTTCGATCGATTGCGCCGCGGTGTTCGCCGTGCACCGGACGGTCCCGGCCTCAGCCGACGCGCTCACCGCAGCCCTGCGGGAACTCCTGGCCGGCCCCACGATGTCCGAGACCGCACAGGGTTTCATCTCGTGGTTCTCCCCGGCCACCGCTGACGCGCTGATCAGCGCCAAGACGTCAGGCACCACGTCGTACGTCAACCTGACGGATCTCCGCACCATCATCCCCAACGCGAGCAGTTCGTGCGGCAGCGCAGCCCTGCTGGCGCAGCTCGGCACAACCGCCCGGCAGGCCGGGATGACCCCGCGCGTCCTGTACGCGATCGAGGGCAAGCCCAAGACCTTCTGGGAGTGGCTGCAGATGGGCTGTGACAAGGCCAACGACAACTGCGACCCAGCACCGTTCGCAGGCTGACTGCCGCGCGGCTCAGGCGTCCTGGCTCGGAGCAACGATCATCGCCAGGCCACCGAAGGGGGGCAGCGTGACGGTGAAGCCGCCACGGTCGTCCGCGGTATCCAGCGTTCGCCCGCTGCTGAGATCGACGACAGCTCCGGCGGGGATCTGCGGTGACTCAACCCGCCCGGTGATCCCCTCCGCCGCGAAATTGAGCGCCGTGATCTGGACGGAGCCGGTCTCCAGGCGATTGACCAGCACCAGCAGGCCCGGGGCCGGCACGTCGGGCACGTCCAGCAGCGCGCCGCTGGCGATCCCGTTGCGCTTGCGCACCGCCAGCACCGCGGCCAGCCTCGACACGAACGAGGTCGGGTCGGTCAACTGCTCGGGCAGCGAGCCGTAGAGCGCGGTTGCCAGGGGCATCCCGGACGAGGAGTGTGTCGGGGACGGCTCGTGGCCGAGCAGGTCGTAGGCTCCGCGTTCGATCCAGCGGGTGTCGCCGCCGCTGATGAGCTCTGACACCGCGCTACGGTCAAGGGGTAA
>CAYUWV010000095.1:3268-4377 GCA_964448385.1 uncultured Propionibacteriaceae bacterium | reverse complement strand
TGCCGCGCTGCGAAGTGGACCAGTTCGTAGGTCAGTTCGTCGTGGTTCTGCAGGGCGTGGACGAGGGACGCCTGGTCGATGCCGAGCGCCAGTCCCTCCCGCAGGGTCAGCCGCAGGAACTCGGTGTCACCGGTGCACAACGCGAACTGGTAGGCCGGCCGCGTCACGAAGTCGTAGGAGAGGTCCGGGCCGACCGCGCTGGTGTTTCTGATGTCGTCGATCGCCAGGTTGAGTTCCTGGAAGGTGAAGCCCCCCACCTTGCGCACCATCGAGCCGATCAGTTGGTTGGCCGCCTGTGACAGCGGGTGGCCCTCGGACCACCCCGGCGCGTTCCCGAGGGATTTCTCGACCCCGAGGAAGCCGTTGGCGTCCAGCCGCAACCCGCCCGATCCGAGATCGAGCAGGGAGTGGAGGGCGTCGCCCATGACCAACCGCGCCCCGGCGAAGGTGGGGTCGAGCCAGTTGATGGACGGCTGGCCGTCCTTGAAGTAGTGCAGGTACACCCAACGACGCAGCACGCCCTCGGTGTCGTGAATCGGTGGGGTGACGGACCAGTTCGTTTCCTTGACGCCCGGCTCGTAGAAGATCACACGCTGCAATTCGCCGATGATGTAGCCGGCCTCGGCCAGCTTCTGCTCCTCCTCGGGGCTGAGGTTCACCGAGTCCAGCCCCTCCGGCACGTCCGGCAGCAGGTGCCAGGCGTCTTGGGGGATAGAGACCATGTGATAGATGCCCGGGTAGTCGAGATAGTTCAGCTCCGCCAGTCGGAAGTCGGCGCCTTTGCCGGTATGTCCGGGCACGATGTCGTCGATGATGCTGCCCTGGCATCGGGCTGCGGTGACGCACATCGCACGGAACTCGTCCTCGGTGCCGAACGCAGGGTCGATCTGCATGCTGATCCGGTCGAAGTTGCCGTCCACGCTGGGCGTCGGCTGCCACCCCGAGATACCGCCGGCGAGCTTGAGCGGACCGGTGTGGACAGCCTCGATGCCGATCTGGGCGAACAAGGCCCACAGTTCACCAGAACCGAGAGCGCCAAGGAACGACTGGCCAGGCTGGGTCACCAGCGAGAGGGGGTAGGCGGTGAACCAGACCGACGCCTGTTGCAC
>CAYUWV010000095.1:0-3168 GCA_964448385.1 uncultured Propionibacteriaceae bacterium | reverse complement strand
GCTTCGCTTCGAAGCTGACCTCGGGACGTTGCTCCCCGCCTTGAAGACTCGGCTGGCTCTGATCGGTGCTCACCGCAGCAATCTAGCGATGATCGGGCTCACCAGGGACTCCGGAACACCGGTTCGGTGACACGATGGTCGTGCAGCGTGACAGTCAGCCGCGGGAGCTTTCGACGAAGTCGGTGCACCGATGAGTGAGTCGCATCCACCACAGGCGCCGTGGAGCGCGTCGGAAGCCGAGTTGTTGGTGGCGCTCGGCGGCACTCGTCAGGGTCTGAGCTCCGCGGAGGCGCGGGGACGTCTGCAGCGGCTGGGACCGAACGTGTTGCGGCCACGCCGGCATGACAGTGCCTGGCGATCATTCCTGGCTCAATTCACCAGCCCCTTGGTCCTCATTCTCGTCGTGGCGGCGGTGATCTCGGCGTTCGCCGGCCAGTGGATCGATGCCGCGATCGTCGTCGTCATCGTGGTCGCCAGCGCGGTGCTGAGCTTCGTCCAGGAGTACTCAGCCAGCAACGCGGTCGACAAGCTGCGCGCCCACGTGGCGATCAGGGCCACCCTTTTGCGTGACGGCACCACCCAGCGGATTCCCGTCGACGAGGTGGTGCCAGGTGATGTGGTGCTGCTGGCCGCGGGGAGCCTGATCCCGGCGGACGGGATCGTGCTCGAGGCCAACGACTTCTTCGTCAACCAGGCGGTGCTCACCGGTGAGACCTTCCCCGCCGAGAAGAAGGCCGGTCCCGCGGCGGCCACCGCCCCGCTGGCGGAGCGGACCAACATGGTGTTCATGGGGACCAGCGCGCGGAGCGGCACGGCCCACGCGCTGATCGTGGAAACCGGCGCGGCAACGGCCTACGGCCAGATTGCTGAGCGGTTGACCCACCGTCCACCCGAGACCGAGTTCGACCGTGGCATCCGACGCTTCGGGTACCTGCTCACCCGCAGCATCATGGCGCTCGTGTTGGGCGTCTTCGCCGTGAACGTGATCCTGGAGAAGCCACCCATCGACTCGTTGCTGTTCGCCATCGCGCTGGCGGTTGGCATCGCCCCCGAGCTGTTGCCGGCGATCATCAGCATCACCCTCGCCAAAGGGGCCCAGAACATGGCGAAGCGCAGCGTCATCGTGCGCCAGCTCAATGCCATTGAGGACCTGGGCAGCATGGACACCCTGTGCACCGACAAGACCGGCACCCTGACGCTGGGTGTGGTCAGACTCGATGACGCGTTGGACGTGAGCGGTCGGCCATCAGACGACGTGCTGCGGTGGGCCTACCTCAACGCAGCGTTCCAGACCGGCCTGGCCAATGCGTTGGACGAGGCCATCCTGGCCCAGCCCCACCCGGACACGACGGGCATGGACAAGCTGGAGGAGATCCCCTACGACTTCACCCGGAAGCGCCTGAGCGTGGTGGTCGACTCCGACCCGGGCAGCGACGTCAAGCCCGTGCTGATCACCAAGGGAGCGCTCGACCACGTCCTGGCCGTGTGCACGCGCGTCCGGATGGACGACGCCCAGGTGCTGCTGGATCCTGCCGCGCGGGCGGCCATCGCTGCGCGCTACGCCGAGTGGAGCGCCCAGGGATACCGCGTCCTGGGCGTCGCCGTCCGGGAAGTACCGCGCCAAGCTGAGTACTCGATCGACGCCGACGAGCGGGACATGGTCTTCGCCGGCTTCCTGCTGTTCCTCGACCCGCCCAAGCCGGACGCTCAGCAGACCCTCGACTCGCTGGCGCAACTCGGGGTGCAGGTGAAGATCATCACCGGCGACAACCACCTCGTGGCCCGACATCTCGCTGAAGCGGTGGGGCTGCCGGTCGACAGCATCCTCACGGCCCGCGAAATTGCCGAACTGAGCGACGAGGCGTTGTGGCACGTTGCGGAACGCACCACGATCTTCGCCGAGGTGGACCCGAACCAGAAGGAACGGATCATCCTGGCGCTGCGCAGGATGAACCATGTCGTGGGCTACCTGGGGGACGGCATCAACGATGCTCCGGCGCTGCATGCAGCGGACGTCGGCATCTCCGTCGAGTCGGCGGTGGACGTCGCCAAGGAGGCCGCGGACTTCGTCTTGCTGCAGCACGACCTCGGTGTGCTCCGCGCAGGCATCGAGGAAGGGCGCCGCACGTTCGCCAACACGCTCAAGTACGTATTCACCACCACCAGCGCCAACTTCGGCAACATGCTGAGCATGGCGGGCGCGTCCTTGTTCCTGCCGTTCCTGCCGCTGCTGGCCAAGCAGATCCTGCTGAACAACTTCCTGTCCGACTTCCCGGCCATGGGGATCGCCAGTGACAACGTGGACCCCGAGCTGGTGGCGCGGCCACACCGTTGGAATATCCGCCAGATCCGCAACTTCATGATCGTGTTCGGCCTGGTGAGCTCGGTGTTCGACTACGCGACGTTCGGCCTGTTGCTGCTGGTGGCGCGGGCCACGGAGCAGGAGTTCCAGACCGCCTGGTTCATCGAGTCGCTGCTGACCGAACTGGTGATTGCCCTGGTCGTCCGCACCCGCAGACCGTTCTTCCGCAGCCGTCCGGGCACGTTGTTGTGGGTCTCGACGCTGGTCCTCAGCGTGGTCACGCTCGCTGTGCCGTACTTGCCGTTCGTCACGTTCCTGGGCTTCGCGCAGCTCCCAGCCTGGCTGATGGCCGCGCTGGTGATCCTGACCTGCCTGTACGTCCTGGCTGCCGAGGTCGCCAAGAAGATCTTCTTCGCTCACGCGGCCTGACCATCGGGCGCTGAGGGAGTGTGGCCTGGTCAGCCCCTGGTGAAGAACCCCGGGTTGTCAGCGACCCGGCGGGGCTTGCCCTCCTCATCGATGGCGACGTAGCGGAACACACCCTCGGTCACCAGCTGCCGCTCGGCCTCAAAGGCGCCGAGGAGCTGCCGGGCCCACACTTCGAGTCTGATGTCCAACGACGAGTTGCCGACCTGCAACAGCTTCGCGTAGACACAGACGGTGTCGCCGACCCGAACCGGTCGACGGAAGACGATGTCGTCCACGCTGACGGTGACCGTCCGACCCTGCGCCACCTCCGCGGACATCAGGCCGCCGGCGATGTCCATTTGGGACAGGATCCAGCCCCCGAAGATGTCGCCCCGGGGATTGGTGTCCTTTGGCATCGTCAACGTCCGCAATACCAGGACCCCGCCCGGTGTCCGCTT
>CAYUWV010000094.1:0-8931 GCA_964448385.1 uncultured Propionibacteriaceae bacterium | reverse complement strand
CCGACGACGCCTCCTTGGCGGCGTACAGGTCGTTCTGCGCGGCCAACTCGACACGTGGCGAGGGCAGGCTCCAGGAATCGCTGGCCACCCCGACAGCCGCCAGAGCTTGGACGAGCCCCCGAACCTCGGCTGAACGCTTGACGGCGGCGTTTCCGAGCAGGACGCTCGACCCGCTCTTCAGCAGTGCTCCACCGCCGCACGCTCGACGGCAAGCCCGTTGACGAACCGTTCGGAGAACGCTTCGAAGCCCGCGACATCGGCCGGCTCAGGATCAACCGCTTCGAGCGCGACCCCCTGGAAGACGTCGTGCGTCAGGTAGTCGCTCAGGCTCTGGCCGTCGGCTCGATCCCTGGCAAAGGCGGCCAGCACCGCGATGCCCCAGGCGCCACCCTCCCCGGCGATCTCCCCGACCGAAACTGGAGTGTCCAGCGCCGCGGCGAGGATGCGTTGGGCGACCCCCTTGGTCTTGAAGAGGCCCCCGTGCGCGAACATGGAGTCGAGTTGCACTCCCTCGTCCTTCAGCAGCACCTCCATGCCCAAGCGCAGGGTGCCCAGTGCGGCCATCAACTGGGTGCGCATGAAGTTTGCCAAGCTGAGCTGGCTCTCCGGCGTCCGCACGAACAGCGGACGCCCCTCGTGCAGCCCCGTGATGTGTTCGCCGGAGAGGTAGTTGTAGGCCAGTAGGCCCCCGCCGTCGGGCTCTGCCTGCAGGGCGGCGTTGAACAGCGTCCCGAACACCGTCGCAGGGTCGGACGGCGCACCGAGCGCGGCGGCGAACTCGCTGAACAGCCCCGCCCAGGCGTTGAGCTCACTGGCGCCGTTGTTGCAGTGCACCATCGCCACGAGGTCGCCGGCCGGGGTGGTGACGAGGTCCACTTCGGGATGGACGGCGTGCAGGTCGCCCTCCAGCACGACCATGGCGAAGACGGATGTCCCTGCGCTGACGTTTCCGGTGCGCCGGGCTACCGAGTTGGTGGCGACCATGCCAGTGCCGGCGTCCCCTTCCGGTGGGCACAGCAACGCACCAGGCCGCAGGGTGCCCGTCGGGTCGAGCAGCGCGGCGCCCGCCTCGCTCAGGCGTCCCGCCGGCTCGCCCGCAGGCAACACGCGCGGCAGGATCTCGTTCAGTCGCCACCCGAACGCGTGGTCGGACACCAGGTGGTCGAACTGGGTGAGCATGGTGGCGTTGTAGTCGGTCGCCGCGAGGTCGATGGGGAACATGCCGCTGGCGTCACCGACGCCCAGCACCTGCTGTCCGGAGAGTTGCCAGTGAACGTAGCCGGCCAGAGTCGTGAGGTGTGCGATGCGTCCGACGTGCTCCTCGCCGTTGAGGATGGCCTGGAGCAGGTGGGCGATGCTCCACCGCTGAGGAATCGGGTACCCCAACTCCTCGGTGAGGCGGGTGCTTGCCTCACCGGTGATCGTGTTGCGCCAGGTGCGAAACGGCACCAGCAGTTGGTCGTCGGCGTCGAAGGGCAGATAGCCATGCATCATGGCTGACACTCCCAACGATCCGAGAGTGCTCAGGTCAACGTCGTAGAGCGCCTTCACCTGGCCGGCGAGGTCGGCGTAGCAGCTCTGCAATCCACCGGTGATCGCGTCGAGGGAGTAGGTCCAGACCCGGTCCACGAACTGGTTCTCCCAGTCGTGACTTCCGGTGGCGATGGGAGTGTTGTCCGGGCCCGTCAGCACGGCCTTGATCCGGGTTGAGCCGAACTCGATCCCCAGCGCGGTCTGCCCCTGGTTGATGGCTTCGCGAATGCGTGCCTGGTGTGACTCGATCATCGTTGATCCTCCTTCTGGCAGCGAGCTGGACCCTGATGAACCCGCGGCGTCACCCTGACGCCGGGGGAGCAGCCGCCGGCAGGGTTAACGGTAACACTGACCTGCCCCGGCATGCCTGACGATGCCCGGCGAACTTCTGCGGCGACAATGGCCGGGTGCCAACGTACCGTGACGAGGCGGTCGTCCTGCGAACCCACAAGTTGGGCGAGGCCGACCGCATCATCACTTTGCTGTCCCGGCGACACGGGAAGTTGCGTGCGGTCGCCCACGGGGTGCGACGCACGTCCTCGAAGTTCGGCGCGCGATTGGAGCCGTTCAGTCACGTGGACCTCCAGTTCGCCACAGGGCGGACGCTGGACGTGATCACCCAGGCCGTGACGCTGCACCCCTACTCGGAGCCGCTCAGCCACGACTACCCTCGCTACACCACAGGCCAAGTGATGATCGAGACAGCTGATCGCCTCGTGGCTGAGGAACGGGAACCCGCGCTGCAGCAGTACCAGTTGTTGGTCGGGGGGCTGCACGCGTTGACCAGTGGCACCTCGGACGGGCCCCGCCCGGCAACCATGGTCATGGATGCCTACCTGCTGCGCGCGGTGGCGCTGGCCGGTTACGCCCCGACGCTCACCGATTGTGCGCGGTGCGGGGCGCCCGGGCCGCACGAGGCATTCTCGCCAGCCATGGGCGGCATGGTGTGCCGCCGCTGCCGACCACCGGGTGTTGCCCATCCGTGGCCGGTGACGGTCTCGTACCTGGGTGCCTTGTTGGCCGGCGACTGGCCTGCCACCCGCGGGGTTGAGGACGCGACGGTGCGGCAAGGCAGTGGCCTTGTCGCGGCGTTCATCGGCTGGCATTTGGACCGGGGCCTGCGGTCCCTGGGGCACGTCGAGCGGCCCGGAGGCGACGTCGGCTGACCCCGGTGTTATCGATACCAAACCGTTACCCCGGATGGGTTCTCGATAGCCGGTGGTACCGGTAACATTCTTTGTGGCCAGCAGGGTGGCGGCCACGGAGGAGGAGCAGTAACAGTGACGCAGCAAGGGAAGATCTCAACTGGTGCAGGTTCTGTCGAACCACGCCGGGGGATGGTCCGATGAGTGGGGTTCCGGCCGAACTCCGGCAGGCAGTCGACGATCTCAAGGTGATCGTCGCTGGGCTCCACGCCGAACTCCCTCGCAACAACCTGGTGGTCTGGACGGCCGGCAACGTATCGGCCCGGGTACCTGGTGCTGACCTGTTGGTGATCAAGCCCAGCGGCGTCTCGTACGACGACCTGACGCCCGATTCGATGGTGGTTTGCGACTTCGAGGCGAATCTCGTGGAGGGGACGCGTAGTCCGTCGTCGGACACAGCGGCACACGCCTACGTGTACGCCCACATGCCCGAGGTCGGGGGCGTGGTGCACACCCACTCCGACTACGCGACGGCGTGGGCCTCGCGGCGCGAACCCATCCCCTGCGTGCTGACCATGATTGCCGACGAGTTCGGCGGCGACATTCCGATCGGTCCGTTCGCCTTGATCGGCGATGACTCGATCGGGCGCGGCATCGTCGAGACGTTGCGCGGCAGCCGTTCTCGCGCGGTGTTGATGGCCAACCATGGCCCGTTCACCATCGGTCGCGACGCCAAGGACGCGGTGAAGGCCGCCGTCATGGTTGAGGACGTCGCCCGCACCGTCCACATCGCGCGTCAGTTGGGTGAGCCGATCCGGCTTGACCAGGCCGACGTCGACAGCCTTTTCAATCGTTACCAGAACGTCTACGGACAAGGAAGTTCACTATGAGCAAGCAGATCTGGTTCCTCACCGGCAGTCAGGGACTATACGGTGCCGACGTCCTGGAGCAGGTGCGCTCCCAGTCGGCGCAGGTGTCCGGTGCCCTGGCCGCGGCCGAGGCCATCGTTCCCGAGGTGGTCGCCAAGCCGACCTTGACCGACGCGGCAGCGATCCGGCGCATGATGATCGAGGCCAACGCGGACGACGACTGCGTCGGCGTCATCGCCTGGATGCACACGTTCTCGCCGGCGAAGATGTGGATCGGTGGGCTGGATCTGTTGCGCAAGCCGTTCCTCCACCTGCACACCCAGGTGAACCGGGACCTGCCCTGGGCCACCATCGACATGGACTTCATGAACCTGAACCAGG
The DNA here is from genome assembly GCA_964448385.1 of uncultured Propionibacteriaceae bacterium. Classification (GTDB taxonomy): domain Bacteria; phylum Actinomycetota; class Actinomycetes; order Propionibacteriales; family Propionibacteriaceae; genus Propionicimonas. Next base: position 5,003 of record CAYUWV010000094.1, on the reverse strand, counting down.
CCGCCCACGGCGACCGGGAATTCGCGTTCGTCGCCACCCGGCTCGGCGTCCCCCGCAAGACGGTGTCGGGTCACGTCAGCGACCCGACGGTGATCTCCCGGATCGGCGTCTGGTCGCGGGCTGCCCTCGCGTGGGCTGAACTGCGGACGATGAAGGTGGTGCGCTTCGGCGACAACATGCGCAACGTCGCAGTCACCGAAGGCGACAAGGTCGAGGCGGAGCGTCGCCTTGGAGTGTCGGTGAACACCTACGGCGTCAACGATCTGGTGGCCTTGGTCGACCAGGTCACCGAAAGCGACATCGACTCGATCATCGAGCAGTATGTCGACCTGTACGACGTCTCCGAGGAACTGCGTCCCGGTGCCGAGCGCGCCGATTCGCTACGTTACGGTGCGCGTATCGAGGTGGCCCTGCGCAGGTTCGTCGTCGATGGTGGCTACGGTGCCTTCACCACCAACTTCGAAGATCTCGGCGGGCTGCGTCAGTTGCCCGGCCTGGCCGTGCAGCGGCTGATGGCCGAGGGAATCGGGTTCGGCGGCGAGGGCGACTGGAAGACCGCCGTCCTGGGACGCACCCTGAAGACCATGGCCGCCGGCCTGCCCGGGGGTACCTCGTTCATGGAGGACTACACCTATCACCTGGCGCCGGGCCAGAACCTGATCCTCGGTGCTCACATGCTGGAGGTATGTCCGAGCATCGCGGCCGCGAAGCCGCGCATCGAGGTCCACCCCCTGGGTATCGGTGGCCGTGAGGATCCCGTCCGCATGGTCTTCGACGCCGCCCCGGGCGACGCCGTCACCCTGGGGATGTGCGATCTGGGCGACCGGCTGCGACTGGTCGCCAACGAGATCACCGTCGTCGAGGCGCTGGCTGAGATGCCGAAGCTCCCGGTCGCCCGCGCGCTGTGGCAGCCGTTGCCCGATTTCTCGACCTCCACCGAATGCTGGCTGAGCGCCGGCGGCCCGCACCATACGGTGCTGTCGACCGCGCTCACGTCCGAGCACCTCACTGACCTCGCCGAAATGGTGGGCCTCGAACTGGCCCTGATCGGTCGGGAAACCAAGACCACGCAGTTCCTCAAGGAGTTGCGCTGGAACAACGCTTACCATCGACTCGCGCTGGGGTTCTAGTCCCGGTTGGTCGAACTTTCCCACAACTGAATACGGCCCGCTCCTGGGGACTTCCCGGACGGGCACGACATCAAGACAGGTCTCTGGCCGGTGGCCCGGGATCTAGAAGGAGAAGCAATGCGCAAATTGGTTGCCTTTGCAGCCACGGCGGCACTGGCGCTGACCGTGACGGCCTGCGGCCAAGCCCCGGCCACCCAGCCTGCCGCGAGCGGTTCGGCCTCCGGCGCCGCCGCGAAGGGCACGATCGGTGTCGCGATGCCGACCAAGACGTCCGAGCGGTGGATCAAGGACGGCGAGTACCTGAAGAAGACGCTGGAAGAAGCGGGCTACACCGTCAACCTGCAGTTTGCCAACGACGACATCCCGACCCAGGTCACCCAGGTCAACGACATGGTGACCAAGGCCAACCAGCTCCTGGTGGTCGCGGCCATCGACGGTGTTGCCCTCAAGGGCGCCCTCTCCGAGGCCAAGGATGCCAACATTCCGGTGATCGCCTACGACCGGTTGCTCCGTGAAACCGACGCGGTGAGCTACTACACCACGTTCGACAACTTCAAGGTTGGTGTTCAGCAGGGCACGTCGCTGCTGGCCGGCCTTGCGGCCTCCGGCACCAAGTCGCCCTGGAACATCGAACTGTTCGCCGGTTCCGCCGACGACAACAACGCGAAGTTCTTCTTCGACGGCGCGATGAGTGTCCTGCAGCCGAAGATCGACGACGGCACCGTCAAGGTCGTTTCCGGTGAGACCGAATTCAACAAGGTCACCACCTTGCGTTGGGACGCCGGCGTCGCGAAGAAGCGCATGGAGAACCTACTCACCAAGTCGTACTCCGACAAGGACGTCAACGGCGTGCTGGCTCCCTACGATGGCATCTCCCGTGGCATCATCGCCGCGCTCAAGGCCAATGGCTACGGCTCCGGCGGCAAGGCCATGCCGATCGTCACCGGTCAGGACGCCGAGTTGGAGAGCGTGAAGATGATCCTGTCGGGCGAGCAGTTCTCGACCATCTTCAAGGACACCCGCGAGCTGGCGAAGACCACCGCCAACATGGTTCAGGAGGTCCTCGGCGGCAAGACCGTCACCGTCAACGACACGAAGACCTACGACAACGGTGTGAAGGTCGTCCCGACGATGCTCCTCGAGCCCGTCTCGATCGACAAGAGCAATGCCGTCGAGGTGCTGGTGGCTGCTGGCTACTACACCAAGGAACAGCTGGGCGTCGCCTGACCCAGTAAGTCAATGCCCTGGGTGGCGGGCGACGTCCGTCACCCAGGGTGATCCACGCCGGTGCGGGCTGGAGTCCCTCCAGCCCGACCAGCGGCCACATGCCAGACAAAGGGGTACAGACGCATGGTCGACATGATCTTGTCGATGCGGAACATCACAAAGGAATTCCCTGGGGTCAAGGCGCTGTCGAACGTGAACCTCGAAGTGAAGCGTGGCGAGATCCATAGCATCTGCGGGGAGAACGGCGCTGGGAAATCCACCTTGATGAAGGTCCTGTCCGGGGTCTACCCGTACGGAACCTACGAAGGTGACATCCACTTCGATGGGGCAGAGGTTCGGTTCAAGACCATCCGTGAGAGCGAACTCGCCGGAATCGCCATCATCCACCAGGAGCTCGCTCTGATCCCCGAGCTCACCATCACCGAGAACATGTTCCTCGGCAACGAGCAGGCCAAGGGGGGCGTGATCGACTGGGACGCGGCCAATGCCCGTGCCCGTGCACTGCTCGACCATGTCGGTCTGGTCGAGGATCCGGACGTTCAGATCAAGAACATCGGCATCGGTAAGCAACAGTTGGTTGAGATCGCCAAGGCGCTCGGCAAGGAAGTCAAGCTGCTGATCCTGGACGAGCCCACCGCTGCACTGAACGACTCCGACTCCGAGCACCTGCTGGGCCTGCTCAAGGAACTGCAGGGCAAGGGCATCACGTCGATCATGATCAGTCACAAGTTGAACGAGATCGAGGAGATCTCGGATTCGATCACCATCATCCGCGACGGCATGACGATCGAGACCCTCGACGTCTTGGCTGACGGCGTCAACGAAGACCGGATCATCCGCGGCATGGTGGGCCGCGACCTCGAGCATCGCTATCCGCCGCACACGCCGAACATCGGCGAAACCCTGATGGAGGTCAGTGGCTGGACCGTGGCGCATCCCGAAGACAGCCAGCGAATGGTGGTCAAGAACGCCAGCCTGACCGTCCGCAAGGGCGAGATCGTCGGCTTGGCGGGCCTTATGGGTGCCGGTCGAACCGAGTTTGCGCGCAGCGTGTTCGGGCAGACGTACGGTCAGAAGGTGTCTGGCCGGCTCGTCCTGCACGGCAAGGAAGTGCAGATTCACAACGTGCAACAGGCGATCAACGCTGGTCTGGCCTATGTGACCGAGGACCGCAAGTCGCTCGGCTTGAACCTCCTGGACACCATCAAGCAGTCGATCACCGCCGCCGGGCTGCGCAAGATCCAGAAGCTCGGAGTCGTGGACGACAACGAAGAGATCGTCGCCGCCGAGAAGTACCGCCAGAGCATGCGGATCAAGGCTCCGACCATCAACGAGGGCGTCAACAAACTCTCGGGCGGCAATCAGCAGAAGGTCGTCATCGGCAAGTGGCTGTTCACAGACCCGGACGTGCTGATCCTCGACGAGCCGACGCGTGGCATCGACGTCGGCGCAAAGTACGAGATCTATGAACTCATCAACCAGATGGCCGACGCCGGCAAGGGCGTCCTGGTCATTTCTTCCGAGCTACCGGAATTGCTCGGGATCTGCGACCGGATCTACACCTTGAGCGCTGGTGTGATCACTGCGGATGTGCCTCGCGAGAAGGCCGATCAGGAAACTCTCATGCGCTTCATGACTCTACGAAAGGCAGATTGATCATGGCCGAACCGACCGTGCCCTCACCCGCCAAGGCCCCCGAAGCCAAGCGCGGTGGGTTGAAGGACGTCTTCTCGGGCAACTTTCGCCAGTACGGCATGATGATCGCCCTGGTGCTGCTGATCCTGTTGTTCCAGGTCCTGACCAATGGCCTGTTCCTGCAGCCCCGCAACGTGACCTCGCTGCTGGTCCAGAACGGCTACATCCTCATTCTGGCCATCGGCATGGTGATGGTCATCATCGCCGGCCACATCGACCTGTCGGTGGGTTCAGTGGCGGCCTTCGTGGGTGCCACGGTGGCCCTGGCGATGCGCGACTGGAACGTGCCGTGGTACCTGGCGATCGGCCTCGGAATCGTGATGGGCATCCTGGTGGGCATCTGGCAAGGCTTCTGGGTGGCCTACGTGGGCATCCCGGCCTTCATCGTGACCCTGGCCGGCATGCTCCTCTTCCGTGGCCTCGACCTGATGATCCTGAACGCCGAGTCGATCGTGGTGCCCGATGAGTTCCAGCGGATCGCGAACGGCTATCTCCCGGCAATAGGGCCGAACACGAACTATCACAACCTCACCTTGCTGCTCGCTCTGATCGGCGTCGGCGTCGTCGTCTGGATGGAACTGCGACGCCGGGCGGGCTTGAAGAAGCACAACATGAAGGTCCCGTCGATGGTCGGTTCCATCACCAAGGTGGTCCTGCTGAGCGCGATCATCATCGTCGTAGGACTGCTCCTGGCCTCCTACAAGGGCATCCCGGTGGTCGGCCTCATCCTGCTCGGCCTCGTCATCATCTACAGCTTCATCACGCAGAAGATGGTGTTCGGGCGGCACATCTACGCAGTCGGTGGCAACCGCAACGCGGCCCGGCTGACCGGTGTCAACACCAAGGGGGTGGACTTCATGGTGATGGTGAACATGGCCGTCCTGGCCGGCGTCGCGGGCATGGTCTACACCGCCTACCTGAATGCGGCGAACCCGAAGGACGGCACCGGCT
>CAYUWV010000093.1:0-8946 GCA_964448385.1 uncultured Propionibacteriaceae bacterium | reverse complement strand
CCAGCACGCGAAACCGGCAGACGCACCATCAAGACGCCCTTCAAGACAGACAAACGGAGACGCCGCCCGAAAACAACGGAAATGGCGATCCCCCGGGGTGGGTAATAGTGCCCATTGATATCAGACCCCCACCCTCCGACGCCCCCGCGTCCACAAGCCGAAGGACCCCGGCACCCGACCGACTTGCACCGGGTGTGTGGCAGATGAACGGAGAGGGGTTACGGGCTTGCTCGGGGTCAGGCGGTGAGAGTGGCCAGGGGGATCACGTGGATGCCGGTGCGGAGGCTGTAGCCGTTGGCGCCGCTGGTGATGATGGCGAGGAAGCGTGGGGGTCCGATCCGGTCGAGGTCGACGCGTTCGTCGCGGAGTTTGAGCAGGCTGGTCTCCGCCTGGGGGAGGCGACTCTCGCCGAGTTTGATTTCGATGGCCGCCCAGCCGCCGTCGGCGAACTCGATGATGGCGTCGACCTCGAGCCCGGTTTCGTCGCGGTAGTGGTACAGGTGGCTGCCGGTGGCGTCGAGGTAGGCGTGCAGGTCGCGGATGACCATGGCTTCGAAGACCTGGCCGAAGTAGGCAGGGTCGCCGGCGAGCCGGTCGGGGGTGAGGTGCAGGGCGGCGCAGGCCAGGGCGGGGTCGGCGAGGTGGAGTTTGGGTTGGCTGCGTAGCCGGGCCCGGGAGCGCAGGCTGACGGCCCAGGCGGGTTGTTCCTCGTAGGCGAACACGCCGGTGAGGGCGTCGAGATAGGCCCGGACGGTGTTGCGGTCGAGGTGCCCGCCGTCGGCGGCGACATCGGCCACGAGGCTGGCGAGGGTGGCTTCGCTGGCGATGTTGCGGGCGAGGCTGGCCAGGAGCCGGCGGACCCGGACGGGGTCGTGGCGGGTCGGGCTGGCCTGGCGCAGGTCGGTGGAGGCCAGGTCGGCGAGGTAGGAGGCGTTGAACTCCATCGCGTCGGCGATGGTGGCCTCGACCAGGGCGGGCCAGCCGCCCCGGATCGCTTCCGCGGCGAGGTCCCGGTAGGACAGGGGGCTGCGGATCCCGGACAGTCGGCCCCCGTGGGCCAGGGCGGCCAGGGAGACCTGGGCAGTGGAGCGCTGGTTCTCGGCCAGCGCCATGGGCCGCATCCGGAGTCGGGCGATTCGGCCGGCGCCGGAGTGGCGGCGCAGGTTGTCCGGCGGGGTGGCCGACCCGGACAGGATGAACTGGCCGGGGGCTTGCCGGTGGTCGATCTCGTGGCGGATCAGGTTCCACAGCGACGGGGCGAGTTGCCATTCGTCGATCAGCCGCGGCACCGGCCCGGCCAGCAGGCCGGCCGGGTCAAGCTCGGCCAACTCGATCGCGGCCGGGGACGCGTCGAGCCGGACCGAGCTGCGGGCGTGTTCCAGGCCGGTGGACGTCTTCCCGCAGGCGCGAGGCCCTTCGAGCACCACGCCACCCATCGCGGACAGGAGCCGGTCGATACGGGGGTCAACCACCCGCGGCAGGTACGCCATGACACGACCATACAGCACTCTGCGGAAGATAGGTACAGCATTCTGCGACTGTCTTGAACGGCGCACTGCGATGCCCCCGCCCAGCACACTGCGGCCCGGAGGGGCTGTTGAGGCGCATGTCAACCGGTGCCCGTAACAAGTGGGGGGACGTTGGGGGACGTGCCCGCGACAAGGGCATTTGCCCACGTGGGCGGTGCCGTGACCCCCGGCGGGAGGGCTGTGGGGGGACATCCTGGGGGACATCGGTGTGCTCTGCTGAGTCAACCGGCTCACCCGGCTCGGCGGGGATCGGGCCGGGATGGCTGCCAAGACTCCCGGGGGGCGGGGGGCAAGCCAGCCCGGCCCCAACTTCTCAGGATCTTCTTGGCGTTCAGGGTGTCCGGGAAGGGAGGTCTGGCGGGCTTCAGGAGGGTGAGGGCATCCGATCTGTTCGGGGCCCGGCGGCAGGACGGCCCGAAGTGTCCCGATCACGCGATCGGTTCGCCTAGGGAAAAGCGAGAGATGGCCTGGATGCGGTGGCGGAAGGGGGTGTGGCGGTGGCGATCGGTCTGCAGAAGCTGTCGGCCGGTTCGGGGTATGAGTACCTGACCCGGCAGGTCGCGGCCATGGACGCGACCGGCCGCGGCCACACCTCCCTGGCCGACTACTACACGGCGAAGGGCGAAACGCCCGGCCACTGGCACGGTACCGGCCTGGCCGGGTTGGGGGTGTCCGCGGGGGACGTGGTGACCGGCGAGCAGATGAAGTTGCTGTTCGGCGCCGGGCTGAATCCGGTCACCGGGGCGAAACTCGGCAACCGGTACGCCGTGTACGCCAACGCGCCGACCGCGTTCGAGACCGAGCTGGGCCAACGCCTGGCCGCCTGGCGGGCCGTCCACGGTCTGGCTGCGACCGCCACCGTCCCCCGGCAGGTTGCCGGCGAGCTGCGGACCGTGCTGGCGCGGGAGTGGTTCACCGCCCAGTTCGGGCGCCCACCCGCCGGGCCGCGGGAACTGCACGGATTCATCGCACGATCGACCTCGCACCCGCGGACCTCGGTGGCCGGCTACGACCTGACGTTCTCGCCGGTGAAATCGGTCTCGGCGCTGTGGGCAGTCGCCGACCCGGTCCTGGCCGGACAGATCCGGGCCGCCCACGAAGCGGCGGTGGCCGACGCCCTGGCGTTCATCGAGAACCGAGTACTGCACACCCGGCAAGGCCACGAAGGAGCCCGGCAGGTCGACACCCGCGGCCTGATCGCCGCGGTGTTCGTCCACCGCGACTCCCGGGCCGGCGACCCCGACCTGCACACCCACGTCGCGATCGCGAACAAGGTCCAAGCCCCCGACGGCGCCTGGCTGGCCATCGACGGCAGCACCCTCTACCAGGCCAAGGTCACCATCTCCGAGACCTACACCACCAGCCTCCACGCCCGTCTGGCCCGGCTCGGTCTCGGGTTCGTCGAAGTCGGCCGCGACGGCAAACGGCCCGTCTACGAGATCGCCGGCCTCGACCCCCGCCTCCTGGCCCGCTGGTCACAACGCCGCCACCACATCAACGCCCGCACCGCCGACCTGGTCGCCCGGTTCGAGGCCGACCACGAACGCCCACCCACCCCGACCGAAAAGATCGACCTCCAAGCCCAGGCCACCCTGGACACCCGGCAAGCCAAACACGAACCCCGCTCCGAAGCCGACCAACGCACCACCTGGCACACCGAAGCCGAGCAGGTCCTCGGCCCCGGCGGCATCCGCCGCCTGCTCGACACCGTCCGGACGGCGCCCGCCCGGCCCGGACCCGTGGTCGACGACGCCTGGCTCACCGGCACCGCCCGCAGCGTGCTGTACCGGGTCGAATCCGAGCGGGCGTCCTGGCAGGAATGGCACATCCGCTCCGAAGCGCTCCGCCAGGTCCGCGCCGCCGCACTCCCCCACCACCACATCGACCAGACGGTCGACCGGATCGTCGGCATCGCCCTCAGCCCGCAGCAGGCGATCCGGATCGCGACCAGCCGCCGGCTACCCGACGAACCCGGCCCGCTGCGCCGGATCGACGGCACCCCCGTCTACCAGGCCGCCGGCACCACCCGCTACACCACGCAGCGGATCCTGTGGGCCGAACGGCGCCTCGTCGACGCCGCCGGACGCACCGGCGGCCGGACCGCGGACCCCAACTCGGTCACCCTCGCCCTGCTGCAATCCCTGGCCAACCGCGAACCCCTCAACCCCGGGCAACGGCTCCTCGTCCACCACATGGCCACCTCAGGTCGCCGGCTCCAACTCGCGATCGCCCCCGCCGGCACCGGCAAGACCACCGCCATGCGCGCCCTCGCCACCGCCTGGACCGCCAGCGGCGGCACCATCCTCGGCCTGGCACCCTCCGCCGCCGCCGCCGAACAACTCCGCCACCAGCTCACCCCCGCGCGCGACGGCCGCACCGTCGCCGCGGACAACCTCGCCAAACTCATCTGGGCCATCAACCACCGCGAACCCCTCGCCGACCAGGTGGGGCCCGACACCCTGGTGATCATCGACGAAGCGGGCATGGCCGACACCCTCACCCTCGACCACGTCGTCTCCTGGTGCCTCGACCAAGGCGCCTCCGTCCGGCTTATCGGCGACGATCAACAACTCGGCGCCATCGGCGCCGGCGGCGTCCTGCGCGACATCGCCGCCGAACACGGCGCCCTCCGCCTCGACCACGTCGTCCGGTTCACCTCCCCCGCCGAAGCCGACGCCTCCCTCGCCCTCCGCGCCGGAGACACCAGCGCGCTGGGCTACTACCTCGACCACGGCCGCATCCACGTCGCCGACCCCGACACCGCCGCGATCTCCCTGATCGGCGCCTGGCTCGCCGACAGCCGCGCCGGCCGGGACGCGCTCATCCTCGCCCCCACCCGCACGCTGGTCGCCCAACTCAACGCGACCGCCCGCACCGCCCGCCTCGACGGCCACCCACCCGGACGCGAGGCCACCCTGGCCGACGGGAACCGGGCCAGCAGCGGGGACACCGTCCTCACCCGCCACAACAACCGCAGCCTGACCAGCGGCGACACCGCGTGGGTCCGCAACGGCGACCGGTGGCGCGTCACCGCCGTCCACCCCGACGGGTCCCTCGACGTGGCGAACCTGCGCTCCCGCGCCCACCTCACCCTGCCCGCCGACTACGTCGCCGCCTCGGTCGAACTCGGCTACGCCACCACCATCCACGGCGCCCAAGGCGTCACCGCTGACACCTGCCATGGCCTGCTCACCGGCACCGAAACCCGCCAACAGCTGTACACCATGCTCAGCCGCGGCCGGCACGCCAACCACGCCTGGATCCAGGTCACCACCGCCGACCCGCACACCCCACCCGCCGCCCGCGACCTGCACGAACCCGCCACCGCCACCCAGCTCCTCGAAGCCGTGATCAGCCGAGACGACGCCCCCGTCTCGGGCACCACCCAACTCGCCCACGCCGACGACCCCGCCCGGCTCCTCGGCCCCGCCGTCACCTGCTACCTCGACGCCATCACCTTCGCCGCCGAACGACACCTCCCCGGCGACGTGAAGGACGCCATCGATGCCGCCGGACACGTCCACCACCTGGCCGACGCCGACGCGTGGCCCGCCCTGCGCAGCCACCTGATGCTGATCGCCGCCAACGGCCACGACCCCGGCCAGATCCTCGCCGAGGCCGTCGCTCTCGGCGGGCTGGAGACCGCCCGCGACCCGGCCGCGGTCGTCGACCACCGGCTCGACCTCACCCAGGCCAACGACCGCACCCGCGGCCCGCTGCCCTGGCTGCCCGGCATCCCCACCCAACTCCTCGACGACCCCGACTGGAAGACCTACCTCTCAGCCCGCTACGTCCTCACCCACCAACTCGCCGACCAGACCCGCCAACAGACGCCCGACAACCAGGCGCCCTACTGGGCCGCACACCTCCCCGGCCTCGACCCCGACCTGGTCGCCGACATCCAACTCTGGCGGGCCGCCCACACCATCCCCGACAGCGACCCACGGCCCACCGGCCCCGCCCGCCACACCCCCGCCGAGCGCACCACCCAGAGCCGGCTCGAACACCGGCTGGCGGCCGCCCACGCCGGCATCCGGGAATGGACCCCGCGCATCCTCGCCGCCGCACCCAGCCTCGCCCACGACCCCCGCCTGCCCGTCCTCGCCGCCCAGCTGGCCACCCTCGCCCAGAACCGCCCCGACACCCTCCGACTCCTGCACGCCGCCGCGAGCATGGGCGACCTCCCCGACGACCACCCCGCCGACGCCCTCCGCTACCGCATCACCGACCTCACCGCCCGCGACACCGCCCGCACCCCGCTGTGGCAAACCATCCGCCCCACCGACCGACCCCGACGACCCGAACCCCCGACCGTCCGCCGACCCACCGACCGCGGCATCAGCCGCTGACACCCCACCCAGCGAAAGGAACCCCCCGTGACCCCCCACGCCAACCCCGCCACCTGGGCACAGCACGCACCCGAATGGCTCTCCCTCCAACAAGCAGCCCACGTCTACGGCATCAGCGTCGACACCCTCCGCCGCCGCATCGCCACCGGCCAACTCCCCGCCTCACGATTCGGCCAACGCCTCATCCGTGTCCGCGCCCGAGACCTCGACCGTCTCTTCCGGGCCATCCCCACCGTCCGACCGATCGGACGCCTCTGGGGCTGACGTTGATGCTGGTGCGGAGGAGCCCGCGTCTACGGCTGGTCGGTGCTCAGATAGAGCAGGACGCGGTCGGTGGTCCACGTCGGCACACCCGTGCCGAAGAAGTCCTGGTCCTCGGTCCAGATCGGACAGCCGAGCACCAGGGCCGTCGCGACCACCGGCCAGTCCGCAGGGTCTCGCTTCTCGATCCTTGCGAGCGCCGCCCGCCGAGCGCGCCGATACACGTCGCCCTCCACGGAATGGACGATCGACTCGAACCCATCGAGCACAGACATGGCGGAACCCGGGTCGATCCCGCGCCGGACGAGGAGACCCGGCAAGTAGGTTCGAGCGTCCGCGTAGGCGACGTCAGGAGTGAAGAACGCCACCCGGTCGGCATGGTCGAGGACGAGCTGGCGGACGCGCTGCCCGAGGACGAGCCGGATCAGGATGTTGGCGTCCAGCACGATCGCTCGTTGCCGACCGCTCATCGTGTCTACTGGTTCCCGGCGCGCCGGGTCGCTGCGTACTCGGCGACAACGTCGTCAGGATCAACCCCGTTACGCGCCAGAAGCTCGTCGAGGGTTGCCGCTGCGGCGCGCAGCGAGGCGATCTCGGCAGCCCGGTCTGATGGCGTCGGAATGAAGTAGCCCACGGTCCGACCGTGCCGGGTGATCGCGACCGGCTCGTCGGAATCGAGGTACTCGGCCAGGCCTGCACGGAACTGCCGGATGCCCACGGTCGTTGCCATCATTCACCTCCCAAGATGTGTATCTCAGTGTACACATCTTGCCAACGTACCGGTCCCCAGGCGCGTTGGCAGATCGGCCTTCATAACCACCCGTAAGGGCCCGATAAGGGCCCGGAATCGCGCAGCAGCAGCATTATGAACACATACACCCTTGTCAGGATGCGAATTGAAGGGTACCGGAGAAGGGACTTGAACCCTCACACCTTGCGGTACAGGAACCTAAATCCTGCGTGTCTGCCAATTCCACCACTCCGGCTGGTCGGCGAAGAGTCTACCTTCTGCCCGGCGGCACCAAGCGGTGACGCACTCGGCGCAGGAGCGTCGCGGTGCGATAAGAGCGGCTGGACTTGAGGGCGTGGTACCGCTGCATCAGCTCGAACCCAAACAGATCGCACCGCGCGGTGAGCCCAAGGAAATCCTTGTGGGTGAATCCGTACAGGCTGGCGATGCGCGCCGCCTTGGCGGGGTCGTTCAGGGCCTCGAACAGGGTGTTGAGCCCGAAGAGCTGCTTCACCGGGTCGTCGGACTCCAAGGCCAGCCTGGCTAGGACGTAGTCCACCTCGCAACCCTCCTCCCGACCGTACGGGAGTGCGGCGGGGAAGACTCTCAGCAGTTCCTCCCAGTCTGGGATCTGTCGGTAGTTCTGCAGTACCTGCAGCCACTCGAAATGGAAGCGGTTGGAGGTTTCCGTACCGAGGTTCGTGATGAAGTTGCCGTCGGAGGGAACCCGGTAGTGCACCAGTTTCTCCGGCATCACGTGGATGCTGTACTTCAGTGCCAGTCGCACCCACATGTCCAGGTCAGGGATCTGTCCCAACCCGTCGCGGTAACTGCCGCAGTCGGCATAACACTGCCGACGGATCAACATGCTGGGATGGCACAGCGCGTTGCCGTGATGAAAGAAGAAGTTCAGCCACTCCTCACGCGATCGGTTGGGCTGGTCGAAAATGTAGGTGAACCAATTGGTCGCATCGGTGATCTCGCGATCATTCTCATCGACCACGAGGGCATTCGTGAACACTGCCCCCACCTGGGGTTGCGCCTCCAGGAACTCGACCTGGGCCTGCAACTTGCCGGGCTCCCAGATGTTGTCCGAATGGTGCACGGCGAAGTATTCCCCCGCAGCCTCAGCGATGACCTGACGCATCACCGCCTTGTCGTTGCGGTTCACCTGGTTGCGCAGTGCGCGGATGCGCGGGTCCGTGTAAGCCTGGATGATCTCCCAGGAGCCGTCCGTCGAGGCGTCGTCCAGGATGAACAGTTCGAAATCGGAGAAGGTCTGGCTCAGCACGCTATCGATCGAACGCGGCAAGTAGCGCGCGTGATTGTAGGAGCTCATGTAGATGCTCACCTCAGGCAAGGGACATGGCCTCCCCCAGCACAACCGCATCACTGGCCTTCTGCGCAAGCTCGAAATACTTGAACGCCGGGCCATCGGGTGGGATCGTCACGTCGTCCCAATAGATCTTTTCATCCCGCCGAATGTCCCTGGTCACGACCACGTGATTTGCCAGGCAGATCGGCAGCCCGGGGCGCAGCTGGTTCTCACTGCAGTTCTCAATCAAGCCGTAGGCCGCGTAGCCGCCAATCCCATCCATTTCCTCACCGGGGCGCAGGTCCTTCTTGGCGTAGGCGTAGACGTTGGTGCTGAAGCCGTGAGTCGGCTGCAGCACGGCCCAGCCATCGAGGTAGGCCTCGGCGATGCACGAGACCGACTCAATGTGCCCCAGGTGGTAAGGGCGATGGAACACATAGAAGGGACCCGGACCCAGATGGCAGGGGTACCAGCTGAGTGTCTCGACCTGGTGCGGATGGTCATTGAAGCCCACCACGAACACCCCGCCAGAGGGTTGCGCGCCCAGCACATAATCGACCAGCGGGAGACTGCCATCCCAGACCGACTCGAAATCGACGTGCTCAAAGACCGTGTACACATCCTTCACGCGTGGGCCCACCATGCCGGGGGTGATCACCTTCCCGCCGATGGCGTTGGCGGTCAGGGCCATCTCAATGCCGAGCTTTGTCCCGTCCGTGAAGGAGGCGCACATTCTGGGGTCCATGAAACGCTTGGCTGCCT
>CAYUWV010000092.1:0-9098 GCA_964448385.1 uncultured Propionibacteriaceae bacterium | reverse complement strand
CCCGTTCTCTGCACGGTCTGCTGCCCACCGGGATCGCAAGCAGTCGCGAACCCCGGGATCGGACGACACAGGGGCGGTTCAGCGCCCGTGGACGGTGGGCGGGATCCGCGATCCGAAGGCGTTGGCGGTGCGGAACTGGCACGGACCACACAGGTCGCCTTCAGCCACTGGGTGCCGGGCGCCGCAGCGGGGGCAGCTGCGGGTCGGTACCCGGGCCAGTTCGACCGCTGGACGGTCGGCCAGCTCGGCCAAGCCGAGTATCCCCGATACCGACAGCGCGGACACCGGGCAGAGTCGGATGCACGCCTGGTCGGCCCGGCAGGCGTCGCCGAGATGGCTGAGCACGCTGACCGCATCCAGGTGGCTGAGCTCAAGTGCGTGTTGTGGGCAGGCCCGCACGCACACCCCGCAGGCGTTACAGCCCACCGCCAGCAACGCCACCGCGACCCGGGGGGCTTCGGTCGGAGACTGAAGTTCGTCCGGGCCGGCTGGTTCCAGGTGGGCCCGGCCCTGGCGCTGGAGGATGCGCAGGGCGGCCAGTCCGCGGCCCGGTTCGTCCAGGGCCAGGTCGAACGGCACCTCCCTGGTCTGCTTCAGTCCCAGCGCCAGCCGGCGGGTCACCAACGAGCTGCCCATGTCGAGCACCTGCCCACGGTGTCTCCCGAAGCGCCGGTTGGTTGGCTCGGGCAGGGGCCGCACTCCGTCCAGGGTTCGCCGCCAGTCGGCCAGGTTCTGCCGGAACGAGTCCGGGTCGGTCGCGCACGGGGCTACCAGCACCTCCGCCACCCCGAACGCCAGCAGCTGGGCCGGTAGCGAGAGCCCGGCGTCCGCCAGGCAACCTGGATACCGGACGCCGATCGCCCGCTTGTCGATCGCGGGCAGCGCGGTGTGCTCACAGGCGAGCACCACCTGTTCCGGCAGTTCGACGGACTGGAGCCAGTGGAGCAGGGCCCGGCTGCGGTCGGTGTCCACGTCGATCAATCTGTCCCAGGGTGCTCAGTCGGGAATCGGAGGCCTTCCAGCGCCCCCATGAAGCCGGCCAGCAGGTCGGGCAGCGCCAGCAGCACGGTGGTGCCGGCCCGGTCGCCGATTTCGGTGGCCACCGCGCGCCAGTACGGGTCAACGTGGTCGGTGCGGAACGTGCCAATCAGCTGTCGGCACCCCTCGGCGGTGTCCCTGTCCGCTGACGTTTCGGCCCGGCCGTGCAACGCGGAAAGCTGAGCGAGGTGGGCGAGTTCCACGCTGAGGTGATCCAGCGGATGCTTTCCGAGGTGGTCGCTGGTCGTGCCGGCGGCGTGGTACCAGTCGACCAGTTCGGCTTCCAGCGTGCCTGGATCAGTGCCCAGCCAACTGGACTCCCGCAGCGTGATCGCCCCCGGGGTGTCGCCGAACAGCTGCACCCACTCCGAACGAACCTGCTCAGGATGGAAGCCACGAGCGATCAACCGCAGCCCGGTCAACGAGGGGCCGTTGCGCACCGGCCAGGACCGGCGTCCGGCCACGTCGGCGAAGCGTTCCAGCAGGCCCTGGTCCGGGGCTGCGGCCAGCATCCTGGCGACGGCGAACCCGGCAGCCGCGATCCCGGCGCCGGGAGCCAGTTGAGGCACCGCGTTCAGATCCCGACCCTCATCCCCACCGCGTAGTGAAGCAGCCGCCCCAGGAACTCGCTGCTGAACGCCAGCACCAGGCAGAGCAGCACCAGGTACACCAGGCTGCGAGCGTTGCCGAGCTTGGTGGTCTCGGCCATCCGGTAGACAAAGACCCCGAGGATGACCGCTGTCGCCGCGAGCAGGATCAGCCGCAGCCACAGCGTCGAGCCGCTCAGCACCGCGAGCGCCACCTGGGCGGTGGCATTTCCCAGGCCAAGGCCGGCGAGGTAGATCGGGTAGGAGACCAGGATCGCCACCGCGGCCGTGGCCCCCACAACGGCGATCCAGCGCAACACGCGCGCGGTGAGCTGCCACTCGGCGGGGGTGGAGGGGGCGTTGATCTCGCGGACCCGACTCCGGATCTGGGCCATCAAGCCGCCGCCGGCCTCGACCAGCGTGGGATCCCCCACGGAAGGCGCCGAGTCTGCTGGCGTCGGCGCGGCGTCGGTCAGGTCCGGCAGTGGCGCGGGCGCCGCGACTGCAGTGGCACCGGTACGGGCCCGCACCAGGGTGGTGATCATCAGCGAGGAGCCCACCGCCAGCACTCCGAGCAGCACTGCGGAGCCGATGAACAGGAAGATCACCACCCAGTGGTGCCAGGCCGGAACCGAGACCAACGAGTAGTAGACCATCGACTCCGACCAGAGCAACCCGATCCCGAGCAGTGCGGTGATCGCCGCCACCGCCTGCCGGAGCAGGTGGCTACCCTTGCCGAACCACTCCAGCAAGGCGAACAGGAACCCGAACGCCGCGAAGCCGACCCCGAAGATGATCTCCCGGGACAGCCAGGAGGAGTCCCAGTGGCGGATCACGTTGAAGGTGTTGGTGAGGTCGTTCATGTGCAGCATCGAGACCAGCAGGCCGAAGACCATCACTGGTCCGATCGCGTACAGCACCGGTGCGATCACCCGATCCCTGGTGTCGACGTCGCGTCTTGCCGACAGAAGCTGGATTGCCCCCAGGGTGAGGAAGGTGCCTACCGCCATCTGCGAAACCAGGGTGAAGAGCACCATCGGGATGTCGTGGACATTCATCAGATCTCCTCAGGGTTCACGATCTGACCCGTGGCGCGGTCCCAGGTTTGCGCGTCACGGTGCGGCAGGATGACTAGGTGCGGCTTGGTGATCGACGGGTCAGGCAACGGCGCGATGGCGTTCTCGCTCCCGTGTGCCTTGCGGAGTTCGGCGATCGGCCCCCAGTCCAGCGCCCGTGACGGGCAGCCGGCGACGCAGGCCGGTTGCATGCCTTCCGAGCGATAGTCGAAGCACAGGTCGCACTTCGTCATGTGGCCGGTTTCGGAGTTGAACTGTGGGGCGCTGTACGGGCAGGCCCATTCGCAGTACCGACAACCCACGCACTTGTTGTTGTCAACGTAGACGGTGCCGTCGTCCCGCCGGGTCATCGCCGTGGTCGGGCAGACCCGGACGCAGATCGGATCCTCGCAGTGGTTGCAGGCGATCGAGGTGTAGTAGGTGAACACGTTCGGTGTGACCGTGTTCCCTTTCAGCCGCCAGGTACCGCCGGAGTACTCCGCGACCCGGCGCCATCGGACGCCGAGGGGCAGGTCGTGCTTGTCGATGCAGGCGATCTGGCAGGCCTTGCAGCCGGTGCACAGGGTCTGGTCGAAGTAGAACCCGTAGTCCGCGCCGGCGGTGGTCAACTCTCCACTCATTTCCAGGCCCCTTCTAGCTCTTCACCACGTTGGCGGTGGTGGTGTGGGACGGGTTGCCCTTGGCCAGTGACGAGGGGTGCAGGGAGGTCAGGGTGTTCACGCTCCCGGCCACATCCACTGGGTGCTCCGCGTTCGCACCGCTCGGGCGTGCCACGTCCGTTTCCGGCTGGTACCACGCCCCTTGGGGGATCGAGACCACCCCCGGCATCACTCGGTCGGTCACTCTGGCCGCCAGCTTGACGGTGCCCCGGTCGTTGTAGACGAACACCTGTTCGCCGTTCCTGACGCCGCGGGACTTGGCGTCCAGGGGATTGATCCAGGCCGTCTGGTGGTGCGCATCCTTCAGCCAGTCGACGTTGCCGTAGGTGGAGTGCGTCCGGCCCTTGAAGTGGTGTCCGATCACCTGCAGTGGGTACTTGTCGGACGCGCGGGCTTCCAGCGGGCCCTCCCATGTCTCAACGTATTCGGGCAGCGGGTAGAGCTGGTCGCCGGCGAGCTTGGGCCGGAACACCCCGAACTCCCACTTCTCGTTCATCCGGCGGAGCTGGTCGGAGTAGATCTCGATCTTCCCGGACGGCGTCGGCAGCGGGCTCTGCTTCGGGTCGGCGCGGAATTCCGCCATCGAGACGATCGGCCCGGAGTTCTTGCGGTAGATGCCCATCTTCTTCCAGGCGTCGTAGTCGGGCAGGCTCGGGTCGCTGGCTCGGGTCGCGACGATCGCAGCCCGCAGCCAGTCCTCGCGGGTCTTGCCCTCGGTGAAGGCCTGTTCGGTGCCGAGTCGCTTGGCCAGGTCGACGCAGATGTCGTAAATGGGCCGGCACTCGTAGAGCGGTTCGATCGCCTGGGTGGAGACGATGCCGTAGGCCATCGGCGGGGCGTTCTCGCCGGGGTGGATATCCGACTCCTCGGCCGCCGAGGTGCCCGGCAGGATGTAGTCGGAGTAGCGGCAGGACACCGTGTACTGGATGTCGCAGTCAACGATCAGCTCGCACTTGGTGTCGTCGGCCAGGATCGCCACCGAACCGTTGTTGTCGCCGGTCTGGTTGACGATCGAATTGCCGCCGTACTGCCAGACCATCTTGATCGGCACTTCGAGCTTGGTGTTCTCGGCGTTCCCGGCTTCGTCAACCGGAACCTTCACCCACCGGACTCCCGGTGCGACCTTCTCCGCCACACCGGCGTTGAAGGTGTCCATCTTCTCGCCGTGGTCGATTGCGTCCAGCCAGGAGAAGACCGAGATCATCTTGTTGGACGGGTTCGGGATGCCGGTGTTGAACGGCGAAGCGAAGGGCAGAGCAGGGGACGATTCCCGGGCTCCGTTGCCGCCGCCGGGGATGCCCACGTTGCCGGTGGCACAGGCGAGCAGGAAGATGGCGCGTGAGTTCTGTTCGCCGTTAGCGTGCCGCTGCGGACCCCAGCCCTGGGTGATCGCGCACGGCTTGGCGGTGGCGACCTCGCGGGCCAATTGCCGGATCCGCTGGGCCGGGATGGCGGTGATATCCGCGGCCCATTCCGGGGTCTTCTCCACGCCGTCCGGACCCTTGCCGAGGACATAGCTGCGATAGGACGAGTTCGCCGGCGCCTCCTTGGGCAGGGTGGCTTCGTCGA
This sequence comes from uncultured Propionibacteriaceae bacterium, assembly GCA_964448385.1. Classification (GTDB taxonomy): domain Bacteria; phylum Actinomycetota; class Actinomycetes; order Propionibacteriales; family Propionibacteriaceae; genus Propionicimonas. Next base: position 4,169 of record CAYUWV010000092.1, on the reverse strand, counting down.
ACCCGACGCAGTACTTGTCCAGGAAAGCCTGGTCGTGCAGGTTCTCGGCCAACATCACGTGGATCATCGCCGCCACCAGGGCGGCGTCCGTGCCGGGACGGATCGGGACCCACTCGTCGGAGACCAGGGCAGCGGTCTCCGAGTAGCGCGGGTCGATGACGATGGTGCGAACGCCGCTGGCCTTCTTGGTCTGTTGGGTGACGAAGGTGAGTCCGCCACCGGACATCCGGGTCTCCAGCGGGTTGTTGCCGAACATCACCTGCAACATCGAGTTCTTGGCGTCGTCCAGCGAGTTGCTGCCGTACCAGGTGCCGTAGAAGTACGGGTAGGCCGCGGTGATCTCGGTGGTCGAGTAGTCCGAGTAGTGATCGAGGTAGCCACCCCAGGTGTTCAGCAACCGTGCGAACGGGGTCTCCTCCGGCGGCCAGGACTTCGCCATGGTTGCGCCGAGAGTGCCGGTGCCGTAGTTGATGTAGAACGCTTCGTTGCCGTACTTGGACTTGATTTCCTTCATCTTGGCGGCGATCTCGTCCAGCGCCTGCTCCCAGGAGATGGTCTCCCACTGCTCCTCGCCGCGCTTGGTGCCGGGCTTGCGCTTCATCGGCTTCTTCAGCCGGTCCGGGTTGTAGATCCGGTGCCGGATGGACCGGCCACGCACGCAGGCCCGCACCTGCTGGTTGCCCAACTCGTCGGTGCCGGTGTTGTCCGCCAGGACCCGGACAACGGTGCCCTCTCGCACCTGGAGCCGCACCGGGCACCGGGAACCACAGTTGACCGTGCACGCCGACCAGAAGAACTGGTCGGTCGCTGCGGGCTCTTCGGCCTGGGCAGTGAGATCGGGCTTGGTCACGGAGACGAGTGCGGCGGCCATGCCGAGGGCCCCGGACCACTTCAGGAAGGTCCGGCGGTTGCAGTCGGTGGTGGCCAGCCCCACGCCGTCCGGCCGGGTTTCGGAGTTCTCAGTCAGCATGGCAGCGCCTTCCGCAAAGACTCGTTCGTGGCGAGAGTAATCGACACGTGTCAATCATATGATCGGGATGCACTCGGCGGCGGGAAGATCGACAGATGTGTCCTGGTTCCTTCCGGGACTTGGGCGGTGACCCGGCTGCAGTTCGCCTCGACCGGCTATGTTGCTGGCAACTTCGAGTCCGGGGGACCTGATGCCACGCCAGGATGATCCGCGATACCGCCGGGTACGGATACGCCTGGTGGCTGCCCTGCTCGACCTGGCCGGAGCCAAGCCGGCAGAGGACATCAGCGTGTCCGAGCTCACTGTGGCGGCCGGCGTCTCCCGCGCGACCTTCTACGGGCACGCCAATTCGCCGGCCGGGCTGCTCGCCGAGGTCCTGGTCTCGGAACTCCGGCCGGGGCTGGACGCCATCGCCGAGCAGATGGCGCACCCGAATTCGGACTATGTGCTGCTCTGGCGCCGGATCTACCTAACCCTGCTCGAGCACGTCCGCGAACACGGGGATGTCTACCGGGTGCTGTCGTCGCGCGAATCGTCGGTGTCCAGCGCGTTGACCTCCTATTTCGAGGAGGCGGCGGGGAAGTACGTGCACGCCATCGAGAAGCAGCTGGCCGGTCCTCCGGTGACCGACTTGTGGAAGGAGATGGCGGTCACCCAGCAGGCGCACAACATGCTGTCCGTGGTGCATGCCTGGATCAGGACCGGGATGGTTGACCCGCCGGAAACGGTGGTGGACACCTATCTGACGCTGGCGCCGCCCTGGCAATTGGCTCGCGCCGACGAGGACGGGGTGATCTCACTGCGCCGGAACCGTGCACTCGGCGACAGGAGCGCACGGGTGGCCGCGGCCAGCGCGAGCGTTGGCCAAGAGGCTGAGCGCGGCTAGTCCACGGCGAGGGTGCAGGACTCGAGTGCGCCCTGGGAGAGCAGCGCGACGCCGCGCATGAACTCGGTCTGGGCCTGGGCAGCAACGCTGGTGAGCATCGCGGGCGCCCAGACAAGCAAGTGATCGGCCAAGAAGTTGCGGAGCGCGGCCAGCGGTAGCTGCGGATCGGCGCCCGCTTCGGACGCCGCGAGCGCGCTGAGCAACGACTGGGCCACGAAGTCGAACTCCAAGCCGATGTGGTCGTCTGGTTCGGTGTTCAGCTTGGGCGCCTGCAGGCCGAGGGCTCGGTAGGCGTTCCGTACCTCCAGGGTCTGACGGTCGAACACCAGGCCCTCGATGCCGAGGTGCACCGACTCGTATGGCGGCACCAGAGACTTGGCCGACACGCCGTACAGCCGGTCATGGTCGACGCGGATGGATTCGGCGTCCTCGCCGGCTTCGAACGACCGACGCAGGCAGGCCAGACCGGAATCGGCTGCGGCGGTTCCGGACAGCGGCCACTCGTCGAGCAGCTCTTGGAGCGCGGCCAGCTCGCCTGGTCCCGGGGGCTGGCGGTGCAGCCGGCCGAGTACCGTGAAACCGGCCGCGAGTGCGTCGAGCGTCCCAGCGTCGATCACGTCAGCCTCCAGGCCAATCAAGGGGCACGTCCGTCGTGGCAGACTGGGCGCGGTGGGGGTTCCGGTGCCACAGCCTACGCCCGAGGAGACACGGAAATGCACGCGGATGATCCGGAGACGATGGCGACCATGCGCACCTGGCTGCAGCTGGTTTCAACGGAACTGGGGGTCGACCCCAGTCTCGTCTTCGAAGCGGAGGAGCCGCTGCTCGGGTTGATCTCGGCCGTGGCGCACGGCCCATCCAGCCCAGGCGCTCCGCTGACTGCGTTTCTCGTCGGCGTGGCGACTGGGCAGGGCAGGGACGCCAGCCAGTTGGCCGAGCGGGTTGGTTTGCTGGCGGCTGGCTACCAGCCCGCCACGGCGGCGCAATAGTGACGCCCTTGCGGCACGGCGACTCGCCGATCGTGCGGACGTTCGTGTTCGTCGACCCGCAGGACGAACGGCGGACCCTTGTCAACTGAGCTGGCCGAACGGATAGCGCTCGGTGACCCTTTCGGCCGGGTAGCCCGGGATCTGCGGGTGTCCCTCACCGATCGCTGCAACCTGCGCTGCCGCTACTGCCTCCCGGAGTCGGGGGCAACCTGGCTGCCCAGGGCCGCGCTGCTCACCGATGCCGAGGTGATCAGGCTGATCAGAGTGGCGGTCAACCAGCTGGGAGTGGCCGAGGTCCGGTTCACCGGGGGTGAACCGCTGCTACGACCGGGACTCGCGGAGATCATCGCAGCCACCGTCGCGCTCCGCACCGCCCTTGGCGCTGCGCCGGAGGTGTCAGTTACCACCAACGGCGTCGGCTTGGCGAAGCGTGTCCCGGCACTGTTGGCCGCCGGGCTCAGCAGAGTGAACGTCTCCCTCGATTCGATCAATCCGGAACGCTACGCGGCGATCGCTCGCCGCGACCGGCTCGGGGAGGTCCTGAGCGGGTTGGCGGCCGCCGCCGCGGCCGGTCTGGCGCCGGTGAAGGTGAACACCGTGGTGCTGCGCGGGGTGAACGAGGTCGACATCGTGCCGCTGGCCGACTTCTGCCTGCGCCACGGGTATCGATTGCGGTTCATCGAACAGATGCCGCTGGGGCCGGAGTCGGGGTGGCAGCGGACCTCGATGGTCACCGCCGCGGAGATCCTGGCCTTGCTTCGGGGTCATCTGGAGCTACGCCCGGCTTCGGATCGGGGTTCGGCGCCAGCGGCAGAATGGCTGGTGGTCGGGAACGGCTGCCATCCGGCCGGCCGCATCGGCGTCATCCCTTCGGTGACCCAACCGTTCTGCGGGGCCTGCGATCGGACCCGGTTGACCGCGGACGGGCAGCTGCGCACGTGCCTCTTTGCCAACTCCGAAACGGACCTGCGCACGCCCCTGCGCGAAGGTGCGGCCGACCAGGAACTGGCTCGGGTCTGGTGCAGCGCTCACCTCCAGAAGGCGGCCGGGCACAGCATCGCCCGGCCGGAGTTCTCCCGGCCTCAGCGCACGATGAGCGCAATCGGGGGTTGATCGCCGCGCTTGGCCGGGCCCGACCCGAGTCACGGGTTACGCCGTCCAGCGCACCGCCTGCGGCACCAACCTGATCCAAGCCGCCAACCGCGCCAACACCGCTCTTCGGGAAGCCATCGCCCGAATCGACCGTGTCAGCGGACAACGAGGCCCGATCTCTCACTCCAGCCCGCACTTGAGGAGACGGTCGCCGCCGGACACCGACCGTCGC
>CAYUWV010000091.1:5087-9132 GCA_964448385.1 uncultured Propionibacteriaceae bacterium | reverse complement strand
AGGCCTGAGACCCGCCCGGTGCGGAGGCGACGTGGGGTCGCCCGACGAGGCAGAATGGACGGGCCCGCGAATGGCGGGCGCTGGTGTGGTCCGGAAGGAAAGCCTGTGTCTGTCTCGATAACCCTGGTGCGTCCAGATTCGCGCGAACCCCGGGTGGTCGAGACCGGCACGACGGGAATCGACCTCTTCGGGGCGAACCAAGCCGTCGTGGCGATGCGCGTGGCCGGCGCGCTGGTCGACCTGGCCAGCGAAGTGCGCGAGGGTGATGAGGTGGCGCCGGTCGCCATCGACAGCGCGGACGGCCTGAACGTGATCCGGCATTCCTGCGCCCATGTGGCGGCGCAAGCCGTCCAGCGGCTGTTCAGCGACGCCAAGCTGGGGATCGGCCCGCCCATCACCGACGGCTTCTACTACGACTTCGACGTGTCGACCCCGTTCACTCCCGAGGACCTCAAGGCCATCGAGAAGACGATGCAGGGGGTCGTGAAGGAACGTCAGCGCTTCGTCCGTCGCGAGGTGACCGATGAGCAGGCGCGCTCCGAATTGGCTGGCGAGCCGTACAAGCTTGAACTGATCGGACTGAAGGGGAAATCCGAGGCGACCGAGGGCGCATCAGTTGAGGTGGGGGCCGGTCAGCTCACCATCTACGACAATGTCCGCCGCGATGGGTCGGTGGCGTGGAAGGACCTGTGCCGGGGCCCTCACGTGCCCCACACCGGCTACCTCCGGGCGTTCGCCGTGACGCGCAACTCGGCCGCCTATTGGCGCGGTGACCAGGCCAACCAGCAGCTGCAGCGGCTCTACGGCACCGCGTGGCCGACCAAGGACGACCTGGCTGCCTACCAGCATCGACTGGCCGAGGCAGCGCGTCGCGACCATCGCCGGTTGGGGGTCGAGCTCGACCTGTTCAGCTTCCCCGAGGAGTTGGGCGCCGGGCTCCCGGTGTTCCATCCCAAAGGCGGGGTGATCAAGCGCGAGATGGAGGACTACGTTCGCGCTGCGCACATCCGTGCGGGCTTCCACTACGTCGGTACCCCGCACATCTCCAAGGAGGGGTTGTTCCACACGTCCGGCCACCTCCCGTACTACGCCGAGGGCATGTTCCCGCCCATGGATTCGGATGGCCAGAAGTACTACCTGAAGGCCATGAACTGCCCGATGCACAACCTGATCTTCAAGTCGCGAGGGCGGTCCTACCGGGAGTTGCCGTTGCGGTTCTTCGAATTCGGGACGGTCTACCGGGACGAGAAGTCCGGCGTGCTGCAGGGCCTGACTCGGGTCCGCAGCATCACCCAGGACGATTCGCACTCCTACGTGAGGGCCGAGGATGCCGGCCACGAGGTCCAGCACCTGCTCAGTTTCATCCTGGAGCTCCTGCGCGACTTCGGTCTGGATGACTTCTACCTGGAGCTCTCCACCCGGGACACCCAGGGTGCGAAGTCCACCAAGTTCATCGGCTCGGACGAGCAGTGGCAGGCGGCGACCGCCGTGCTGGAGCAGGTGGGACGCGATTCTGGCCTGGAGCTCGTCCCGGATCCGGGCGGCGCGGCGTACTACGGCCCCAAGATCTCCGTGCAGGCGAAAGACGCGATCGGGCGCACCTGGCAGATGTCGACGATCCAGTACGACTTCAACCAGCCGGAACGCTTCGGGTTGACCTATACCGCTCCCGACGGCAGCCACGCTCAGCCGGTCATGATCCATTCGGCCAAGTTCGGCTCCATCGAACGCTTCCTCGGCGTCCTCACCGAACACTACGCAGGGGCGTTCCCGGCCTGGCTGTCACCGGTGCAGGTCACCTGCATCCCGGTTGCGGCCGACCATGAGGACCACCTGTTCGACGTGGCGAAGCAGCTGCAGGCCGCAGGGGTGCGGGTCGAGGTGGACACCTCCGACGACCGGTTCGGCAAGAAGATCCGCAATGCCCAAACCTCGAAGGTGCCGTACATGCTGATTGCCGGTGAGGCGGACGTGGCCGCTGGTGCGGTGTCGTTCCGTTACCGCGACGGCAGCCAGAACAACGGCGTCGCGGTCGCCGAAGCGGTCGCCGAGATCGTCGCCGCGACCCGTCCGCCCCGGAGCTGAGGCTCGGCGCATGGCTGGGGATCCGTGCAGCGAGGACGCGGCCGGCTTGGCAGGGGTGCCGGATGCCTTCCAGCGGCTGTGGACTCCCCACCGCATGGTCTACATCGGCGGCGAGAACCATCCCAGCGACGACTCGGTGGCGCAATGCCCGTTCTGTCGTGCCCCGGGCCGCAGTGATCATGAAGGGCTGATCGTGCACCGCGGGGTGACGGCGTACGTCGTGATGAACCTCTACCCCTACTCGCCCGGGCACGTGCTGGTGTGTCCGTACCGCCACGTGTCGGATTATGTGGACGCGACCGCCGACGAGCGTGCCGAGCTCGCCGAACTGACCGCTCAGACCATGGCAGTGATCCGCTCGGTTTCCCGTCCGGCAGGGTTCAACCTGGGGGTCAACCAGGGTGAGGTGGCCGGCGCGGGGATCGCCGCCCACCTGCATCAGCACGTGGTGCCTCGCTGGCAAGGGGATTCCAACTTCCTGCCGATCATCGCCCAGACCAAGGCGGTGCCGCAGTTGTTGGAGGAAACCCGACTGGCCCTCTGCCAAGCCTGGGGATCCTGATCGCCTAGGCTGGCAGCGTGGCAGGCGAACCGTACGACACGACCAGGGTGTTGACCCTGCCCAACGTGCTGAGCTTCGTCCGCCTGCTCGGGGTGCCGCTGTTCTTGTGGTTGCTGCTGGTGCGGGGCGCCGACGTCTGGGCGGTGGTCGTGCTCGCCGTGGGCGGGGCCACCGACTGGCTGGACGGCTACCTGGCGCGCGCCTGGCACCAGCGGTCCCGGCTTGGGCAGGTGCTCGACCCGTTGGCCGACCGGCTCTACATCCTGGCGACCCTGATCGGTTTCGCGCTGCGCGACATCGTGCCGTGGTGGCTGCTGGTGGTGCTGGCGGCCCGCGACGTGCTGATGGCGACCGTGCTGTACCCGCCGTTGCGCCGTCGCGGCTACACCAGCCTGCCGGTGCACTTCCTCGGCAAGGCGGCGACCTTCCTGCTGCTCTACGCGTTTCCCCTAGTTCTGCTGGGAAACGGGCCTGATCCGTGGCAGGTCGTCGCCCGGACGGTCGGCTGGGCCTGTGTGATCTGGGGCACCATCTTCTACTGGTGGTCGGGATTCCTGTACCTGCGTCAGGGTGTGGATGTGATCCGCCGCCTGCCGCTCGTCGACCGGGCGGCGCTGGATCCCGTGTCATGAGTGCTCCGCCGGTCACCCGTCCCGTCGACGAGAGCATGGACCTGCTCAACGACATCGTCCGGAATCCGATCGACCCCGACTATGCCGTCGTGGCTGCCCGGGAAGCACCCGCTGGACCCGCCCGACGTGGGTGGGTGGTCGGGCTGGTCATGGGGGGCTTCGGGCTCTTGGTGGGCCTGTCGCTGGGTGGCACCCTGCGAGCCGCGCCGCAAGTCCAGGCTGAGCGCGCCGATCTCGTGGCGCGGGTGGGGGCGGCCAGCGGGAAGGTCGCCGAGTTGCAGCAACGCCGGGCGGCGTTGGCGAAGGAGAACCGGAACCTGGCCGATGCGGTCAACCAGGCTGACCCGGCAACCGCGGCCGAACTCGCCCGTCTGGGAGCGGTGGCCGGAAGTGGTGCGGTCAAAGGATCCGGGGTCGTGGTGGTGGTGGATGATGGCGAGGACAACGATCAGCAAGCTCGGGTGGTGGACGCCGACCTGCGACAGTTGGTCAATCAGCTCTGGCGCAGCGGCGCCGAAGCGATCGCCATCAACGGGCACCGGCTCAGTTCTCGGACCGCGATTCGAGGGGCGGGGGACGCCATCACCGTCGACTACCGGTCGTTGACACGCCCTTACCGGGTCGAGGCGATCGGGGACGGCGCTGCGATGATCTCCGAGTTCCCTGGCTCGAGCGGTGGCCAGTGGTGGTCGTACCTGCAGCAGAACTACGGGGTCAGCTTCGAGCTCACCCGAAGCGGCAACCTGGAGTTGGCGGCTGATCCGGG
>CAYUWV010000091.1:0-4987 GCA_964448385.1 uncultured Propionibacteriaceae bacterium | reverse complement strand
AAGGGGTGGTGAGGTGTACGCGATCCTCGGCTTGTTGATCGGCGTGGCAGCGGGCATCGTGCTGCAGCCGACCCTGCCGGTGGCGTTTCAGCCTTACCTGCCGATCGCCATCGTTGCCGCGCTCGACGCCATCTTCGGCGGGCTGCGCGCCTTCCTGCAGCAGACCTTCAGTGATCGAGTGTTCGTGGTGTCGTTCGTGTCGAACGTGCTGATCGCTGCCCTGATCGTGTGGGTCGGTGACCTGATCGGGGTCGGTTCCCAGCTGTCGACCGCCGTGGTCGTGGTGCTCGGGATTCGCATCTTCACCAACGTCGCCGCCATCCGACGGGCGTTGTTCCATGCCTGAGCAGCGGCGACGGCTGCTCGCCAGCTTCTTCCGTCCAACCCGGGGCCATCTGGTGGCGGGGGTGATCCTGATGCTCTGCGGTCTGGCGGTGACACTCCAGGTGCGCACGCTGTCGACCGAACAGGACTTCTCCACGCTGCGGCGCAGCGAACTGATCGCGATGCTGGACGACCTCAACTCGGAGTCCCGTCGGCTCCAGACCGAGATCGCGACGTTGGACGCCACTCGCCAGCAGCTGCAGACCGGCGCTGACCGCCAACAGGTGGCGCTGGCGGAAGCCGAGAAGCGGAGGAGCGAGTTGGCCATCCTCGCGGGAACGGCTCCCGCGGTCGGTCAGGGCATCAGGGTCGTGATCGACGACCCCCAGTCGAAAGTGGGGGAGTCGTTGCTGCTGGCCGCCCTGGGCGAACTGCGCGACGCCGGCGCTGAAGTGATCGAGATCAACGATTCGGTGCGGGTCGTGGCATCGACGTGGGTGAGCAGTGACGGTTCGACGCTCGTCGTGGACGGGATCACGCTCAGGCGTCCCATCACGCTCGAAGCGATCGGGGATCCGCACGCCCTCAGCGAGGCGCTTCGCTTCCGCGGCGGACTGGTGAGCGAGATCTCCGATGAGCGCATCGGTGGTCAGGTCTCGATCGTGACTGAGTCCGCGATCGCGATCAACGCGGTGCGCCAGGTCGTCGAGCCCAGGTTCGCGCGTCCAGCCTAGGCGTCCACGCTGGGCGGGGCGATAAGGTGGACCAGTGATGCCACAAGCATCACCCTGCCGAACCAAGGAGTCGATTGTGTTCCCAGATGATCTGCGCTACACCGCGAAGCACGAATGGGTGCGCGTGGGCTCGGGAGTTTCCGTCCGCGTCGGGATCACTGACTACGCCGCGGAGGCGCTCGGTGACGTCGTTTTCGTCTCGCTGCCTCAGGTGGGCGAAGAGGTCGCCCTGGACGACGCCTGCGCCGAAGTCGAGTCGACCAAGAGCGTCTCTGACGTGTACTCGCCGGCCTCTGGAGTGATCACCTCGGTGAATGAGCTGCTGAACACCAACCCAGAAACCATCAACGCCGATCCGTATGGGGACGGCTGGCTGTTCGAGCTGGAACTCGCAGATTCCAGCGAACTCGATGACTTGATGGAGGCAGACGAGTACGCCCAGCAGATTGGTGGGTAGGCTGACGGTAAACCTCTGGTTAAGCCTTCGCTGAAGGCGACCGATTCAGGGAGGATGGAGACACCGATGTTGAAGTGCCCTGCCTGCCAGCACGAGATCAGCGAGTCCGGCAACTTCTGTTCGCACTGCGGTGCCAGCTTGGCCAAGGTCCAAGGCGACACGACCAGTTTCATCCCCTCGATCCCGGATGAGATCGGTCTGGAGGACCTCAGCGCTGACGAGGCTGCCGCGGTGGAGGCCCTTCCTGCGGGATCCGCGCTGCTCCTGGTGCCCCGGGGCACCCATGCCGGTGCCCGGTACCTGATCGACGCTGATGTCACGACCGCAGGGCGCCACCCGCGCTGTGACATCTTCCTCGACGACATCACCGTTTCACGCCATCACGCTCGCTTCACGCGTCGTGACGGCTACGTCTGGGTGAAGGACGAAAACAGCCTGAACGGCACGTATGTGAACCGGACTCTGATCGACGGAGAGGTCGCGTTGCGTCGAGGTGACGAGGTACAGATCGGCAAGTTCCGCATGATCTTCTTCGCTTCGCCCCCCGGTCAGGGCTGATGGCCATCGGCCTACGGAGCATCGGGCAGGTCCTGGCCGTCCTGAAGGCCGACTTCCCGGATGTGTCGATCTCCAAGATCCGCTTCCTCGAGGCAGAAGGGTTGATCTCGCCTGAGCGGGCGCCGTCTGGCTACCGGCGTTACGCCGAATCGGACATTGAGCGGCTGCGCTACATCCTCGACGTTCAGAAGAACCATTACCTGCCGCTCAAGGTGATCCGCGAGCATCTCGAACTGATGGACCGCGGTCAGCCGCCGCCCAACCTGACCACCCCCGCGCCGGCGGCCGAGGAGGCCGAGGCGGCCGAGGTCGTTACGACGGCGTCCCGGCAGCCGAAACGGGCGATCCGCGTCACTCGCCGTGAACTGCTGCAGGTCAGCGGGCTCAGCGAGACCTCGTTGGCCGACCTTGAGAAGCATGGTCTGGTGCTGCCCCGGCGGGGCACCGTCTACTACGGGCGCGACGCGTTGACCGTTGCCGTGATCGCCCGGAAGCTCGCTGCGTTCGGCATGGACGCGCGTCACCTGCGGGTGGTCAAGCAGTCGGCCGAGCGAGAGGTCGGCCTGATCGAACAGGCGATCGCGCCCCATCTCCGGCGCAATCCGTCGGCCCGGCAACTGCCCTCCGATGTCATGCAGTTGGTGTTGCACGCCCATGCGGCCATCATGCGTTCGCAGCTGCCCCAGTAGCGGGTGGCGGCATGCGTGAGATGAGGGTCGAGGAGGTGCGGGTGAGTGCGCCCGAGTTGGCGCCCTTGGTGGTGCTCCGCGAGGTGGATGGGGGACGCCTGCTGCCGATCTGGATGAGTGCCACCGGCGCCGCGGCCATCGTCGGCGCGACCGATGACCCCGACCCTTACCGTCCGGGAATCCATGACCTGGTCAGCGATGTGATCGACACGCTGGCGGGCAGCCTGGAGGACGTCCAGATCGTTGCCTACGACGACGGCCAGTTCTTCGCCGAAATCGTCGTCAAGGGTGTCCCGCTGGCCGCGCGTCCGTCGGACGCCATCGCGTTGGCCCTTCGGACGGGCTGCCTGATTCATTGCGTGGACGAGGTGCTGGACGCTGCCGGGGTTCGGGAGCTTCCCCCTGACGCCGAGTCTCCACCGGAAGATGAGGTGGAACGTTTCCGCGAATTCCTCGACTCGGTGAGCCCGGACGACTTCGGACCGACGGGGTGAAAACCCTGAGGTTCACGTTAAGACTCAACGATGGCAGCGCTGGGATGCGGCGTGTCGTTGACCGTCAACGCTGGCGCCGATTACCGTCACATGACATCGGCACACACCCAGAGCGTGAAGTGAGGCGGACGTGAGCGGACAGTCGCAGGCCCAGGAGCCGGCCCGCACCAGTCAGGACACGCTGTTCGACGGTGACTTCTCGCCGCTACCCGAAGACGTCGGATTCCGCGGTCCGGTGGCTTGCCGCGCCGCCGACATCACCTACCGGCAGTTGGACTACTGGGCCAGGACCGGCCTGGTGGTCCCGGAGATCCGCTCCGCGGGTGGGTCCGGCACGCAACGGCTCTACAGCTTCCGCGACCTGCTGATCCTGAAGGTCATCAAGCGCCTCATCGACGCGGGGATCTCGCTGCAACAGATCCGGACCGCCATCGAGCACCTGCGGGCCCGCGGGGTCGAAGACCTCACCGAGGTGACGCTGATGAGCGACGGGGTGTCGGTCTACGAATGCACCTCCGACGACGAGGTCATTGACCTGTTGCGCGGTGGCCAGGGCATGTTCGGCATCGCCCTGGGACGGGTCTGGCGCGACATCGAGGGCAGCATCGCAGCCCTGCCCGGTGAGCGTGCCGGTGACGTGGCACAGCACCATGACGAGCTCGCGCAGCGTCGCCAGGCACGCGCTATCGGGTAGTCGCCCACCGGCCCCGGCCCGCGACTGCTATAGGTTTGGTGCGTCGCGAGCAGAGAGGTCACCATGACGGAATTCGCGCCACGCCACCTCGGGCCATCGCCCACGGACACTGGGGAAATGCTGAGCCTGTTGGGGTTCGCCACGCTGGACGAACTCACGACGGCCGCCATTCCGGCTGGACTGCTGGACGAGGGGCCGCCCGATCTTCCCCCCGCGGGCACCGAAGCTGCCGTGCAGGCCCGGCTGACGGAATTGGCCTCGCGCAACGTCCCCGGACGGCCGATGATCGGGCTCGGCTATCACGGCACCATCACGCCACCGGTGATCCGCCGGACCGTCCTGGAGAACCCGGCGTGGTACACCGCCTATACCCCCTACCAGCCTGAGATCAGCCAGGGGCGGCTGGAGGCGCTGGCCAACTTCCAGACCATGGTGAGTGACCTCACCGGCCTGCCCACGGCGGGTTCCTCCCTGCTGGACGAGGGGACGGCGGTGGCGGAGGCGGTGGCGTTGGCCCGTCGGGCGAGCCGCAAGGGCGGCGTCGTGGTCGTCGATGCCGACGTGTTGCCGCAGAGCCTGGCGGTGCTACGCACCCGCGCGCTGGCTACCGGCATCGAGGTGGTGGTCACTGCGGGGTCCCTGGTGGAGGCGCTCCAGACCCATGAGGCGTTCGCTGTCGTGGTGCAGTTGCCCGGAGCGTCCGGTGCGGTGCGCCCGGTCGCGGAGTTGTCGGCGGTCGCGGCCACGGCTCACGCCAACGGCGCGCAGGTGATCGCTGCCTGCGATCCGTTGGCGCTGACCCTGCTGACGGCGCCCGCCACGTGGGGTGCGGACATCGTGGTGGGTTCCACGCAGCGGTTCGGGGTTCCGCTGTTCTTCGGCGGTCCACATGCGGGCTACATCGCCGTCCGGGCCGGGCTCGAACGGCAGTTGCCCGGCCGGCTGGTCGGGGTCTCCCGGGACGTGGACGGGGTGGCTGCCTTCAGGTTGGCCCTGCAGACCCGGGAGCAGCACATCCGCCGGGAGAAGGCCACCTC
>CAYUWV010000090.1:0-9139 GCA_964448385.1 uncultured Propionibacteriaceae bacterium | reverse complement strand
CGGCCGGCTACCAGCTGATGTCGTGGCTGACGAGTGCCCCTGGTTCGCCGCTTCCGGCCCGCTATCCCCGCTTGCCGAAAGGGGGGTGGGTGATCTGCGGCTCGGGCAACCTGGCCGTCGAGCTGACCGAAGACCTACGGGCAGAGGGGCTTGCGGTGACGGTCCTGGACGAATCCCACGCGCTGGCGACCGCTGCCGCGGCCAACCCGCTGGACGGCAACCCTGCGCTGAGCGCTGCCCTGGTGGATGCGGTGGGTTTCGTGGCCGCAGCCGACGACGACACCTCCAACCTGTGGCTGCTCGAGGCCGCCCGGCGCCTGAACCCCGCCGTCTTCTTGGTGGTGCTTCAGCAGCGCGTCTCGAACGTGCCGTTGTTCGAAGCCCTGGGCGTTGACTTCGCGATGGCCCCGGCGGATGTGGTCAGCCACGAGGTGATGGCGCAGGTGGCCAACCCTGCCCTCTACGGGTTTCTCAAGCAGGTGCCGCACCGCAGCGACGAGTGGTCGCAGCGTCAGCTTCGCCGCCTGATCGGACGGTGCGGACGACTCACGCCGGATCTGTGGAACCTGACGCTCAACGCTGCGCAGGCGCCGACGCTGATGCTGCGGCTGAAGAGCGGCGCGGTGACGATCGGTGACCTGCTGCGTAGCCCGGGCGGTCGCGAGCACCAGGTTGGCGCCGTGGTACTCGCGCTGATCCGGGCGGGGATCACCGAGCCGGCCCCTGCGGACGAGGCACTGCTGCAGCCCGATGACATGTTGCTCATCGCCGGGAACTCGGAGGCGCGTCGCGCCATTGACGCCACGGTCTCGCACGAGCCGACGGCCGCCTACGTCCTCGAAGACCGGTTCGTCCCGTCCAGTTGGCTGTGGCGCAGGCTCGCCGGAGTCCGGAGCGGCGACATCAGTCGGTGACGAATGGTGCCAGGGCCTCACCGATGGGCTCACGGATGGTGAGGGTGGCGCGGCGATCCAGGCTGGTGGCGGCCTTGTTGATCAGAACGAGATTGCGGCCGCGGAAGGCGTGCACCAGACCAGCAGCCGGGTAGACCACCAGCGACGTCCCTCCGACGATGAGCGTGTCCGCCTGCTCCAGTTCCCCGACCGCGGCGTCGAGGACATCGCCGTCAAGGCCCTCTTCGTACAGTACGACGTCCGGCTTGATGATCCCCTGACAGGCATCGCACCGCGGGATCGATGTCGCGTGCAGCATCACCTCGAGCCCGAAGCGCTTCGAGCAGCCAAGGCAGGTGTTGGAATGGACACTGCCGTGCAACTCGAGGACCCGGCGGGATCCGGCCGCCTGGTGCAATCCGTCGATGTTCTGGGTGATGACCGCCGAGAGCTTCCCGGCGCGTTCCCACGCCGCCAGCGCCTGATGGGCCGGGTTCGGCCGCGCGGCCGGGTAGAGCAGGTGGCTGCGATAGTAGGCAAAGAACTCCGCGGGGTGTTGCAGGAAAAAACTTCGGCTGAGGATCTGCTCGGGGGAGTACCTCGCCCGGGTCGCCGTGCTGTACAGCCCACTTCCGGACCTGAAGTCCGGGATGCCGCTCTCGGTGGACACCCCGGCGCCGCCGAAGAAGACGATGCGCGTGCTGTGGTCGATGATGCTGCGCAGGTCGCTGCTCATGGTTGGACCCTAGCCGGGGAGGGATGGCTGGTTCACTCAACCAAGAACATCTGCGTGTCCGGTTCAGACCAGACCGAGGCCCGCGCTGGGGCCGCGACCGCAACCAGACTCAGACGCAGCTGGGACGTCCTGCCAGCGGAAGGCGAGTGGGTAGGTCGGAATTGTGCCAATGGCCTCCCACAACGGCGCAGGTAGGATCGGCACACGACCGAGGTGGGCCGGGTCGATTGCGGGACGGCGGGAACGCACCGGGATGCCGACCCGAGACTGCATAAGGGGGAACGATGAAGAGTCAGCCCCGGGCCCTGCTCGTCAGGATCCTGCTCGTGGGGAGCCTGTTCGCAGCAGCTGGCTGCTCGGTCTCGGGAACGCCAGTTCCGCCACGGACGACAGCAGCCCCCATGGTCGCCACGCCAACCCCAAGCCAGGTCACGCCGTCCATGACGCCAACGACGGCCACGCCCAAGCAAGGGACGCCCACGACAGCTGCCTCGAAGGAGGACCCACCGCTGGTCTTCGCGGTGGTCGGCGACTACGGCCGAGACAACGGCCATGCTGCGGCGGTCGCCGAGCTCGTGGCGTCCTGGAATCCCGCCTTTGTGCTGTCGGTGGGTGACGGCTACTACGCACCTGCCGGTGGCACGGGAAGCGCTCGCTACGACGAGTCCACCGGCGCCTACTTCTGCGGCTGGCTCGCCGGCATCACGACCAGCGGGAAGCGTTGTCCCGCTGGCCTCGCCGAGCAGAACGCGTTCTTCCCGGCCATGGGGAACCACGACTACACCGATGCGCGACCCTCGCCGGAGACGTACCTGAGCTACTTCGACCTTCCCGGCGCCGGCTTCACCAATAGCTCGGGGAACGAGCGCTTCTACGATTTCGTCCAGGGACCAGTGCACTTCTTCGTGCTCGATTCGAACCCGCAACAACCGGACGGGACCACCGAAACCTCACGCCAGGCTCGTTGGCTGAAGCAGCAGTTGGCAGCCTCGACCTCGACCTGGAACGTGGTGTACGACCACCACCCGCCCTACTCCTCCGACGACGACCACGGGTCGAGCCTTGGGATGCGATGGCCCTTCGCCGCTTGGGGCGCCGACGCCGTCATCTCTGGCCACTCCCACACCTACGAACGGGTCATGCAAGACGGCATCGTCTACTTCGTCAATGGGCTGGGTGGGTCACCCTTCCACAAGTTCACCACTCCGGTCGCCGGAAGCGCGGTGAGGTACAACAAGAACTGGGGCGCTCAGCAGGTGAGCGCAACCGCCACCAGCCTCACGTTCGTCTTCGTCAACGTTGACGGCGCGGTGATCGACAGCATCTCGCTCCCAGCCAAATAGCGGCGCATCGGCACGAGGCGCGCCCATTGCGTCGGATCTGATCGGCGAGAAGGATGGCCTCGGGAGACGCCGGCGTTGTGTGCCAGCGGTATCCCTGGCAGCCCGGTAGCCAACCCACGTAGGAGCCCTCATGTCACGTCCCGTCCACTTCGAGATCCACGTCGACGACATCGACCGTGCCAAGAGCTTCTATGCCGCCAGCTTCGGCTGGACCTACGAAGACTGGTCCGCCTTCGCAGGATCCCCCTACATCGGAGCCATGACCGGCGCCGAGGGGGAGCCCGGCATCAACGGGGCGCTCATGCTGCGCCACGGCCCGAGCCCGGTGGTCGGCCAATCGGTGAACGCCGCTGTGCTCACCATCGGTGTCGCCAACTATGACGCCACCGAGGCCGCGATCCTCGCCGCCGGTGGACAGGTTGCGCTGCCGAAGGTGGCCCTGACAGGCATGGCTTGGCAGGGCTATTACCACGACACCGAGGGCAACATCTTCGGGATCCACCAACCTGACCCCGAGGCCAAGTAGCCCAGAGCGAGGCGGGGCTGCCCAGCGTTGGCGCTTGATCCTCGACTCCTCTAGCGTCTCAGTGTGCCAACCATGACGCCGAGTGCCGCCGCGGACGTTCGTACCGCCAGGGCTCGCAACGGGGACCTGCTGGTGTTCGCCGTGAACGGCTTCGCGTTCGCCTCATGGATGTCCCGGGTTCCCGACGTCAAAGAGATGCTGCTCCTCACCCCAGGGCAGCTGGGCGTGCTCCTGCTCGCCGTCTCCGCCGGTGCGCTGTGTGGCCTGCCGCTGGCAGGACTCGTCACCCACCGGCTCGGTGCGACCCGGGCCGTCCGATTGGGCATGGCGTTGGCGATGCCAGGGCTGGTGGTGGCGTCCCTCTGCGTGGAGGCCCGCCTGTCACTGTTCTGGGTGATGCCGGGGCTCTTCCTCCTGGGACTGGGCAGCGGTGTCTGGGATGTCGCCCAAAACCTCGAGGGCACCATCATCGAGCAAGCCCTCGACCGGGCGATCATGCCGTGGTTCCACGCGGCCTTCAGCGGGGGCACGGTGCTCGCTGCCCTGATCGGTGCGCTGATGGTGTGGCTTGAAGTCCCGATCCTCCTCCACATCGGCGTGGTCGCCGCCCTGACCGTGGCCGTCGTGCTGTGGGGCACCGCGCGGTTCCTGCCGGCTTTCGACGATGCCGCTCCCGCTGCCGACTCCGCCGGTCGGACGCGCTCGGCCTGGACCGAACCGCGGACGCTGCTGATCGGCGTCATGGTGCTGGCGGCAGCGTTCACGGAAGGGACCGCCAACGACTGGCTGGCTGTCGCCTTCGTGGACGGTCACCACCTCGACAAAGCCCTCGGCGTGATCGCCCTGGCCGTCTTCCTGGCTTTCATGACAGCCGGCCGAATCCTCGGCACCGGCTTGTTGGACCGCTACGGCCGGGTCCCGGTGCTGCGCGTGCTGTTTGCTTCGGCGGTGATCGGCTGTCTGCTGGTTGTGTTCGGCTCTCCGTGGCTAGCCTTCGTGGGCGCCGCGATTTGGGGTGTCGGTGCCAGCCTCGGTTTCCCGGTGGGCATGTCGGCGGCCGCTGACGACCCGAGCCGGGCCCATGCCAGGCTCAGCGTGGTGTCGACGATCGGCTACACAGCCTTCCTGGCCGGCCCGCCGCTGCTGGGCTTCCTGGGCGACCACTTCGGCATTCTCCGTGCTCTCCTGGTGGTCGGCGCCGTTTCCCTGCTCGCCCTACTCGTCCTGCCCGCAGCCCGGCCACTGACGCCGACCGCCACCGAACGCGTCGGGAATCGTCCGGCATGAGACCTCGCGCGGGCTCGGTGTGGGAGCGCCGGGTGAGGGGAGTGGGGGCGCAGCCCTCCTAGCGCCCCCACTCCGGTCTGATTCGAGTCAGTTGCCTGACTTCGACCACGAGTAGGTCGTGTCGCTGACGTCGGTGGCGATCCGGATGGCCTTGCTGCCGTCTTCGAAGGCGACCCACCCGGTCCGGCATTTGCCCGGCTTCAACTTCGCGCTGTCCCAGCTGTACACGGGAAACTCCGGGGTCCGGTACGGCCCGTACAGGTCGTACTGACCGTCGCTCTTGTCCTCGGCGTACAGCCCGAGGCCTGCGGCGCTCAGCTCGTCGATGGTCTCGGTCCCCTTGTTGCAGACGGTCAGCTTGGCCTCCAGGTTGTCCCGGTCGAAGGTGTTGGTTGACGCCTTGGGTGCGTCGACCCGGACCGTGATCTCCACGTCCTCATAACTGAACCCGACCTTCCCTCCCCACGTGAAGGATGTGTCCGCGGGTGTCGGCGCTTCCTCGGTGGGCTCGTCCGAGGGTTCCTCCGAGGGCTCGGTCGCCGGCTCCTCCGCGGGCTCGGACGGTACCTCGGCGGCGGCCGTCACGGTGGGTGTCGCGACCGCCGTGCTCGCGGAGATTGGCTTGCCCGCCGCGCCGGCGGCGCTGCCGAGAACCAGACCGACCACCAGGGCAACCACCCCGATCCCCGGCTTCGAGGTCAGGATGTTCCCTCGCTTGCGGGGCCCGGTCGGCGGCGTCTCGGGTTGCCCCACGGGCGGGCCGACCGGTGGGGGCTGCGCCGACGGGAAGTAGATCGGCTGTCCCGGGTCGAACGGTTGCTGTGAGTTGGTCATCGTGCGAACTCCCTTGAGGTGCCGTGTGCTGATCGCAGCAAGAACATCTCGCGCACGGCGGAGGTCTTCACAGGGCGGAGCTGATAATGGGGATTATCAGCGTTTCGCGAGCAGTTGCTCCCTCGTCATGAGATGGTCAGGCGAGAGGAGAACCGTGGCGCAACTCATGACGATGCGTGATATCGCCGGCTTGGCGCGCGTCCAGCGTCCCGTCGTCAGCATGTGGCGCCGCCGGTCCAGGGCGACCGCCCACCCCTTCCCGAAGCCACAACGCGAGCAGGACGGGCGAGAGCTCTTCAGTAGCGACGACGTGGTGGCCTGGCTTGAGGAGACGCAGCGCGGCAACAATCCCGACGCGCGAGTCGAAGCGGCCGCACACACCCTGCTGTCTTCGGCGGAGGGCACGTCCGCTGCCCACGCGCTGAGCGCGCTGCTGGTCCTGCGCCACCTGACCGGCGGCCCGCTGGCCGGTCAGACCACCGACGACCTGCTGGATCGCGCCGATTCGCTCGATCCGGACGACGAGTACCTCCTGCGGGAACTCGAGCACGCCTCCCAGCTGTCCGACCTGGCTCGCGCGGCCGACGACCTGGTCGAGGCTGCCTGGGGAGAGGCCGCCGCCCACCAGCGGCTGGTGGCTGAGCGGCTACGGCTGCCCGGCACACCCATCGCGCAGACCAGCCTTGCCGCTCAAGCCCGGCTCCTGCTGACCGCCCTGCTCGCGCCGCTGTGCCGCGATCTGGGCGACACAGCCCGGGTGATGGACGCGACCGGGTGCGCCGTGGACGTGCTGGCCGCAGTCGCCGCTGCCGTCGAAGCACCGGTCCTGCTGCTGCAGGGCGACACTCCGCTACATCGCCTCACCCGACGGCAGCTGCTGCTGGCGGACGTGCCAGCTACGTTCATCGACCGCGGGGCCGGCGACTGGTCGGTGTCGGGCCTGGTAGCCCACCTCGTCGTGTTGCCCGATCCCCTCGATCCGGCCGCACCACCGATCACCCAGCTGGAACTCCTCGACGAGATCGCCCTGCAGCTTGACGGCGAGCAACTGGTGCTGTGCCTGGCTCCGGCCAGCACCCTCACCGATCCGCTGGCCGGCGACGCCCTGACTGCCCGTGACCAACTCCTGCGGGCCGGGCACGTCCGCGCCATCGTCCGACTCCCGGCAGGGCTGCTCCCGGCACGGGCGCGGGAGCCGTTCGCCCTGTGGCTGCTGACTGCTGCCGATGGAGCGCCGCCGGCTGAGCGCCGCACCCTGGTCGCCGACCTGTCGAGTAGTGCGCTGTTGCCCACGGTGATCGACGACCTGGCCAGCGACCTGCTCGCGGCCTGGCAGGGCGTCCGGGGTGCCCGCCGCCGCGCTTGGGCGCACCTGCGGCCGGTGCCGACCGGCAGCTTGATCTCAGCGAGTGCCTCGCTCGTGCCAGATGGCGGTTCGCGCGCGAAGATCCCGGCGCGCAGCGGGGCCGACTGGACGGTCGGCCTCCGCAGCGCCGACATAGACGGTTGGCTCGCAGGCTTCGGCCTGGCCGTCCGCGACGCGGCCCCGGCGGAGGTCTCCCTCGCCCAGGTGATCGAACGGGGCTGGGTGCGGGTGCTGTCCGGGCAGCGGGTCAGCCTCGACGGACTTCCCCCGGGCAGTGTCCCAGTGCTGGGGGTGGCCGAGGTGGCGGACGCCGCCGAACCTCGCACCGTCGATCGCCTGGCCCTGCATGCTCGCCTCGACCCGACCCTCACCGAACCCGGGGACCTCGTGTTCGTGGTCCGGCCGACGCCCAGAGCGCTGTTGGACGCCGCGGGCGGGTCTCTGGTCCAGTTCCCGGCCCGCATCCTCAGGCTGCGGACGGACGCCCCACTCGTGCCGGCCGCCGTGGTCGCTCGCATCAACACCGCGACCTCCACCGCCTGGCGGAACTGGCTGTTGGCGGTCGTTCCGCAACCAGACCGCGACGCCCTCGGCGAGGCGCTCACCGACCTTGGCTCCGTGCGGGCACGGTTGGTCGAGGAGCTTGCCCGGCTGGACGCGCTGGCCACCGATCTGACCACCGCTGTCGAATCCCGGCAGCTCAGCATCACCAAGGAGCGACATGGCACGACGAGCGGCTGAGCCGGGCACGGGCACAACCGTCCAGCAGCCTCCGACCACCATGAAGGAACTGAAGGACACCCTGTGGAAGGCCGCCGACAAGCTGCGCGGTTCGATGGAGGCCTCCGACTACAAGGACGTGATCCTCGGCCTGGTGTTCTGCAAGTACGTGTCGGATTCCTTCGACGAACGACGGGAGCAGATCCGCGCCGAACTTGAGACTGAGGGCGGCTACCTCGAGGAGGACATCGAGCACTCCCAGGAGGAGCGGGACGAATACACCGGCGCCCAGGTGTTCTGGGTGCCGCCGGCCGCCCGCTGGCGCTACCTCGCCGATCGGGCCAAGGGCACCGAGACCGACACCATCGGTGCGCTGATCAACGAGGCCATGGGCCTGCTGATGGACGCCAACCCAGCGCTTTCCGGCACCCTGCCGCGGATCTACAACCGCGAAGGCGTCGACCAGCGCCGCCTGGGGGAGCTGCTCGACCTGTTCAACTCCGCCCGGTTCACCGGCGAGGGCGCCAGCCGGGCGCGGGATCTGCTGGGCGAGGTCTACGAGTACTTCCTGGGCAAGTTCGCCGCCGCCGAGGGCAAGCGGGGCGGGGAGTTCTACACCCCGCCCGGCGTGGTGCGGGTGCTGGTGGAGATGCTGGAGCCGAAGCGGGGACGCATCTACGACCCCTGCTGCGGCTCGGGCGGCATGTTCGTGCAGGCCGAAAAGTTCTTGGAGGCCCACCACCGCAGTGGCTCGGAACTGAGCGTGTACGGCCAGGAGAACATGGAGCGCACCTGGCGGATGGCGAAGATGAACCTCGCCATCCACGGCCTGATCGGCAACCTCGGCTCCACGTGGGGCGACACCTTCGCCCGTGACCTGCACCCCGACCTGCAGGCCGACTACGTGCTGGCCAATCCGCCGTTCAACATCAAGGACTGGGCGCGCCGCGAGGACGACGCCCGCTGGGTCTACGGGGTGCCGCCAGCCGGCAACGCCAACTACGCCTGGATCCAGCACATCCTGAGCAAACTGTCCACAGACGGTCAGGCCGGGGTAGTGATGGCCAACGGCTCGATGAGCACCAACTCCGGGGGAGAAGGCCAGATCCGCGCCCGGATCGTCGAGGCCGATCTGGTCAGCGCCATGGTGGCACTACCCACCCAGTTGTTCCGCTCGACCGGTATCCCGGTGTGCCTGTGGATCTTCGCCCAGCGCAAGGACTGGGTGACGGATCGGCGCGGCCAGGTGCTGTTCATCGATGCCCGGAACCTCGGCTCCATGGTCGACCGGGCTGAGCGGGCGCTGTCGGAGGTGGACATCGCGAAGATCGCCGGGACGTACCGCGCGTGGCGGGGTGAGGAGGGCGAGTACGCCGACGAGGCGGGGTTCTGCTACTCGGCGACGCTGGCCGAGATCAAGGACGCGGAGTACGC
>CAYUWV010000089.1:0-9220 GCA_964448385.1 uncultured Propionibacteriaceae bacterium | reverse complement strand
GGTTGGCAAGGGGCACACGGTGACAAGGTCCGAGCTGTTCTTCTTCTGAGCGGGCGTGTCCCGCTGGGCCGGCTTCACGCCCGCGCCCGAGGCCACACGGACGTGGCGCACCTCCTCGCCGGCGCGCTCGAATGGAGGAAGGCCGCCGCCGCATCGCCCGCCGCGTAGGCACCGTGATACGCCAGCCTCCGTAAGTCAGTCGCGCGTCAGCGGCACGGCTAAGGGGTCTCGGGCGCCCTGGCGGACGTCGGGGGGACCCGCAGGAGGTAGCGATCGGTGCCCTCATGCGGCACCTTCTCCAGTCGACGCGATCGAAGCAAGAGCGGTCGTGCTGAATCCTTTGACGATCAACCACACGGCCAACACCATCTCTTGGAGACCGATTGGGGCGCTGAGAACACTGTTCACCGTCGTGAAGCCGAATTGCTGGGTGAAGCCGGCGTAAATGGCCGCCACCATGGACAAGACGACCGCGACGAGCCCCCAACCCGACAACCACCGGGGCACGAGTCTCGACCGGTACAGCACGTAGTTGTACAGGAGCGACCCGATACCGAACGGGATCATCGCGACAAACCCGTGCACCCAATCCCGTACCGCCACCAACGTGTCTCCGGAGACCTGAAACGCGGACGCGGCGCCGGAGCCTACCGCCTGCTGGCTCACCGTCAACAGCACAAGCAGGCTGAGGGTCCCGAGCAGGACGAACACGTTCTCGACCACGCGGCCAGTGACCGATCCGAAAGCCAGAGCCGGGCTGAACCTCCTCAGGACCGGATACAGCCCGATCGCGATACCCATCCCCGAGGCGGCCCAGACGAACTCGATGAGCGCCGTCAACACCACCCGGGCATCGTTCGCCGCCAACATGGCGAAATCGACGGGCGCGCCCACGGCAGAGCCCAGCGGAACGATGCTCAGGATGGCCGCGGCCGAGCAAAGGATGAACAGAACTCCCACCGAGATCGCGTTTCCTCTGTACGTGGGCATCTCAATCTCCTTCTTCGGTGTTCTGTAGTCCAGCACCAAACGGTGGCAGCCGGTGAAGGTTTGAGTTGAATGACGCTGGAGTGCGGCCGCCAGCACTGCCGAACGATCCGGCCGTTAGTCGTCCATCGCTTCGATCCCGAGTTCGGCCAGTTCGGCCATTCGTTCGCGCAGGTGCTTGATCAGTTCTGGGGGTGGGGGCATCCAGTCGAGGATCTCTTCGACGACGCGCAGCGGGTCGGCTGTGCGGTAGGACCGGGTGGGGTTGCCGGGGAAGCGCTTGTCGGTGACGTTCGGGTCGTCCTCGATCGGGCCGAGTGGCTCGACCCGGTAGACCCGGCCGGGCCCTGGGCCGCGGGCAAGCTCGGCCGCCAGGGGCGCCCCGTCGCGCGTGGCCGTCAGGTAGATGTGGTTAGCCACCCGACCCGAGCCGTAGTTCGAGCCCCAACCCGGTGTGAGCAGGTCACCGGGACGCAGGTCGGCCTTGGTGCCGTGGAAGAACGGGCCCGGGTCGTCCACGACGCGCGGCGTCGGTGGTGGATCGCGAAGCATGCTGTCGAGCCGCTGGATGAGGACGGCGACCCGGCTGCGTCCCTTCGGCGCGCGCGGATAGCGGGTGAGAACGTCGTGGACGACGGGGGTGGCTCGCTTGGCGGCGGCGGTGATCACATACTCGGCAACCACCGGGTCATCGCCCCGTGCGAGCTCGGCCGCTCGGGCGGCATGCGCGGCTGCGCCCAGGAGGTGGCGCACCTGCGTCGCCTTGGCCAAGGGATGGAGGTAGGCCGCCGCCGCCGCGTCGCCCGCCGCGTAGGCCGCGTGCCGGGCGGCTTCAGACGGTGCCTGCCTCGCGGCGCGGTGGGCGTCGACCGCGGCAGAGCGTTGCAGCCGGGAGCGGGCCGCCCCATCGGCGAAGGCTTGCGCAGCGTCCAGTGCCGCCGTCGGGCGGGGGTCTTCGGGACTGGCCTTCGAGAAGAGGACGAGGGACGGCTGGGCGCACGCCACGGCAAACTGGACAACGGCCCGCAACTCGTCCATCGTCAGCTCAAAGTCACCCGAGGTTGCCCTCACCTCATCGAGTCTCACACGAGGCGGCTCTCCACGGAAGCACGCGCCAGGAAGCACGACTTTGCCGCAGGGAACTCTTTCCATCCCGCGGGCCCGCGTGTGCCGAACGCACGTCACTCAGCCATGGCCAGCACGTCCGCTCTCCGTGCCTTGATCAGAGGGTGACGATGCCAGGCTATCGGCGGAGGAGCCCGGGGCTGGTGTCGCGATTCACGCAAGGGGCGGCGTAGGACTCGCTGGTACGGACACGCGCGTCGAGACGGGGGTGGCGCTGGGTCAGGGGGCCAAGGAGGCTTGTTTCTCCACGCCGGTCTTGATGGCGGCCAGCATGCCATGCATCTTCTTCGCCATGACCGCCGCACTGGCAGTCTCCATCAGGTTCTCCCACCAGCCGAGGTCTTCCTCCAGGACGACGAAGGTCAACTCCGTGCCCCCGTCCTTGGCCGCGAACAGCCAGGTGAAGATCGGGCCGTTGGCGACGTCCGTGGTTCGTCCTGCAAAGCGCACCTTCGCATGAGCCTTGCTGACAATCCGCTCGTCGGGAACGAACTCGGTGTACTGGCGCTCGATCTGCTCGACAATCAAACCCTTCGCAAACCGGGCCACGATGTGCGCCTTGGTGCCGACACCCTCCGGCGTCATAACGACGTCGGTGACCTCGAGTTCGGGCCAGCCCTCGAAGAGATGGCGTGGGTCAACGCAGTACCCGAAGACGTCGTGCACCGTAGCGTCGATGAAGATCTCGAAACTACGTGTGAAATCCGTCATCACCTGCCTCCCTCCAGATCGTGCGGCGACACGTCTCCGCCCTTTAAGCCTAGATCCGTGGCACGCATCGAGTGCCCGGATCCCCGTCACATCAACCAGGTCCCGCGCAGCGGTCACGCGGGGATCTCTGCGCGGCGCGAACGCTTGTACTCCCACGCTTGGTGCGTCGTGGCCAGCCCCCTTTCGGGGCTGCGGCATGGCTCGTAGTGTTCGTACATGGAACGAGTGCTGCAGATGCGGCTCGTCGTTGAGGCCCACGACTACGAGACCGCAGTGGCCTTCTACCGCGACGTCCTCGGCCTGCCCGAGGAACTCGCTGTCGCCGGGCCCAATGGGGCCCATGTCACCATCCTCGAGGCCGGTCGCGCCACACTCGAAATCGTCAATCCTGCGCAGAAGGAGTACATCGACCACGTCGAGGTCGGGCGTCCCGTCGCGCCACGCCTGCGTCTCGCCTTCCAGGTCCCCGACACGGCCCACACCACGGCTGCGCTCGTGGGGGCGGGTGCGGAGTTGATCGCCGAACCGACCCGAACCCCGTGGCGCTCGCTCAACGCAAGACTCGCCAGCCCGGCTGGGCTCCAGATCACGATCTTCCAAGAACTCGACGGGAGCCAGCCCTAGCCAACCACCTCGCCACTAACTCACGCGCGCATGGCGCTCGACAAGGCGTGGGCGCCCCTGTTCGATGGTCGTGGTCTGGCGCGAACCGATCCTGTTCGCTCATGCGGGCATGAATGCCCACATCAACCACGATCTGCCGATCGAGCTGGTGCGTACCTGCCGGCAGCGTGGGCTGACGGTGCACACTCCGGGAGTGCGGACCGACTACAACGCGGTGACCGGGATTCTGGCCGAGATCCCGGAGGATGTCCGGCAATCGTTCCTGAAGGGGGATCGTGCTCGAGGCCGACCGGGACCTCGCCCCGGTGGTGACGCTCGTCGGGAACTGGAGCGTCGCCAAGGCCCGGGAGGCCACCTGGGTCACCGCCCAGACCCTGTGGGAACTCGACAGTGTCCCCGTCGTGGAGACGGAGTTCCTGGCCACTTTGAGCAGCAGCGTCGGCATGGACAGCCGGTTCCTCCTCACCCCCGGCACTCGAACTCGCCTGACCGCAGCCGTCGAGGAAGTCTCCCTGAGCCCGTTACCTGGCCGAAGATCCTGAGGTAATCGCGCCATGACGCACCACTCTGCCGCACCGGGTGACTATGGATTCCCGGTGAGGACGTTCAGGGACTCGACGTCCCCTGCTCAGCTGTAGGTGTACACGATCTGGTAGGTGACGTTCTCGGCGTCGCTGGCTGTGACGCGGTAGTGTGCGGCGCCGAACGAGTCGGCCACCATCGTCCCCGACCCCTCCAGGGTCTGGCCGTCCGCGGCCTCCAAGGTCATGGTCACCTTCTCGCTGGCTCCAAACAGTTCGATCTTGAACGTTCCCTTGCCTACGGCCAGCGTGACGGTGGCTTCGAGCGTGGCGTCCTCGCCGTTCTCCAATTCGATGCTTTGGGTAGCGGCGCCGTGGGCCTTGTCGAGGTGAACGGTGTACGTGCCGCCAGCGAGGTCCTCGGAGTTCTGGGTCTGGGTACCGCTGGCAGTGAACGCCTCGCCGGAGCATGCAGTCAGGACGAGGACGAGGGCCAAGATCGTGGTGGCCAGACGCCACCCGGTGCGGAATCTGAGCGTCATGTCGCCTCCCGAACAACTTCAGCCTACGCCCCACAGGGGCGGAGTGGCGTTGTCCTCACCAAGCTCGTCCCCGTCCCGCACCAGTCCTGGCACCCCGCCGCGGTCGTCGGCGCTGCAGATCACGCGTTGCCATGCGTGATGCGCAATGCACTCTTCTGCCTCGGCTTGCTCCTTGGCTCAGTCCAGCAGCGCTAAGTCCAGGTCATAGGCCAGGACGACCGCTCGGGCCAACAGGAGTTCCTGGTCGGCGCTCAGGAACCCGATGGTGCGGCCCAGGAGGTGCTTCGGGATGGTCAGCACGTTGTCGAGCGAGACGACGCAGTCGTGGTTCAGTCCGTTCGCCGGGCCTACCGGCACCTCACTCGACAAGCCCTTGATCGTGGTGGTGATCGGGGCGACCGTGACTTTGGTCATGGCTGGGCGGGCGCCATCCCGGGTCAGCACGAGGGCTGGCCTGGTCTTGTCCAGCCGCACCAAGCAGATCTCTCGCACCGCTCAGCCCTCTATGTCGGCGTGCGATGCAGTCCACGCCACGAGGTCGTCCAGATCGTCGCCGGCGCCGCGGTCGCGCAGGGTTGCGGCGTCGGTCTGTGCAGCTCGGCGACGCATCTCGCGCTCAACGGCGGCTGCCACCAGGGCGGCCCTGCTGGGCGCCTTGCCGGCGGCGACGGTCTGATCGAGGAAGGCGACCATCTCGTCGGGGAGACGGACTGCGATCTGGGTGCTCATGAACAGATGATACCGCAACGCATCCCGGAATGGGATGCTCGCTCATGCCGCGTGGCGCGCGGCCGATCCTCGATGCCGCCGTGACGTCAGTCGGTCCTCAACGGGCGGTCGAGAACCGCCGAGATCACTAGGGCCTGGCGTTCAACGTCTTCTCTTTCGCCGAGCACGACGGCGGTACCCGTGCCACTTTCGTGAGCAGCTATGCCACAGCCGAGGCGCTGCAGAAGGTTCTCGACATGGGCGTCGTAGAAGGGGCCTCCTCGGCGATCAACCAGATCGACCTCCTCGTCGCCTGACAGGAGTTGCTCGCGGCTGACAAACGCCGCCGTACGGACAGGGGGCGGGTTGCGGACGTGCTCATCAAAGTCGCGCGGGCGCAGTGAGCGCTACGCGGGATCCGGCTACTTCCAGAACAATCCCACTTTACCGCACCGCGTGCGATCGATTCTGCCGAGAGTCTGCGTTCTAGAGATGTCTGGGCTTAATGCATTCAGTTGGTCGGCATCAGGAACGGGCGCTCGGCGAGCAGGCGCTCGCCATGCGCGGCGGGCGGCGTCGCAGGCGAGCAACTCATCCTCTGTGTCCACCATGGTGATGTCGCCCTAGGACCACGCGATCCAGGGGTACGCGTTCTTGGGCACGCGCCACAGCTCGCTGGTCCGGTTGTCGACGGTCACGGCGCCCTGCCGGGCTTCCGTCTCCTCGACCGCAAGAAGGTAGTTCCCGCTCGGGCTCAGCCGGCCGAAGAAGAAGAACAGGTCGGGATAGCGCTTCTCGGCCCTGCCAGGCACCATCCCCACCAATGAGCCCTGGGCGCCGGAGACCTCGACTTGGTCGTGCACCTCGTCAAACAGGACCACCGAGGTGGTTTGGGGACGTCATGGCTGTACGTCTTGGGCCCCCAGGCCCAGACGACCCGCTCGGAGGAGACTTGGAGGAAGCTGTTACCCGGGGTCGGTGGTCCATACCGGGGACGGCTACCAGCTCAGCTCAGCGCAACTGACTCTGTCCGAACCGGTCCTGCCCAAACCCCATCGGCGAAGGGGCCGGCCGAGCTGCGTTGAACTGCGCTCCGAGGCCTTGGAGCCAGCGGTTGGTTGACTGTTGGCTCTCAAGGCGGTCCGCGAGCCGGTCAAGCGCCCCAAGCACGCCTAGCTGTTCGTGCGGCTGCCAGGAAGGGGTGCGGCTGACGGAGAGCAACTCACCGGCCAGGCGCACCGGGTCGTGCCTGTACTGCTGCCGCAGGTAATCGGCGTGAGTCGAGTCCACCCACCGCGTCGTCGCCTCCCTGGCCTGGGCGGCAGCCTCCCATCGGTGCAGCGTCGATAGCGCGGCGTTCCCGCTCGTCGCGTCGGCGAGGCGCTGCTGCGGGGTGGACTGCCACCAGGGCGCTGAGTGGCCGACCTGTGTCCCCCAGCCCGGCTGCCCCGGACGATCACGCCGGAAGGTGCCTTGAAGGTGCGGCGGCGGAATGTCGTTGCTGCGCCAGTCGAAACTGCGATGAACAACCGTCCCCCAGCCCGGCTGCCCCGGACGATCAGGCCGATACGTGCGCTGCAACCGGGCCGGGGGGATCGCATTGGACCGCCACGAGAAGGTCCGAGCCTGGAGCCGGGGGGTGGCAGGTGCGGCTGGGGCTGCAGCAGGGGCTGGCGGCTGGACCTGCGTAGCGAGCGCTTGCATGATCTCCTGCTTACGGCGATCCGCGTCCGCCTGCACGGCTTGGGAGACATGCAGCAGCTCCAACTGGTGTTTCAGCTGACGCGCCAAGTTGTTGGCGGGATTGATCGGCGATGTGCGCCAGGCGTCAGCTGCGAGCGTTCCAGAGATCCCGGCACCTTGAGCCATTCCTGAGCCATACCCGGTCGCTTGATCCAGCGCCCGGGTCAGCCCATAGGCGGCGGAAAAGGCGAGCACAACCGGCGAGACCCCCCGAACGAAACCGACACCGCGGCCGCTGAGGAGCTGGCCGGCCTCCATAGCCCCAGCGAGGCTTTTCGCGGAGAACACACCCGCGAAGACCTGCGCGGCCCGGCTGGGGTGATGACTAAACGCGGCGCCAGCACCCTCATACGCTAACGTTCCCACGCTGCCACCGATCGCCGCCTCGAGTCGGTCCTCGGCGACGTCCTTCAGGACTTCGCCGGGGGCCAGCGAGCCTATGGTGCCGACCGTTGCTGCCACACCGCCCACAGTCGTCACAATGTCCAGTCCACGCGTAACTTTCTCCAGGATGCGATCGGCGGTCCGCCTGCCCATGGCGACCGCCGCTCAGGTTGCCAACAGCGGGCAGACGACCGCAGCCCCTGCTTCAGCAGCGGCATCCACGCACACCGGTCGCCGCGTGGGATCACAGCCCGCACAGAAGGTCTCCATGAAGACCCGCACCACGGCATCGACCCGTACGGGCACGCGGTCGAGGCGATCAGCCACCTGCGCCAACTGAGAGGACTGCAGACCAAACTTGCCGCAGAACTGCAGCGACTCTGCCGACAACGCGTCTGGCGGAGGGGTCCCCAGCAAAGTGGCAGCCCAGTCGCCGACAATCCGGTGAGGGTCCGAAAGACCCAGTCCCCGCAGTTGATCCGCCGGCACCAGCACGTTGAAACCGGCTGTCATCTGGGTCATGTTCTGTCGCACCAGTGGCCGCACATCGCCCACCCGACGGCGCCAGTTATCGGCCACGATGGCGAGCGCAGCGCACGCTGTCTCCGCGGTCCGCTGCGGGACACCGAGCCGCTGCATCAGGCTGCTGGTGAGCGCCACCACCGGTGACCCCGGGCCAGCCGACGCCCAAGCCTGAACATCGATCATCCGCAAGGCCGCCAAGGCCGCCAGTGTTCTCTGCAGGACATCATCGACGTCCAGCGCCTCGGTGCCCCCACACTGCACGATCGCGGTGCGCAGCGTCGACGCCGCCAACGGGACCCAATAGTCGTCACCGGCATCGACGCCGTCATCACCAAACAGCGAGCCACCGATGACACCGTCCCAGTACTCCAACAGACGGGCCACGGGCTTGATGCTGGTCATTGCCCCTCCTCAGTCCGGTTGGGCGAGCAGCGTAGCGACGTAGCGCCGGTACCGCTCGGCATCGAATAGCTCATTAAACCCCTCCTCGTCGTCGCTCATGAGCAAGACCACCCAACCCGCCTCGTAGGGGCTTCTCAGCAGCGTGTTCCAGCCTGGTTTCGGGCTCCCAGGCGCCAGCGAGGGATTGAGTTCCATGACTGTTCCCGCAACCGGGGCTCCGACGGTCACCTGAACCGTTGGGCCACCACCGCGCTGCCGAGCCGTGAACCGAAGCAACGTGTCGCCCGCCCCAACCTCATCGACGGCGTCCACCGCCCAATCGATCGCCTCAACGGATGCCAACTGGCCCGCGATAACGTCGGTTAGCCCAACCCGCCCAAGGTCCATGCTGTCGATCCACGTATGGGCAGTGCTGTAACGGAGCTCTCGCGGCACAGCGAACTGAGGCGCTTGGGCCCCCAGTTCAGGTTCGGGGTGGGGTGCTGGCGGCGCTCGTCGGTCGCGGTTGATCCAAGCGTTCCAATCGTTGGCCTGCGGTTCGGAGACCTCCCTCCGCACCCCAGTCGTCTCTGCCCGCCCGCCAGCCCTGCTCGTCCATCCGCCGGACGTCCTTGCTCGCCAGACGATGAACCCAACACCGACGACCAAGATGATCGTCATCAGCACGATCAACTCCCACGCTCCCACGGCCACCGCCTCCCTATTCACCGGCCACCCGATCATCAGGACCGTGGCGATCACTCACTCACAGACGCCGTGTCGCGGGTCACGCGCAGTCGCAACGAGGGGCGATGATGCGATTATCCCGATTCGTGAACGGGTCGCAGGGCGGAACAGAGCAACTGGCTCTACCGCCCGCTTGGGCAGGAAGTCATGATTACCGAGGGCCCTCTGTTCATCGGCCGGCTCCTTGACCTCCTTGCCGCCGGAGACTCGATCCGGGAGGCG
>CAYUWV010000088.1:1515-9250 GCA_964448385.1 uncultured Propionibacteriaceae bacterium | reverse complement strand
GTGATGAAGCACGTCTGCGGCGGGGTCATCGGTTATCCGATCACCCCGTCCACGGAGATCGCGGAGATCTTCGAGGCTGCGCGCGCCGAGGGCCAGCTGAACGTGTGGGGAAAGCACCCCTTCTTTGTGGAGACCGAAGGCGAACATTCGGCGCAGAGCGGCGCTCTGGGCGCAGCACTGACCGGCGGCAACTTCATCTCCAATGCCTCCTCCAGCCAGGGCATCCTCTACGGCCTGGAATCCCATTACGTCACGGTGGGCAAGAAGATCGGCGGCTTCGTCCTGCACGTCGCGGCGCGGGTCGTGACCAAGCACTCCCTCAACGTCATGGCAGGCCACGACGACATCTACGCCATGCTCCCGACCGGCTACACGATCCTGTTCGGCTCCAATCCGCAGGAGGCCGCCGACCTTGCCGCCATCTCGTACCGGGCATCATCGCTGTCTCTGATCCCGGTCGCCAACACGATGGACGGCTTCGCCACCAGCCATGTGATGAGCGAGGTGCTCCTGCCCGAGCCCGCGATGCTGCGCGAGTACCTCGGTGATCCGCAGGGCCGAATCGCCTGCCCGACCCTCGCCCAAGAGTTGCTGTTCGGTGCCAAGGGAAGGCACTTCCAGCTGATCCGCTACCTCGACCGGCACGCCGACGACTTCGACGCCGCCCGCCTCGCCGCGCTGCGCGTCAAGCTGGACGGCCTGGCTGCGGCCATCGAAGCCGACAACGAAGGCTCCCTGATCGATCAGACCTACGATCTGGTGCCGGAACCACTGCGCGCGCAGTGGCGGCGGCAGTGGCTCAATGCCTGGCCCAAGGGCACCCGACAGTTGGTACCCGCCCTCGTGGATCCCCACAACCCCGGGCTCACTGGTCCGGTCCAGAACCAGCCGGACTTCCAGGCGGGCTCTGCCGACCACCGCACCCACTTCGCCAGCGCCGTTCCCAGCTTGGTCCGGCAGGCGATGGCGGAATACCGCGACCTCACCGGACGCGACTACTCCCCCGTCCTCAGCTACGGCTGTGAGGACGCCGACTACGTCATGGTCGGCCTGGGCTCCATCACCGACGACGTCCGAGCCATCCTGCCGTACCTGCGCGGCCTGGGCCTGAAGGTCGGGGTGGTCTCGGTCAAGCTGCTGCAACCGTTCCCCGAGGCCGAGTTGGTGGCGGCGATCGGCTCCGCGAAGGCGATTACCGTCCTCGAGCGCTCTGATGACACCGCGCTCACCCGACTGGTCACCCAGGCGATGTTCCGCGCCAGGGCGAACGGGGAGGCCGACGACGCCGCGCGGCCCTACCCAGGAATCCCGGCCCTGGCCGCGATCCCGCGGCTGACCACGGCGATCTTCGGCCTCGGCGGGCACGATGTCCAGCCCCGGCATCTGGTGGCCGCCTTCCGCAACATGGCCGCCGCGGCGCCTGCTCCCCTGGTTTACCTCGGCTCGCAGTTCTTTACGGCGAACCCCACCCCCACCGTGGCGGCGATCCAGGAACGGCTGCGCCGTGCCTACCCGGAAACCGAACTGATGGCCCTGGCGACCGAACCCAACCCTGTGGTGCTGCCGCCAGGCGCCCTGCGCATCCGGTTCCATTCGGTGGGCGGCTACGGCACCGTGGCCACCGGCAAACTGCTGACCGACCTGCTCGCCTCACTGCTCGGAATGCACTCGAAGTCGGCACCCAAGTACGGCTCAGAGAAGTCCGGGGCTGCCACGAACTACTACATCACGCTGTCCCCCGAACCGGTCCTGCTCACGAACGCCGAACTGGAGGACGTCGAAGTCGTCATCGCCCCGGACCACCAGGTCTTCTCCCACACCAACCCCCTGAAGGGGCTGGTACACGGTGGAACCCTGATCATGCAGTCCGACAAGCAGCCCCTCGACGTGTGGCGTGACCTGCCTGCGCATGCTCGGCGGGCGATCCGGGAACGCAGCATCCGGCTGTTGGTGCTCGACGCCTTCGCGATCGCGCGCGCCCACGCCCCGAACCCGCAGCTGGAAACCCGGATGATGGGCATCGCCTTCATCGGCGCCATCATCGGTCACGTTGACGGGGTGGCCCGGGGCGGGTCCCCCACGCAGGTCGAGGCCCAGGTCCGCTCGGAACTGGCCAACAAGTTCGGACGTCGCGGCAGCACCGTCATCGAGGCCAACATGGCCGTCATCCGTGATGGCATGGGCGCGGTCGCCGTCGATTACGCCGATCCTGCCTTCGAGACTGTCGAGGCTGAGCCCCTGCGCGTCGGGAGGAAGGCAGCCCTGTCGTTGTCGATGACGCCGTCGGTGACCCAGGAACGCAGCAGCGGGCTGTTCGACCCCGGGTACTTCGAGGAGATCCTCGCGCGTCCGCTACGAGAGGGCACGATCGACGAAGCACCCGTCCTGCCCGGCACCGGTCTGTTCATGCCGGTCGGTACCGGCGCGGCCAAGAACAAGGGGATCTTCCGTCGGACGATCCCGGTGTTCGACGCGGCGGCGTGTACCGGGTGCATGGAGTGCGCCTTGGCCTGCCCCGACAACGCGATCCCGAACACCGGGCACGACATCAGCGACCTGTTGGGAGCAGCGATCGACGCCGCGGTGACCGCCGGGGGCGAGCGTGCCGCGTGGTACGGCTTCGTGCCACAGTGGTCCGACGAGATCCGCCGACGCTTTCGTGACGACACGGCTGACACCTCTTTCGCCGTGATCGCCCGTGACGCCGCCGCCGTCCGGCCCGTCGAGGCCTTGCCCACCCATCAGCTCGACGGGATCCTGACTGCCCTGGCAGCGTTCCCTGTGGCACGGACCCGTCCGCTGTTCGATGCGCTGGAGAAGCAGCAGCAGGGCACCGGGGCGTTGTTCTCTGCCGTGATCGACCCGTGGAAATGCACCGGTTGTCTCCAGTGCATCGAGGTCTGCGGACCGAACGCGCTGGCCCCGGTGGAACAGGACGACCGGCTGCTGGACGAACTCGAGGCCCGGTTCGAGCGCCTGACCAAGCTGCCTGAAACACCGCAGCGACTGACCAAGGACGCCACCGCACCGGGCGGCGACATCAAGCGGATCCTGCTGAACCGGTCTGACTACTATTCGATGACCGGTGGCCATGGCGCCTGCCGGGGCTGCGGCGAGGTGACCGCGATTCACCTGCTGAACTCGCTGAGTCACCGCATCGGCGAAGACCGCACGGCTGCCCACCTCCGGTCGCTGGAGGACACCCTGGCCCGGTTGACGGCGCTGCAGGACTCGCTCTCGGCCACCAGCTCCCGGCGTTCGCGGGTGAGCGACACGGTGGCAGAGCTCGAGCGTCGGCTCTACCTCTACGAGTCCGGGCCCACCGGCAATGGACCGTCGTCGACGGTGATCGCGAACTCGACCGGCTGCTCGAGTGTGTACGCCTCGACCATGCCGTTCTCGCCCTACCTCGACCCGTGGGTGAACGGCCTGTTCCAGGACGCCCAGCCGTTGGCCGTCGGCATTTTCGAAGGCCTGGTCTCCGGACTGGTCGACGAGGTACGGGCACTCCGGGTAGCGCGACTGCTGCTGGACGGCACCTACGATCCCACCGTCCACGAAGCCGCCCTGAGCACCCTCTCCTGGCGTGACTTCACCCCTGCAGAGCGTGCCCTGATCCCCATCGTGCTGACCATCAGCGGCGACGGGGCCGCCTTCGACATCGGTTTTGGGGCCATGTCGCGGGTGCTGGCCGGCGGCACTCCGATCAAGTCGCTCGTGCTCGACACCGGTGGCTACTCCAACACCGGCGGCCAGGCCTCGACGGCGAGTTTCGCCGGCCAGGACGCCGACCTGGCCCGCCACGGCAGCGCCCATGCGGGCAAGCAGGAGTCCCGCAAGGAGATCGGCCTGTTGGCCTCCTTCCACCCCAGCGTCTATGTGTGCTCCGTGGCCACCGCCTACCACGGTCACTTCCTGCGGGCGAGCGCTGACCTGCTGGGTTACAACCAGGGCGCCGCGCTGATGATCGCCTACGCCCCTTGCGACACCGAGAACGGGATGGCCGAGGACATGGCGACCGCACGCTCGCGGCTGGCCGTCGAGAGCCGGGTGAGCCCGCTGTTCACCCACGATCCCCGGCGGGGCACCACGCTGGCGCAGCGATTCAGCCTTGAAGGCAATCCCGATCCGGACGGCCTGTGGGTCACCACCACGTTGCCCTACCGCGACGCCCGCGGGGCGCTCCAGCTGAAGACGATGCCGCTCACGCCCGCCGACTTCGCGATCGGAGAGCAGCGGTTCGCCAAGCAGTTCCGGTGGCTGGCCGCCCACGAGGAGGACTTGTCCTTGCCGATCGCGGAATTCGTGGAGTTGCCGGCCGAGCAGCGAACCGCACGCGTCCCGTTCGTGTTCACCACGGATCGAAGCGGCCGTCTGGTCAAGATGGCCTGCTCGGCGAGCATCGTCGCCCTGGTGGAGGATCGCCGGCGGTACTGGCGGACGTTGCAGTTCCTGGACGGCAGGTCGGAGGCCATGTTGTCGGTGCAGCACCGCGTCGAGGTTGAAGCCTGGGCCGCCAAGTACAGCGAAGCGCTGGACTCGCGCGAGTCGGCACTCGATGTGATCGCCAAAGCGATGGCTGACCTGGCCACCTCCAGCGAGGCACCAGCCGGCGGGCCGCTTCGGCTGGGTCTCGGGTTCGGCGGACTGATGGACGCTCAGGCCGCTGCGGCGCCGGCGGCCGTGACCGCCGCAGCCGAGCGACCGATCTGGCTGGACGAGGTGGACATCCCCCGGTGTAATGACTGCGCCACGTGCTACCAGGAACTGCCGCAGCTGTTCGAGAAGGCCACCATCGTGGTCGACGGGGTGCCCAAGACCGTCGGACGGATGCGTCCGGACGCGCTGGAGGGCTTGGAGGTGGACGCGGACCTGGCGGCCAGGATCACCCGGGTCAAGGCCACCTGCGACGCGGAGATCATCCAATGACCACGCCGTCGTTCACCAACCAGCTGGGCCTGCTCGAGCGGCGACTGGTGGCTGATCCACGCGCCTTCCGCGAGCTGTTCACCGCGGACGGGATGGAGGCGGTTGCCTGGGAATTCCAGCAACCCGAGCTCAGCTCCGAGTTCACCTGGCAGCTGTGGAACGTGCTGAGCCGAGACGATGACGCCAGCCGGGTGTTGATGCGGTTCCTCTGGCAGCTCCCCCTGGGCAAGAAGCGTATGTTCGTCCGTGCCCTCGACAGCCACTTGTCGAAGCAGTATCCGATGTTTGCCGGGTTGTCGCAGCACTGGCCCGCCGGAAGCGCGATCGGACCCTACATTCGGGAGCCGCAGGACCGCTCGGAGGACTTCGAGCTGGTCAACAAGGGCTTCCTCGGCTACATGGATCTCGGCTTCACCCGACGTGACGTCGAGCTGTTCGTCTGGCTGGAGGCGCTGCGGGACAAGCAGTGCGCTGAGGCGCCCTGCGAACTCGGGGTCCTGATCGCCGGCCACGCCGAACCCCAGGGCGGCTGCCCGGTGAAGATCCACATCCCCCAGATGTTCGAGCTGATCGGCAACGGCAAGTTCCGTGAGGCGCTGGAGATGCTGGAGTCGTGCAATCCCCTGCCGAACGTCACCGGACGGGTCTGTCCCCAAGAGCTGCAGTGCCAGGGCATGTGCATTCACAAGCAGTCGATGAGCATCGGCCAGCTGGAGTGGTTTCTGCCCGAGTGGGACAAGCTCGCCAACCCCAACGGTGCCAGGGCGCGTCTGGCAGGCCTTCACGATCCCTGGCGCACCGCCACCCGTCCGCCGATTGCGATCGTCGGCTCGGGTCCGTCCGGGCTGATCACCGCCTACCTGCTGGCAGCAGAAGGCTTCCCGGTGACGGTGTTCGAGGCCTTCCACGCCCTGGGCGGGGTGTTGCGCTACGGCATCCCGGAGTTCCGGTTGCCCAACCAGTTGATCGACGACGTGGTCGAGAAGATCCGCCTCCTTGGCGGGAGGTTCGTCACCAACTTCGTGGTCGGGAAGACCGCGACCCTGGAACAGCTGCGCCAAGCCGGGTTCGCCCGGTCCTTCGTCGGCAGTGGCGCCGGCCTGCCGCGCTTCCTCAACGTGCCGGGTGAGCACCTGCTCAACGTCATGTCGGCCAACGAGTTCCTCACCCGCGTGAACTTGATGCAGGCCAACCGCACCGACCACGAGACTCCGCTGCCGGCCACCGCGGGCAAGCAGGTGCTCGTCATTGGCGGCGGCAACACCGCGATGGACGCCGCCCGCACCGCCCGCCGGTTGGGCGGCCAAGTCACGATCGTGTACCGACGGACCCGCAGCGAGATGCCCGCCCGTGTCGAGGAACTCGAACATGCTCTCGAAGAGGGCATCGAACTGGCAGTACTGCGTTCGCCGATCGAGTTCAACGGTGACGAGCAGACCCACTTCGTGACCAGTGCGACGGTGGAGGTCATGGGGCTGGGAGAACCGGACGCGTCCGGCCGCCGCCGTCCGGTTCCCACCGGGCGCACCACGTCCCTGCCTGCCGATCTGGTGATCATGGCACTGGGGAACTCGGCCAACCCGATCATCAAGGACTCCGAACCGCGCTTGTCGGTGTCCTCGGTTGGGACCATCGTCCAAACCAACCAGGACTCCAAGGAGACCACGCTGGCTGGGGTCTATACCGGCGGGGATGCGGCTCGCGGTGGGTCGACGGCCATCCGTGCGGCCGGGGACGGTCAGTCGGCGGCCCGCGAAATCATCGGCACGCTGGGCGACCTCGACCCGACCGAGGTCAGGGAGCAGGTGGCGCGGGCGCTCGCCTACACCGAGATGGCGTGCGAATTGCCGGTTGTCGTAGCCAAGCAGCACCTCAGCCTGGGCATCGAGGAGTTCACTGTGCGGGCTCCGGTGGTGGCCCGGTCGGCACGGGCCGGCCAGTTCGTCCGAGTTCTGCCGGTGGCGGACGGGGAGCTGATTCCGCTCACGCTGGCCGACTGGGATGCGGAGAAGGGCACGATCACCCTCGTCGTGCAGGGGATGGGCACCAGCACTCTCGAGCTCAACACGATGCGCGTGGGCCAGGCGATCGCCGGCATCGCAGGGCCGCTGGGCCGTCCCAGCGACCTGCACCGCTACGAGGACGGTTCCACCGTGGTGTTCACCGCCGGCGGCCTTGGGCTGCCGCCGGTCTACCCGATCATGCGGGAGCACCTCAGGCTGGGCAACCATGTCACGCTCATTTCGGGCTTCCGCAGCGCCGACCTGATGTTCTGGGACGGATCCGATGAACGCATCGGGCGGCTGAAGGCGGAGTACGGCGAGCAACTGGACGTCATCTACGCCACCAACGACGGATCTGTGGGAGTCCAGGGCTTCGTCACCACCCCGCTGGAGCGGCTGCTGATCGCAGCCCGCGACGGCGTGGGCCGGCCGATCGCCGAGGTGGTCACCATCGGGCCACCGCTGATGATGCGCTCGGTCTCGGACCTCACCAAGCCCTACAACGTGGTGTGCGTGGCGAGCCTGAACTCGATCATGGTCGACGCCACCGGCATGTGTGGTGCGTGCATGGTCCCGGTCACCGAGGGCGACCGGTTGGTGCGCAAGCACGCCTGCATCGACGGTCCGGAGATCGACGCCCACAGCATCGACTGGGACAAGTTCCTGCCCCGGTTCGGGCTGTTCCGAGCCCAGGAGCAGGCGAGCCGGAGCCGCCACGGGTTCTAGGCGTCGGCCTGCGCTCCTCCGGGCGAAGGTGCTTCGGGCGGAGCTGCGCAACTCGGGGCGAACCTGCGCTACTCCGG
>CAYUWV010000088.1:0-1415 GCA_964448385.1 uncultured Propionibacteriaceae bacterium | reverse complement strand
GGGCGAACCTGCGCTACTCCGGTTCGTTGTGGTGGTCGCCGCCCAGCAGGAAGGGGGTGGTGACCCCTTCGTAGGCCAGATGGGTGACCATGCCGTCTTTCGCGTGGTCGAGGTTGTGGCAGTGGTCCATCCAGACGCCAGGGTTGTTCGCCTGGAACACGACGTCGTAGGTTTCCCCGGGCAGCACATCGAGGGAGTCGGTCCACCACGGACTGCCGGAGGCGGGCACGGAGTTGCGGGCCACGACGAGCAGGTGGTGGCCGTGCAGGTGCATGGGGTGAGTCTGCGTCGTCGCGTTGTCGAAGTGCACGGCCACCAGCTCGCCGGGACGCACCATGAACATCGGCACGTGGGGGTACAGCTGACCGTTGATCGCCCACCACACCCCGGGACGGCCCATCACGAAGCCCGGCTGCTGGGTCATCGTGTAGCTGAAACTCCGGTCGACGCGCGAGGGGTCCAGGCCGGTGCTGGTCGGCTTTCCGTAGGAGAGGAGATCGAGCCATGCCGACGGTTGGGTTGGCAGCGGGGCGTCCGCCGCGTCCGGACCGACGATGACAGCGGTCGCCTTGGAGAGCTGGACGCGGGCCGCGCCGCTGCTCGGCACCTGGACGAGGACGTCGGCGCGACCACCGGCGGCGACGCCGAGCATGACCCCAGAGACGGCAGCCGGGTCGTTCACGTCGGCCCCGTCGATGCCCGTCAGTTTCAGGGATTGTGCGGACCACACCGGCAAGGTGGCGTTGTCAGTGTTGATCACCCGGATCCGGACCTGGTCCCCCGGCTCGGCGCGGGCGCGCAGGTCCGCGGCCAGGCCGTTGATGGTGCGGACTCCGCCGTAGGTGTGGGCCAGGGCTACCACCTCGACAGCGGCGGAGGCAGGGTCTGGTACGGGGTCGATGATGACGGCGCCCAGGAGTCCGCCGATGACCTGGTTGTGGGAGATCTGGTGGGAGTGGTACCAGTAGGCGCCGGCGCGGTTCGCGATGAAGCGGTATGTGAACGACTCGCCTACCCCCACCGCGTCCTGGGTGACGCCGGCCACGCCGTCCATCGCGTTGGGAACATCCATGCCGTGCCAATGCAGGGTGGCGCCCCCGGGCACGGAGCCATTAGTGAACGTGACCTCAACCAACTGGCCCTGCCTGGCCCGGATCGTTGGTCCGGGCGAGGTGCCGTTGACCGTGAAACCCTGGACCTGCCTGCCCCCGACCACCAACACCGCGGCCTCCGCGCGCAAGTCCGCGGTGACATCAGGGCGGCGATTCGGGTCGTCGACGAGGTCGGTGACGCTGGTCTCGGAACCCCCCGCCAGGTGGCCGTGCCCGACGAAGGCGACTCCGGTGCCGAACTCCGGCTCACCCATGGTCATCACGGACGCCGAACCCGGCACCAGGCTTCGCTGCCACAGCACC
>CAYUWV010000087.1:0-9331 GCA_964448385.1 uncultured Propionibacteriaceae bacterium | reverse complement strand
TCGAAGTGGGGGGGCCGGCGGCGGCGAAGCTGTTGCCGCACCGGATGCAGAAGCGAACAGTGGTGGGGTTGCCGTAACCACAATGCGGGCAGGCCTTCAACGTCGCTGTGTCGCGCGCGCCCAAGCCGTCGTTGGCTGCCCGTTGGTGCGAGGTGTCGACCCGCCGATCAACGGGGTTTGCCGTGGCGTACCCCGGGGTGGGGGCCGCCTGGCGAGGTTCGTCTGGCAGCGGTTGGGCGGCTTGACCGATGGGGGTTGACCCGGTTGCCGCCGGTGCCGCATTGACTGTAGGCGGTGGCGTCCGCTCGCTGGCCGTCCGGCTCAGGCTCGTGCGGTCCCAAGCCAGAAAAGCGTTGCAGTTGCGGCAGAACTCCGCGTCGCTGGGATTGGCTTCGCCGCAGTCCTCGCAGATCCGTTCCATCGCCGATCACCTCCGCAACGAGCAACTCGGAGCGCTTGCTTCGATGTCTCTGCCGCCGAGCCAATACTTACCCATCGCATCGCGGGCAGACAACCGCTTTGCCCGACCCGTTGGTGAGCGCCTGATCAAATGAGGCCCTCGCGGACGGCGTAGGCCACTGCGTGGGTGCGGTTGCGAAGTTGCAGACGGGTGATCAGGTCGTGCAGCACGTTCTTGACCGTGCGTTCGCTGTAGCACATCTTCAGCGCGATCTCGCGAGTGTCGAGGCCGTCGGCGACCAGGCGCACCACCTCGGCCTCCCGAGGAGTAAGGCCCGTGAAGGTCAGGCCCCGAGGGGCCAACACCTGGCGCTGCAGCCGTCCGACCTGCTCCAGCAGTCGGCCGAGCAGGTCAGGCGGCACTTCTCCTTCGCCCGCGGCCACCTTGATGATCGTGCGGACCAGCATGTCCGCAGTGGCGTCGCCGCGACGCAGCAGCCCGGAAGCGCCGGCCTCAGCGGCCATGACCAGGGCGGCATCGTCCACCGAGGTGACGATCAGCATCAACCGCGGGTGGTGATCCTTGGTGAGCGACCGCAGGTCGTGGGTCGTGGTCGCGTCGACGGAATCAGCGACGAGAACGGCGACGGTTGCTTGGGCGACGCTCTCCACGACGCGGACCTCTGGCCGCGTCCTCAACTCAGCGGCGACGCCCGCGCGAGAGATCGGGTCGCGGGCCTGGACGTACGTGGCGATGGCGGTGGCCATGACGCCAGTGTCCGTGCGGCGCTCACCATGGGCTCAACAAACGCTCATCAAGGCTGAACGGGCTGACCCCGGGGGCTCCCTGTGGGTAATTGAACGCCTCGGGGTACCGCTGATTCTTGGCAGGCCTG
Source organism: uncultured Propionibacteriaceae bacterium (assembly GCA_964448385.1). GTDB lineage: Bacteria > Actinomycetota > Actinomycetes > Propionibacteriales > Propionibacteriaceae > Propionicimonas. The sequence continues at coordinate 8,036 of CAYUWV010000087.1, read as the reverse complement.
TGGGTAGACTCCGCCCATGGCGGCCGCCCCACAAGGTCGGATCTTCATCAGCTACCGGCGTCAGGAAACGGCCTGGCCGGCGCGTCAGTTGTACGAGGTGATGATCTCGCGATTCGGCGCCGACCAGGTCTTCAAGGACGTCGACAACATCAATCCCGGCGACGACTTCGTCGAACGGTTGACCCAGGCAGTTGGTTCCTGCGACATCCTGCTCGCCCTGATCGGCCGCCAGTGGCTCGAGATCACCGACGCCACAGGACAGCGCCGCATCGACGACCCGGCTGACTTCGTGCGGCTGGAAATCTCGACAGCGCTGGGCCGCGGGGTCCGGGTCATCCCGATCCTGGTGGACGGGGCGGCGATGCCGCGCCCGGAGGCCCTGCCGGAGGATCTGGCCGCGCTGTCGAGGCGCCAAGCCGTCCCACTCGATCCGGTGACGTTCGACACCTCCAGGCTGCTCGCCACCATCGGGGAGATCCTGGCTCCTCAGGCCTCTGCTGGCCCGCCGACCCCGACGCCTGATGAGGTGGGACCCTCGAGCTCCCTCGCCGAGCCAACCCCCGAAAGCTGGACGCCGACCCGGTCTCCCAAGCCTGCGTGGTGGGACCCGCCACGTCGTCGGCTGATCCTCGCGGTGGCGGGGGTCGTCGCGGCGGCCGTCGTCAGCGGCGCGCTGGCCTTCGCGTGGTTCCAGCCCCGCCTGACGTCGGCGCCGCCGCCCACCACGCCGGGGCAGACCTCGAGATCGACTGCCACGTCGGCGACGACGCCGACGACCACCACCCCGCCCGCCACGACGTCGCCGACCCCGAGCACCTCCGCGTCGAAGCCGCCGAGTCCGCCGAAGGGCGGTCCCCTGGCGGTGATGGCGCATCGCGGCGGTCAGGAGGTGCACCAGCTTGAGACGCAGCAGGCGATGGAGGCCGCGGCCCGCGACGGCTATTCGGTGGAGACAGACGTCCGCTACACCTCCGACGGCGTCGCCGTGCTCGTCCACGACGAACAGGCCACCAAGGGACTCGACTGCGGCGGTCAGGAGATCGCCGTGTCGAAGACCAGCTGGAAGGTACTCAGCGCCACCTGCCGCTCCAAGCCCACCGCCGCCGACAAGCGCAGCTACCCGATCCCCACCTACCCCGACGCCATGGAGGCCATCGCCGCGGCTTCTCCCACGGCGTGGGTGTTCGTCGAGGTGAAGGCCGACCAGAGTGACAAGCAGGCCCGGGACTTCGTCGAGGTGCTGACCGCCAACGGGTTGCGTGATCGGGCCGTGGTGACCTCAGGCAGCCGCGAGCGGCTCGCCAAGATCCGGGCCATCGACAAGACCCTCCCGACCATGCTCTTCATCTCCGGTCGTGAGATTCCGGCGTCGACGCTCACCCGCGACCGGCTCTGGGGAGTGGCCGTCGAGCAGGGTGTGGCCTCGAAGGGCTACGTCGCCGACCTGCGCGCTGCCGGGTTGAAGGTCGTCGTCTGGCTGCTCAACGATCCGCGCCAGTGGGCCACGGCACGCGACATCAAGGCCGATGTGGTGATGACCGACTACCCGGCCAAGTACACCGACTGGTTCGCTACCCAGCCGCCCGGCTGACCGGCCGACGATGCGGCGCCGCAGAGTGGACCCACGGCTGGCCCGCCGCCTCACCTACCTGGTGGGCGGGGTGTATCTGGCCTTGCTGGGCTGGCTGATGGCGGCGGCGGCCGTCCCTCAGCTGGCGGTGGCAGCTCCGGCTTGGGCGGCCTGGTTGGTCGACCCCAGGTCGTCGTGGGCGATGACGGTGGTCTTCGGCGTGGCAGTCGCCACGTTCGCCAGCTACTCCGCCAGCCATGGAGTGGACGCTGGCCGGACGGCCCTGCTGGCGGGCAGCTTCGGGGCCGCCTCGGCTATCCCGCTCGGGCTGGCCGCCTACCTGCCGTGCGACGCCGACGGTCCCTGGTTCTGGCAGGCGGTGATCTCCGTCCTGGTGCTGTTCGTCGGGGGTTTCGAGAACCCGTTCGCCAGCGGCGGCTGTGGGGGAGTGGTTCCCTTGGGCCTGCACGTGGCCCGCATGGCGGCGCTGTCGGCGACGGCGGCCGGCTTCCTCTCCGTCCTGCTGTCGGTGTCGCGCGGACAGCTGGATCGGCTGGCGGTGCGGCTGGCCCGCCGGCTGGTCGTGATCGTGGGACTGGACGATGACGCGATCGGGCTCGTGGGCGGAATCGTCAACGACCAGTCGCCGGGGGACCGGACGGTCATCTTCACCAGCGATCCCGGCCGGGAATCCGTCCGGACGGCCCGGGCGCTGGGGGCCATCGTGCTGACCTCCGACCTGGACCGGCCCGGCGACCTCCTCGACGGGATCAGCTCGAGGATCCGCCGGGTCTACCTGCTCTCGGCCGACGAGGGACGGAATCGGGCGCGGGCGCACGCGCTGCGCGAGATCCTGGCGCGGTCAGCCGGGGGGCCGGACGGTGGCACCGCGTCCGCGCCGCAGCTGACGGTGGTGGTGCGGGTGGACGATCCGTGGCATGCCGAGGAGTGGCGTCGCGGCTTCATCGGCGACCCGCAGCTGGCCGTGGACGCGATCGGGCTCTACGAAGAGACGGCCGACGCGATTCTCGAACGCATTGGCGAGCTGCGTCCGGCGTTGCGCGAGCTGGTCCTGGTCGGCAATTCCCCGCTCACGCTGGCCTTGCTGACCGAGTTCTCGCAGCGAGGCCGGGAGTTGGAGTTCGTGGGCGAGGCCGGGCTCGCCACGGTCACGCTGATCGATCCCGACGCGGACGCCCTGCTGGCCGATCATGTGCTGCGGCAGAGCCGCTTCGCCAGCGACCCGGTGGCCGTCCGGACGATCACCGCAGCACCCGCCGCCGAGCCCGTGTTGGAGCTGCTGGACGAGCGGACGCCGGCCGGCGAGGCGACGATCGCCGTCGTGATCACCAGCGACGCCGCTCGGATCGGGACTCGCGTGGCGCTGCGGCATCCCGACTGCCTGATCCTGGAACCCGACCCGAGCCTCACCGGCATCGCCGCGGAGCCTGCGCTGGGATCGCTGTACGGGTTCGGCTACGCTCTCGCCGCGCGCGACGGGAAGGCTCAGGATGGCTGGGAACGGGCCGCCCGCGCCGTCCACGAGCGGTACCGGAGGCGCTTCCCGGATGCCACGCTGGCCGGTTTCAGCTGGGAGGAGTTGCCGGAGTTCTACCGCGAGTCGAACCGTCGTCAAGTGCAGAACGCGCTGCGGTCGGTCCGAGAGATCGGACGGACGTGGCGTCCCACCACCGGAGAACCCGGCCTGTCGACCCCTCCGAACGACGCCGACGACGACGACACCAGGATCAGCAGCGGCCGGCGCTTCTTCGATCTGGGCGAGGAGGAGTTGAGCCGCCTGGCGGAGCTCGAGCACGCCTCCTGGGTCGCCCACTACCGGGCCGCCGGCTGGCGACAGGGGGAGCGAAACGACACGGCCCGGACCCACCCCAACCTGGTGGCCTGGGCGGATCTGCCCGCCGAGGCGAGACGCAAGACCGAAGCCGGCGTCATCGACACGCTCAGCCAGCTACGCGCGCTCGGCTACCGCTCGGTGCGAGCCGACGAGGCAACGTGGGCGACCTACGAACGGGTGGGTCAGGTGCGCGCGACCAGGCTGAACGCAGCTCATCGCTGGACCACCGCTGGCGGCGCCAAGATGCGGGGCGAGCCCGGGGATTGGCTGGTGGTCGACCCGATGGGCGGCGAGCGCACCGTCGCGGGCAGCGTGTTCCGGGCCACCCACGCCCATATAGAGGCGGACCGGTGGCGCCGGGTCGGCCGGGTCACCGCCCGACGTGCCAACCTTGGGGAGATGATCGCCAGCCTCGAAGGTGGCCAGCGCGCCGGGGCCGGCGACTGGGTGGTTCGCGATCCTGTCGGCAACGAATGGCTGGTGCCCGAGCGGGTCTTCGCCGGCAGCTACCGACTGGTCGGAGCGGACGGGCACGAAACGCCGTCATGAGGCGCTCGGCCCCCCTTCGACCATGCGTCTGGCCTTGCCGCCAGCGGGCGGTGCGGGAGTATCGTCGAATTGTTGCGATTTGCGGGAGGACACACGATGAAGGCGAGACTCCTCGGGTTCGGCAGCGTCGAGGTCGACGGCACGGAATACACCCACGACGTGGTGATCGACCGCGGCGAGCTGCGCAAGCGGAACAAGGCGGCGTCCAAGCCATTCCGGGGCGGCTTTGGGCACACTCCCTTGTCGTTGGCGGAAGACATCCCCTGGGGCGGACGGCAGCTGATCGTCGGCACGGGCGTGGACGGCGCGCTGCCCGTCCTGCCCGAGGTCGAGGACGAGGCGGCCAAGCGAGGCATCGAACTCATCGCCCTGCCCACGGACAGGGCCTGTGAACTGGTGGAGGCACTCGATCGGCGCAATGTTCGCGCGATCCTGCACGTCACCTGCTGAGTGCCGTCGGCCCTCGATCCCACGCTGCACGCGCAGCATCACCCGAGGCGCCGCGTCCCTGCCGGCGATCGCCGCTAGGGACGGACGGACGATCGCGCGGCGGCGTCCCGCTTCGACCGCCACCCCTCGAACAGGTCCATGACTAGCACGGCGACCGCCGCCGGCGCAGCGAGCAGCACCATGAAGAGCCCGGCTTCCCCAAGCTCGCTCTCCTGCTGGAAGCCGACCGCGACCGTCCCCGCGATGAGGGCGACGATGACCGCGAACGCCCCGAGGCGAAGCGCGTCAATCCTGACGTGCGAGCGTCGGCCCGGGACGAGGTCGCGAATCGCGTCGACGAGCGGCACGGCCAGGAAGGCCAGCACCGCGATTACCATCACGATCACCAATCCCCAGGGACCCTCGTCCGGCACGGGACTCGGAATGAACCGGCCGAAGGCGGCGATCGCCATGATCAAGAGGTCCATGGCCGCTCCGCCGGCCACCACCCCTACGAGCAGGCCGATCCACGAGTTCCGCTGCCAGGCGCGCCCGTGCACCCGCCAGGCGGTCACCGCGCCGGCGACCAGGGACCCCAGCATCAGGAAGATCCCGGCGAACTCCAGCCACTCCGGAATGCGAACTGCGGGCCCAGTGAGCGCGACCACGATGCCCATCAGACCCTCGGTCAGCATGAACAACGCACCGCTGAAGAGGAAGGCATCCGCGCAGAGCATGAGCCGGTGACCGGTGTTCTCACGGCCTTGGAGTTCCGACATCGTCCCCACCCCCTTGTGAAGGGCAGCCGCGCCCCGGGGGCGTGCGCCCTACCTCAAGCGTAAACCTCAGGCGTGAGAAAGGATCGGGGAACCGGACGGCTGAATGGCCCGTTCGCCTCCGACCCAGAGACGGCGCGACTAGGGTCGAAATCATGAGCATCACAGATATCGGCCCCCGTCCCCAGGCGTTCGACCTGGAGACCGAAACGCTGGAGAACACGAACTACCGCACCGTTGCCTGGAGCGGCAAATACCTTCAGGTCACCCTGATGTCGATTCCGGTCGACGGCGACATCGGCTTGGAGCAGCACCCCGAGACCGACCAGTTCATCCGCCTCGACGGTGGCCGCGGCCGGGCCCAGATCGGACCCAGCAAGGACGAGTTGACCTTCGACCAGGAGGTTACTGACGGATGGTGTGTCCTGGTTCCGGCTGGCAGCTGGCACAACATCACGAACATCGGGGACGAGCCGATGCAGGTCTACACCGTCTACGCGCCGCAACACCACCAGCCGGGCAAGGTGCAACCAACGAAGGTGATCGCCGAGGCCGACACCGACGACGAGCCAGCGGATTGGTCTGTTCAACCAGCCCAGTCGTAGACAAACACGCCTGAGCAAACCGACTGGGGTTCGCGACCGTGAGGTCAGGGTTGTGTCCCTGGGCTGCACTTCTCGTGCCAGAGTGCTGCCGTGACCCGATCTCCCGTCGACTCGCCCCGCGCCTGGTTCATGTGGGCGTTGGGCGTCCTCGCCTACACGGCTGCGGTGATGCAGAGGACGAGCTTCGGGGTGGCCAGCGTGCTGGCCACGGAGCGATTCTCTGCCGGGGCCTCCCTGGTGAGCCTGTTCGTGGTGGTCCAGTTGTTGACCTATGCCGCGATGCAGGTGCCGGTCGGGGTGCTGGCGGACCGATTCGGCACGCGACTGGTCGTGGGCTGCGGCGCCGCGCTGATGTGCATCGGGCAGCTGGACCTGGCGTTCAGCACCAGCGTTGTCTCGGCGATCATCGCCCGCATCCTGGTGGGCGCCGGTGATGCGATGACGTTCACCGCCGTGCTGCGGATGCTGCCGGCCTGGTTCAGTCCGGGTCGCCTCCCGGTGCTGAACCAACTGACCGGGATGCTGGGTCAGTCCGGGCAGCTGCTGAGTTCGATCCCGCTCGCCGCCCTGCTTGGGGTGGCCGGGTGGACGACGTCGTTCGTGGCGGCCGGGTTGGTCTCCGCCGTCGTCGCGGCGGTCGTCCTGATCCTGCTGCGCAACGCCCCACCGGGTGCCCCCGAGGTGAAGGCTGGTCCGGACACGGGCGTCAGACAGCAGCTCGCGGACGTGCTGCGCGTGCCGGCAACCCGGTTGGCGTTCTGGATCCACTGGATGTGCGCCTTCTGGGGGATGGTGTTCGCGCTGATGTGGGGCTACCCGTTCCTGCTTCACGGCCTTGGCTACCCGCAGCCGGTCGCGGCGGGGCTGTTCCTCGTGCTCGTGCTGGCCGGCGTGCCGTTCGCTCCACTGGTCGGGCTGCTCAGCCGACGGGCCCCGCTGCAACGCACCAACCTCGCGCTCCTGGTGTCGATCATGGTCGCGGTGCCGTGGCTGGCGGTGGTGCTGTGGCCGGGGCAGGCTCCCGTGTGGCTGTTGGTCGTCCTGATGGTCGGGATGGCTGCCTCCGGCCCTGGGTCGGGGATCGGCTTCGACGTGGCCCGGGCCTCGAACCCGCTCCACCAGATCGGGACCGCCAGCGGCGTGGTGATCGTGGGCGGGTTCTTCGCCGGGCTGGTGAACATCCTGGTCGTCGGGGTGGTGCTGGACCTGCTCGGCGGCTACTCGCTGACCGCGTTCCGGTGGGCGATGGCGACCCAGTTCCTGTTCTGGGGGGTCGGGGTGGTCGGTGCCTACTCCGCCCGGGCCCAGGCCCGCCGACTGGACCGCCAGCGGGGCGTGCGGTACCCCGCGCTGTGGACGGTGTTGCGCCGGGAGGTGGCGAACTGGCTGGTGCAGTGGCGAATCTTCCGCTCTCCGGCGTCGGTCGGGTCTACCAGCGGCTCGCTGGAGCTCTCGCTGGACGACGGACGGACCGTTCGGGTCGCCGCCGTCCTACCGGGGACCGGTGGCCAGTTGGTCGCGATCGACGTGCCGCCGGCTGAGGCGCCCGAGGAATGGTGGCAGGAGCGCGTCGGCGACTACCTGGCGTTGGTTGCCGCCGCCGACCTGGAAGTCGGTTCGGTCGAGGTTCGCTGCTCGGATCCTGAGACCACCGGGAGAGTGCGGGCGCTGATCGCCGACGAGGTGGAGCGCCGTGGCGCCCTCCTGATCTTCGAGGTGACAACCAGGAGTCGCTGAGGGTGGACGGCGGCAGCCGTCCGCACCCCGATTCGTCCCCCTGCAGTCTGGCTGCTACCGTTGAGGCGTTGTTGTTGGTGATCTTCGTTTGCTTGTGGTTAAACCGCTGGTTTTCCAGTGTCGGTAGTCCTTGCGGGAAGCGTTCATTGCAGCTGCATCACGAGAGCGCCGCGACCGCGGATGCTCCGCTTCTTCATAGAGGAGAAACATCATGGCTACAGGTACCGTCAAGTGGTTCAACGGTGACAAGGGCTTCGGCTTCATCGCTCCCGAGGATGGCTCGGCCGACGTCTTCGCCCATTTCTCGGCGATCAACTCCAGCGGCTTCCGTTCGCTGAACGAGGGCGACCGCGTCTCCTTCGACACCCAGCAGGGCCCCAAGGGCCTGCAGGCGGCGAACATCACCGTCATTAACTGATCCCAGTACTGACTGACTCAGTACAGAAGGGCCCGGCCTCTCGGCCGGGCCCTTCTGCGTATCTGGTGGGTCGAGCGGGTTTAGGGGCCGAGGAGTC
>CAYUWV010000086.1:0-9471 GCA_964448385.1 uncultured Propionibacteriaceae bacterium | reverse complement strand
ACCGGCCCACGGGTCGACGACCCGGCAGGTGCCCGACTCCTGCTGGATGAACAGCTGGGTGTTGCGGGCGATCCGGGCCGAGAAGTCCGTCGGCAGGGCGATGGCCTCGTCCAAGGCATTGGTGTGCAGCGATTGGGTATGGCCCTGGGTGGCGGCCATGGCCTCCAGGCAGGTCCGCGCCACGTTGTTGTACACGTCCTGGGCTGTCAGCGACCAACCGGAGGTCTGGCTGTGCGTCCGAAGGCTCATCGACTTCGGGTTCTTGGGCTCGAACTGCCGCACCAGGCGCGCCCAGAGCAGGCGGGCTGCCCGCATCTTGGCGACCTCCATGAAGAAGTTCATGCCGATCGCCCAGAAGAAGCTCAGCCGAGGCGCGAACTGGTCGACCTTCAGGCCGACGGCCTCGCCGGCACGGATGTACTCCACACCGTCGGCCAGCGTGTAGGCCATCTCGATGTCGGCCGTCGCCCCTGCCTCCTGCATGTGGTAGCCGGAGATCGAGATCGAGTTGAACTTCGGCATGTGCGCGCTGGTGAAGGCGAAGATGTCGGAGATGATCCGCATACTCGGCGCCGGCGGGTAGATGTAGGTGTTACGAACCATGAACTCTTTGAGGATGTCGTTCTGGATCGTCCCAGCCAGCTTCTCCGGAGGAACCCCCTGCTCTTCGGCCGCCACCACGTAGAGGGCGAGGATGGGGAGCACGGCACCGTTCATGGTCATCGACACCGACATCTGGTCCAGTGGGATGCCGTCGAACAGTTGACGCATGTCGAGGATGGAGTCGATCGCCACGCCGGCCATGCCCACGTCGCCGGTCACCCGCGGGTGGTCGGAATCGTAGCCACGGTGGGTTGCCAGGTCGAAGGCCACCGACAGGCCCTTCTGGCCCGCGGCAAGGTTGCGGCGGTAGAACGCGTTGGACTCCTCCGCGGTGGAGAAGCCGGCATACTGCCGGATCGTCCACGGTTGGTTGACGTACATCGTGGCGTACGGACCCCGCAGGAAGGGCGGGATCCCGGGGTAGGTCTTGAGGAAGTCCAGCCCCTCGTAGGCCGACTCGTCGTACAGCGGCGGCACCAGGATCTGTTCCGGGGTCAGCCACCCCTCGCCGGACGGTACGGGACCGCTGGCGGAGACGGTGGGAGCACCCAGTTCGATGCCTGCGAAATCAGGGATGGCGGTCATTTCGCCACTCCAATCGTGTCCAGGGCGCCCTCCAGGAAGGCAACCACGTCCATTCCGTCGAACACTTCACCGTCGATGACGCTGGTGTCCTCGGCGCCGATCTCTGTCTTCCGGCCGGCGAGGTAGACCACGTCAACCCCAGCCGCCTTCAGCGCGGTGGCCACCTCGATCGCCTGCGCGGCGTACACCTTCGCCGACGAACACAGGATGGCCATCTTGGCCCCGGAGGCCGCCGCTGCCGCAGCGATCTCCGCCGGCGTGCCGCCCTCGGATTCGGGGAAGTCGATGCCAGCCACCAACAGCACGTTGGAGGTGAACATCTCGCGTCCGCCGAAGTCACGACGGGCGCCCAGGCAGGCCAGGAACACCTTCGGCTTCTCTGCCGCAGCGCCGGCGCGGTCGCGAAGCGCCTCGAAGACCTCGGAGTCGCGCACCGGCTTGAGCCCGTTGGCCACCGAGACCGTACGGGCCTTGATCGGCAACGGCTGCTCGTCCTTCAAGGGGAACATGCTCACGCCGGTGATGGGCTGCTTGCGAGTGGCCAGCCGCTTGGTGCGCTCGGCGGTGGTGGCTGCGATCTTCTCGGCGATGAACCCCGAGGTCAGGGCCGCAACCATGCCACCGGCTGCCTCGATCGCCTGGAACTCGTTCCAGGACTGGCCGGCCAGTTGGTCGGTCAGGGTTTCGACGTACCAGGAACCGCCCGCGGGATCGTTCACCCGACCGACGTTGGATTCCTCGGCGGCGACCAGTTGGGTGTTACGCGCCATCCGCCGGCTGAAGCTGTCCGGCAGACCCTGGGCGGTGTCGAACGGCAGGCAGGTGATCGCTTCGGCGCCACCGACGGCGGCGGAGAACGTGGCGATCGTGCCGCGCAGCAGGTTGACCCACGGATCGTCGCGGGTCACCATCCGCAGCGAGGTGACGGCGTGTTGCTGCGCACCCCGGGCTTCAGCGGGAACGCCGGAGACCTCGCCGACGCGCGCCCACAGGCGGCGCAGCGCCCGCAGCCGGGCGATGGTGAGGAACTCGTCGGCATTGGCGCTCACCCGGAACTCGATCTGAGCGAAGGCAGCAGCGGGATCCACCCCCGCAGCTTCGAGGTCGCGCAGGTAGGCGACGCCCGTTGCGATGGCGAAGGCAAGCTGGTCGACGTCACCGGCGCCGGCGTTGTCGTAGGGCAGCACGTCGACGGTGAGCGCGCGGACGCCGGGCAATTCGGCGAGGGCGGCCTTGACCCATTCGGCGTGCGGGGTGAGGTCCGGAGCTGCCCCGGTCACTGCAGCCAGACCGAGGGCATCGAGCCCGAGGTTGCCGCGCGCCTGGGCGGGACCGGCTTCCTTGAAGAAGGAAACCAAGGCCTTGGCGGCAGCGACCTGGTCATCGGAGCTGCTGACGGCGACGGGTGCCAGCGACGGATCGACCCCAGCCAGGGCGGCAGCGACCTGGTCGGCCGGAATCCCGTCCGCACCGACGCGCAGCCACACCGATGTGGCACCGCGGGCGAGGTCAGCGAGGATCTCGGCGTTGGTGAACGCGACTTCAGGGTCTTCGTGGAGGGCTCGGACGTCCCATGCGGACATCTCACCGGACTTGACGGTGGCGCCCCGGGTGAAGGGCATCGCACCGGGAAGACCCAGCGGATCAGCCGCTTCGGTGTAGAGGGGTTCGATGGTCAGGCCGTCGACGGTCACGGTGCGCAACCGCTTCATGGCCTGATCGATGGACAGTTCCTTGCCTTCGGGACGTCGCCGGTTGAGGACCTTGAGGACCTCTGCCTCCCACTGTGCGCGGGTCGGGGCAGCGAAATCGCCGGCAAGCAGTAACGGCGTGTCGGTCATGGTTTTCACCCTAGCGCCGTGGGGCCGCTCCCGAGTGTGGTCTGACCAAATACACGGCGTCAGCTCACCTGACGGACAAGAGCCTCGGCCGAGCCGACCATGGTGGCGGTCTCGCGCTCCCAGTCCGGCTCCTGGCCACGGAAGGGACCGGTGGCCAAGGAGATGATCACGGCGGCCGCACGAAGGCGCAGCTGGGTGGGATCGACGCGGCTGTCGAACACCGGGACCCAGGCTCGGATCAGCTGGTGGATCCTGGCCTCCTGAGCCGGGTTCATGCGCTGGATGGTGGACAGGTGGGCGACCAGGCAGGCGAGGTCATCGACCCGATGGCCCGGCCCGACGGTGTCCACGTCCAGCATCCCGACGATTCTGCCGCCGGCCACGTGGATCTGACCCTCGTGGAAGTCGCCATGCGTGGGCTCGTTGCCCGGTGGGAGGGACGCCAGCCCCTGGCTGATCAGGTTCGTCAACCAGTCCAGTTTCGTCCCCAGCGACGGCATCGCCTGGGTCACCATGCCGGCGTAATGCGCCACGGCGTCGCTCCACGGCGGGCGACGCTCGAGTTGCAGCACGCTGGCGGGCAGTGTGTCGAGCAGTCCGATCAGGTCCTCGGCGCGGCACGGATCCGTGGGGTCGAACACGGCACGGGCGAGCGGGACGCCGCCGAGTTCCCGGAGGATCAGCAGATCGTCCGGTGTCGTGGCAGCCACGGGGGGTATCGGCACCCCCGCAGCGCGCAGCAGATCGTGGCGGTGGACGACATCGGTGAACAGCCGTTCCCGCAGCACCTTGACGTAGATGACCTCACCGCCGAGGGTGTCGGTCACCTTCACGACCGCGCGCCGCCGGGGCCGATAGCCGATCATCTGCAGGTTCAGCTGGGCGGGAACCACCGGCTGGGCGAAGATGCGCTGCGCGTTGCAGATCTCCGCCATCGACTCGGCGTAGGCGGCGCGTGCGAGTCCCGGCAGGTCAGGATCCTGGGGATAGAGCCACACGGCAACCTCGCGGTCCCCGTCGGCGAAGATCTCGGCCGCGGCATCGCTGGCCACCGGGCCGGAGGCGCGGGCACTGACGCCCAGCAGTTCGTCGCGACGACCGTAGGGCCAGTCGACGACAGCCGAGTACGTGGCCGTCGTCGAGTGCGGCGGGTTTGCGTCGATGTGATCCAGCGTCCAATCGACGAGCGTCCCGCCGGCGTGCTGAACCGCCGCGGTCAGCAGGGAACCGACCTCGGGCGAGGTGAGCAGCACCGAGCCGTCCGGGTCCTGCAGTGTCACGTTGACCTCCGCGTTGGGGCTGTCAGCAGACTACTGGCCCCGATCGCCCGATCCGAGATTCGTGAGCCGAACCCGCGCGGCGCGTCGTCCGTCGAGTTCTGTGACCCGCAACTCGAAGCGGGTCGGCTCCCCCGCGGTCCCTTCCAGCGGCAGCAGGGTGAGCTCGCTGTGGTCGTCCAGGGTGGGCAGCGCGCGCAGTTGTGCCATCAGGCAACCGGCCACCGTGTCGTAGGGGCCCTCGGGCAGCAGATAGCCGAACTCGTCGGCGAAGTCACTCAGCGTCATCAGGCCATCGAGATCGACCGAGGAGTCGGTATTGGGCAGCCTGGGCAGGTTCTCGGCGTCGAACTCGTCGGTGATGTCCCCGATCAGTTCCTCGACCAGGTCCTCGATCGTCACGATGCCGGCCGTTCCGCCGTACTCGTCGCGGACGATGGCCAGGTGGTTGTTGGTCTGGCGCATCTCGGTCAGGGCCCGCAGGATCTTCATGCTCTGCGGCAGGCTCTGCACCGGTCGGACGAGCTGGCTGATCGGGGCGTTCCGCTGCACTGGGTCGAGTTCGAGCAGGTCACGGATGTGGAGGAAGCCCAGCACGTCGTCGGAGTCCTGCCCGACCACCGGGTAGCGGCTGTGCGCGCCGCCTTGGACCGTGCGAAGCGCCTTGTAGGCGGGCAGGTCACCGTCCAGGAAGTCCACCTCGGTGCGGGGCAACATGGCCTCGCGCAGGCTGACGTCGCCGGCGGTGAAGACTTCGTCGACGATCTGGCGCTCCTCGTCGCCCAGCGTGGTGCTGAGCCCGACCATGGAGCGCAGCTCTTCGTCGGTGACTTCCTCGCGCCCGGCCGTCGGGTCGCCACCCAGCACCCGCACCAGCGCGTTCGTCGACACCCCTAAGAACCAGATCACCGGCTTGGCGACCCGAGCGATGGCACTGATCAGCGGCGCCAGCGCCATCGCGAAACTCTCGGCCCGCTGCATCGCCAGACGCTTGGCGGCCAGTTCGCCGATCACGATCGAGAAGTAGGAGATCGCCACGGTGATCAAGACCAGAGCCACCGGGCTGGCCACGGCCAGCGGCACCCCCCAGCCGACCATCACCTCGGCCAGCGCATCCGACAGCAGGGCGCCACCGAAGGCGGCGGACAGGAACCCGGACAAGGTGACGCCGATCTGGACCGCAGAGAGGAAGCGATTCGGATCGGCACTGAGCTGGGCCACCGTGTGGCCGCGCTTGCCGCGCGTGGCAAGCTGACGCACCTGTCCCTCGCGCAGGGAGATGAGTGCCATCTCAGCCGCTGCGAAGACGCCGCCGATCAGGATGAACACAAAGACCAGCACGATGTTGCCAATGATGCTGTCCACTACGCTCCCGTCCCTGTCGGCTGGCAGACCGGACTGCACCGGTAGGAGCGCATTCTAGCGTTCCTGCCCGGGACAGCCTCGGCTGCTAGCCTCGGTGACATGGGGACTCAGGGCGGCTTCAGCTTCGCCCGAGGCAACCTCACCAAGCTGCTGGCGGCACCGCGCTACCTGGTCGGGGCGCTGCGCGGACGGGTGACTCAGCGCGACCCGGGCCTCTGGGTGATCGGCAGCGCATTCGGTCCCTGCGACGGCGCGCTGGCTTTCGCCCGGGCCGCCCGGATGCTGCCCGTCCCGCCCCGGCTGGTGTGGCTGGCCGGCTCCGCCACCGAGGCTGCGGCGGCCCGTGCGGCCGGCTTCGACACTGTGGCGGACCGGGACGGTGAGGCGGGTCTGGCGGCCACGCTGCACGCCGGCCTGGTGGCCGTCACCCACGGGTTCGGCGACGTGAACCGGTTCGGCATCACCGGCGCGGTCGTGGTGCAGTTGTGGCACGGCGCACCGCTGAAGAAGCTGCACGCCGACTCCCCCGCCGTGACCCACGCCGGCAGGCTGGGACGCCTCCCGGGGGTGGCGCGGTTGCTGACGTGGGCCTACCGGCGTGGCACGCGCCAGATTTCGTTGCTCCCGGTCTCGTCGCCGTTCTTCGTCCCGTTCCTGTGCAGCGCGTTCGCCCTGACGCAAGCGCAGGTCCGGGTGCTCGGTGAGCCGCGCACGGACCTGCTGTTCGCCGGCCCAGAGGCCGAACGCATCGCAGCCTCGCGTCGGTTGCTCGAATCCCAGCTCGGTCCGCTGGGCAGTTCCCGGGTGCTGCTCTACGCCCCCACCTGGCGGGACGGGGACCCCGACCCGTCCATCCCCACCGCTGACCAATGGCAGCGGATCGACGCCTTCGGCGCGGAGTTCGACTGCGTGCTCGTGGTGCGTCCCCACCCGCTGGGGGTCGGCGACTACACCCACACCAGTGAGCACGTGCGGCTGCTGCCGGCCTCGCTCCAGGCGGAGTCGATGCCGTTGCTGTGGGGGGTGGACGCCCTGATCACCGACTACTCCTCGATGCTGGTCGACTACGCCGTCACGCAGCGGCCGATCGTGCTGCTGGCCCCCGACCTCGATCACTATCGGCGCAGCCGTGGCCTGTACGTCGACTACAGCTGGCTGTCCGGCGGGCACTGGAACACCACCTGGGACGAGGTGCTGGACGACCTGCGGGCACTGTTCGGTGACCCGGCCTACCGTGCGGCGGCCGGGGATCACAGCCGCGAACTGGCCGCGCGGTTCCATTCGTTCGCCGACGGCCAGGGCGCCCGCCGCGCTGCTGAGGCCGCAGCTGCGTTGGTGACTGAGCGCTTCAGCTCGTGACCCGGGAGCGGTCGACGGTGGTCTGCGCCCCGCCGACGACACCGCGCAGGAAGCCGGCCCCCCAGCACAGGTGCATCGTCACCAGCACCACGGCGTTCAACGCCCAGTCCCGAAGTCCATTGCCCCCCAGCTTGGCGACCGAGACGGCCCCCACCCCGCCGAGATACCCGAGCGCGCCGAGGTGCGCCAACCCGAGGGCAGGCGATCGACGGCCCCGCCCGGCCAGCTGCGCCAGACCGCCCGCCAGGCTGGCGGCGACCACCAGGGTCACCAGGGGGGGCGGCAGGTAGCGCAGCGGGGTGCCGCGCATCTCGCGCACGATGTGGCCTCGCCACACTCCGGTGGCGTACATCTGGCGGCGCAGCGCGTCCAGCGAAGAACGGGGCCAGTAGGTCACCTCAAGTTCGGGGGTGAACAGCACCAGGTGTCCCGCCTGCTTGATGCGCTGGTTGAGTTCCCAGTCCTCGCCCCGACGAATGGTCTCGTCGAACATGCCGACCTCATCGAGCACCTCACGGCGAAAGACCCCCAAATACGCCGAGTCTGCCTCAGCTTCGGCGGCCCCGTGATGGTAGACGCCGCCCCCCAGACCAAACGGCGAGTTGTAGGCGCGGGCCACTGCCTGCTGGAACGGCGTGCGGCCGCGGGCGACCATGACCCCGCCCAGATTCGCCGCTCCCGTTCGCCGGAGGATTCCGACGGCGGTGCCGGTGTAGCCGGCCGGGAGATCGGAATGGGCATCGACCCGGATCACGACCGGGTGGCGGCTGGCTCGGATGGCTGCGTTGAGGCCCTTGGGAATGTCGTTGTCGGGGTTGTCGACGAGGCGGATCCGCGCGTCGCCGGCTGCCAACTGGGCGGCGATGGCATTGGTGTCGTCGGTGGAGGCACCCAGGGCGATGACGAGTTCCTGCTCGCCGGGGTACTGCTGGGCCAGCACCGCCCCGACTGCTCCGGCCAGGTGGCCTGCCTCGTTCAGCACCGGCATCACGTAGGAGACCCCGGGGTGCTCCGGCAGCACCGCGAGGATCGGACGGGGCGCGTCGCTGGGCCGGTCAGTCACCCCGTCATTCTGGCATGCCCACGCGTGGACGCAGGAGTGCCCGGGCCTTCCGGCCCGGGCACTCGTGGTGGGTCCTACAGGATCACAGGTTCTGGTTCATCCAGGAGATACGCGCCGTCAGCCAGTCGCGCAGGTGGTTGACCTCTCCCTGCCAGCCCCCCTTGTTGATGACCTGAACGGTGCTCAGCTTCTGGGTGACGCTCCACTTCTTGAAGTTCTCGCCCGCGGAGAGCGCGATCTTCTGGCTCTGCGCGTCGAGGAAGCCACTACCCGGGGCCACCAGGGCGGTCAGGGCGGTCTGGAAGGTCACATCGTGCCAGCGCTGGCTGACGAGGCCGCGGAAGTAGGGATCCTCGTTGAGCCGGTTGAACCAGGTCTTGGACGACTGCTTCGCCGTGGTCGAGATCACGTTCCGCAGGTACCAGCCGGAAGAGTTCACCGCGCCGCCGGCGCGGTTGGCCGACCCGGCCGCCAGGTCGAAGTCCCACATGGGCCCGAACTGCAGCTTGCCGTCCTTCGGCTTCCACATGTAGACACTGGCCCACATGTTGCCGTCAACCGGCTTCATGAGTTCCATGCCGATGTAGTAGTCGACCGCTGAGGGCGCGTCGATGCAGGAGCGCCAACCGAGGTTTTCGTCCTTGAAGTTGCTGCCGAAAAGCTTGGTGTCACAGCCTCTGAGCTCCGTCTGGATATAGGCGACCTGGTCTGGCGTGATCCCCGTGGTTAACAACGTGCCCTTGGGTTTCGAGGCCGAGCTATCGGATGCGTAGTCGTTCTCCGGGTCCTTGATCCCGATCCAGCCGCGACCCGGAATCTGGACGTTCTTGTCGGCTCCCTTGCGGAAGTCCCACTCCATGATGAAGCCAGGCGTGTCGGAAGCCTTAGCAAGAGTGCTGTTGTCGTCGACAGGCGTGTAAGGCAGTCGCAGCGACTCGTACTCTGTCGTGGAGTTCTTCTTGAGACGCTGATCTGGCGCAATGCGCTCGATCAGAATGTACGAGCCGCGGTAGGCGCCATTCATCCACAGGTCGACGGGCTTCGATTTCGGAGTCCAGGCCATGTTGGTGAGCTGGGATCCGATGTAGCCCGCCACGGTGTTGCGCAGCAGCGACTTGTCGTAGTGGTTGGCTACCAGCGCCCACTTCTTGCTATTGCTCAACCCACAGAGATTCGCGCGACCGTCGAGTTTGAGGGTGAAGGACTTCTTCGCGAACGACCAGGAGTAGTTGCCCCTGCCCTTCAGGGCGCCGAGCTGACCGGTGACCTCTTTGCACTCTGGGTACTCGCTGCTGGCCGTCATCGAGAACTGGCCCTCGAAGTAGCGGGCGCGAGTATTGACCGAAGCGCCCTCGTTGGTGTCGAAGTGCACTTGAGA
>CAYUWV010000085.1:5593-9515 GCA_964448385.1 uncultured Propionibacteriaceae bacterium | reverse complement strand
CGGTGGATCTCATCAGCCTGAAGACCCACCGCAAGGTGAAAACGATCGCGATGAACAAGTGCCAGCGCCCCGGGCGAGTGGCGGTGGACGAGCCGGCCGGAGTCGCTTATGTCACCTGCCAGAACTCAAACAAGCTCGCCGTCATCGACTTGTCGTCCCGGATGCCGATTCGCTGGATCGGGGTGCCCGAGCGGCCCACCGGAGTCGCGGTGGATTCCACCACTGGCAACGTCCTCGTCACGAGTTTCGAGCAGAATGCCGTCCAGCTTCTCCACTCCTGACCCGAGCCTTCGCCCGGGCTAGAGCCGGCATCACCCGGTCAGGTCAACCTGCGTTTGCGGGCGTTTTCGACAAGGCGCCAAATCATCGGCGTGAAGACGAGTTGCATGGCCAGATTCATCTTCCCGCCGGGCACGACGATGCTGTTCGCCCGCGACATGAACGAGCCGTCGATCATCGACAACAGGTAGGGGAAGTCGATTCCCCGCGGGTCGGCGAACCTGATGACCACCATCGACTCGTCAGCCGTGGGGATCCAACTGGCGATGAACGGGTTGGAGGTGTCCACGACCGGAACCCGCTGGAAGTTGATGTGGGTGTTGCTGAACTGCGGGCAGATGTAGTGCACGTAGTCCGGCATCCGCCGCAGAATCGTGTCGGTGACCGCCTCGGTGGAATAGCCGCGCTTCGAGCGGTCACGATGGAGCTTCTGGATCCACTCGAGATTGATGATCGGCACCACGCCGATCAGCAGGTCAACGTACTTGGCGACGTCCACCGTGTCGGTCTGGACTGCCCCGTGTAGTCCCTCGTAGTACAGCAGGTCGGTTCCGGCGGGCAGGTCGTGCAGCGGCGTGAACGTGCCGGGTGCGTGGCCGGAGGCGGCCGCTTCCTCATCGTCGTGGATGTAGTCGCGGATACGCCCGGTCCCCGACTCCCCGTACTGCTTGAAAAGAGCTTCCAGGTCCTCGAAGTTGTTCGCGTCCGGCCCGAAGTGACTGAACTCGAACTTCCCCGACGCGGCCGCTTCTGCGTAGGCCTGCTTCATCCCGGCTCGGTCGTACCGGTGGAAGGAGTCGCCGTGCACGACGGCGGAGGTGACGCCCTCGCGCGAGAAGATCTGCTGGAAGGTGTCGGTGACTGTGCTCGTCCCGGCCCCGGACGAGCCGGTGATAGCGATCACTGGATGCTTGCGTGACATGAGTGTCTCCCCAGGTACTAGTCGACGAACAGGCTGCGATTGTGGAACAGCGGGTAGGCGGACTCTTTGTCGAGGCCCAGCTCGTGCTCGTTGAAGTAGGACTCGAGCCGGGTCACCTCGTCAGCGGCCCCGAAGAAGAACGGGACCCGCGAGTTGAGCTCGGTCGGGGTCACCTCCAGCACACGGCGGGTGCCGGTCGTCGCCCGACCGCCGGCCTGTTCGGCCAGCAGCGCGAGCGGAGCGGCGTTGTGCAAGAGCGGCGCCAGCCAGCCGGTGGTTCGCCCGGTGTCTGGAACCAGGAACAGACCGCCGCTGTTGAGGACGCGGAACGCGCCCACCAAAGCCGAGGCGTTCCAGCGCATCGTGAAGTCGTGGCCCCGCGGCCCCTCGACGCCTTGGACGCACTCATCGACGTAGCGCCTCACCGGCGCCGGCCAGTACGGCGACTCGGTGGCGTTGATGGCGAACACGTGCGCCTGGGGCGGGATGGTCATCTGGGGATGAGTGAGGACGAAGTTGCCCACGTCGCGGTCAAGGGTGAACCCGTCGACGCCCTTCCCCGTGGTGAGCACCAAGACCGTCCGGGGGCCGAAGATCGCGATCCCGGCGCAGACCTGCTGGTCTCCGGGTTGCAGGAAATCCTCGGCGGTGCAAGGGCCGCCGCTCGAGGTGCGTTCCAACACCGAGAACGCTGTCCCCACGGGCAGGTTGTCGGTGAGGTTACTGATGCCGTGGAGGGCTTCGAACAGCAGCACGTAGCGGCCGCTTTCCGAGACGGGCAGGATGCGTGGGTGGTCCACGACCGAGATCGCCGCCAGTTGCTCGATGGACTCGGTTTGCGTGACCAGGGTCTTGGTGGCGAGCTTCCGCAGGCCTCGGTTCAGGTCCCTCGGCGTGGGCCGCGGGTGGGCCGACGCTTCAAGGCTGAGCGGTCCCCGGCTGACCATGGCGGCGTTGAGTTTCACCGAAACGGCCACGGCGCTCAGGATGTGCGCGTAGTCATGACGTCGCCCGTCGGCCCTGCTCACCTCGAGCAGGTATTGCGTGAAAGTTTGGGCAGCCACCCCGCCGTGCTCCTTCGCGAGTCGTTGCGGCTGAGACTACGCGTACCGTGCGGCCGCTGTCGGGCGTCCGCAGATCACGTCGCCATTCGTTCAATTCCCTGACCGGAGGGATCTTCAAACGTTCAAGCCTTCCCCAACAGGCCCGTGACAGAGGGTGGCGGGCACTAGCATCGACGTCACGAGCCGAAGTGCCGCGTGGCGTCGCGGTGGGCACACTCCGCAAGCCGCCATTCCCGACCTGGGCTCAGCGTTGATCACCTGCGGGCGAGGCGTCAGCAGGCCTAGGAAGGAGCGTCATCGTGGATCAATCTGCCCGTTATGTCGATCTGAGTCTTCGCGAGGACGAACTCGTCGCTGGTGGTGGGCACATCTTGTGTGCTTACAAGATGAAGCAGAAGTCGGGTTCGTTTGTGGAGGCGGCCGCTCATTTTGCTGCTGAGTCTTCGACGGGGACGAATGTGGAGGTGTCGACGACGGACGATTTCACCAAGGGTTTGGACGCGTTGGTGTACCTGGTTGACGAGGCGACCGAAGAGGTGCGGATCGCCTACCCGCTGGAGTTGTTCGATCGGAACATCATCGACGGCCGGATGATGATGGTGTCGTTCCTGACGTTGACGATCGGGAACAACCAGGGCATGGGTGACATCGAGTACGCCAAGATGTACGACTTCTACGTGCCGAGTCGGGCGATCCAATTGTTCGACGGGCCGTCGGTGGGGATCGCGGATCTGTGGCGCATCCTGGGCCGTCCGGTCGAGAACGGCGGCTACATCGCAGGCACGATCATCAAGCCCAAGTTGGGGCTGCGGCCGGAGCCGTTCGCACGGGCGGCGTACGAATTCTGGCTGGGTGGGGATTTCATCAAGAATGACGAGCCGCAGGGCAACCAGGTTTTCGCGCCGCTGCGCACGACTATTCCGTTGGTGTACGACGCCATGAAGCGGGCGATGGACGAGACCGGTGAGGCGAAGTTGTTCAGCGCGAATATCACCGCCGATGATCATGCGGAAATGATCGCCCGGGGCGAATTCATTTTGTCGGTGTTCGGTCCGGACGCGGACAAGGTGGCGTTCCTGGTTGATGGTTATGTCGGCGGGCCCGGTATGGTCACGACCGCCCGCCGCTATTTCTCGCGGCAGTACCTGCATTATCACCGGGCCGGTCACGGGGCGGTGACGTCGCCGAGTTCGAAGCGTGGTTACACCGCGTACGTGTTGGCGAAGATGTCGCGGTTGCAGGGCGCGTCGGGGATCCACGTCGGCACCATGGGCTACGGCAAGATGGAGGGCGCCGCCGATGATCGGGCGATCGCCTACATCTGTGAGCGCGAGGAGTACCAGGGCCCGGCGTACTTCCAGAAGTGGTACGGGATGCGGCCGACCACCCCGATCATCTCCGGCGGCATGAACGCGCTGCGACTGCCCGGTTTCTTCGAGAACCTGGGCCACGCGAACGTGATCAACACCGCCGGCGGCGGCGCATACGGCCACCTCGACGGCCCAGCAGCCGGCGGCCGGTCGCTGCGCCAGGCCCACCTGTGCTGGGAGGCCGGAGCCGACCCGATCGAATGGGCGAAGGACCACAACGAGTTCGCCCGTGCCTTCGAATCCTTCCCGCACGACGCCGACCAGCTCTTCCCCGGCTGGCGCCAGCA
>CAYUWV010000085.1:0-5493 GCA_964448385.1 uncultured Propionibacteriaceae bacterium | reverse complement strand
CCCGCGTGAGCGCTCGGCGCGACCGCCGTCCAACCCCTGCACGCTCCACGACGTGGGTCGTTTCAACCAGGCTCCCGACCATCATCACGCTCCGTGAAACCCGGGTTTGACGTCATCGTCCGGCTGATGCTAACTTCCTGCTTAGGAACTTCAACGGTTCCCCAGGGTTGCTACTCAAACGAGGCAAGGCCTGAGCTAGTATCCGTGCCCTTTGGGCAGCGGGTCAGCTCAGGTCTTTTTTGTTTTTCCGGGCCCCTGAACTCTGTGGTTCAAAGGAGGACCAATGGCGTCAGTCGACTACCGGACTCTGGCCGGTGACATTCTGGAAAAGGTGGGTGGGGAAGCCAACGTCGCGTCCCTGGCGCATTGCGCGACCCGGCTTCGGTTCAAGCTCAAGGACGCTGGGAAGGCCGACAAGCAAGCGGTCGAGCGTCTCGCCGGAGTCATCACGGTCATGGAGGCCGGCGGCCAGTTCCAGGTCGTGATCGGCAACAACGTCCCCATCGTCTACGCCGAGATCGGGCAGATCTCCAGGCTCACCGGTGACGACGCGGCTGGGCCCGAGGCTGGGGAACAGGGCAACCTGCTGAACCGGTTCCTCGCGATGATCTCATCGATCTTCCTGCCCTCGTTGTGGCCGCTGGCCGGCGCCGGCCTGCTCAAGGCGCTGCTGGCGATGGCCACCACCTTCGGGTGGCTCGACGCGACCAGCACCACGTACACGATCCTGAACGCCGCGGGTGATGGCCTGTTCACGTTCCTGCCGATCTTCCTTGCGGTGAATGCCGCGAAGCGGTTCAAGACCAACCAGTTCACCTCGATGGCCATCGCCGCCGCCCTGTGCTACCCGGCGATCACCGCCCTCGCCGCGTCCCCTGACCCGGTCACCTTCTTCGGAATCCCGGTGGTCATGGTCACCTACACCTCATCGGTGATTCCGATCATCGTCGCGGTCTGGCTGCAGAGCTTCCTCGAAAATGGGCTCAACAAGGTGTTGCCCCCCTGGCTGCGGAACTTCACCACCCCGCTGCTCGTCCTGCTGATCATGGTGCCGCTGACCCTGATCACCGTCGGCCCAGTCACCAGCTTCGCCGCGGCCGGCATCTCCAACGGCATCGCCTGGTTGTTCACCGCTGTCCCGTGGCTCGCCGGCGCCCTGATGGGCGGCTTCTGGCAGGTGTTCGTGCTCTTCGGTCTGCACTGGGGCTTCGTCCCGTTCATGGTCAACGACTACTCCACCATCGGCTACTCCCTGATGGCAGGCCCGCTGCCCGCCGCCGTCCTGGCCCAGGCCGGTGCCGCCCTCGCCGTGATGATCAAGACCAAGAACACCAGCCTGAAGGAACTCGCCGGCCCCTCCGCCCTCTCCGGGTTCGTCGCCGGCATCACCGAACCCGCGATCTACGGTGTCACCCTGCGCCTCAAGAAGCCGTTCTATTACGCCGTTGCCGGTGGCGCGGTGGGTGGCGCGATCGCCGCTGCCGGTGGCTCCGCCTCCAGCGCGTTCGTGTTCCCGTCCCTGCTGGGGCTGTCGGCCTACATGCAGCACGGCAACTTCACCCTCCAGCTGATCGGCACCGGCGTCGCCATCGCCATCGCCATGGCCCTCACCCTCGTGCTCGGCTTCGACGACATCCCCAACGAGGAGCCCAAGACCGAAGCACTCATCCCCGCCGCCCCTGGCGCGACTGAGGTCGGCGCCCCGGTGACCGGCCAGCTCGTTGCCCTGTCCGATGTGGCGGACAAGGTGTTCGCCTCCGAAGCCCTCGGCAAGGGCATCGCGATCATCCCCGAGCACGGCCAGGTGTACGCCCCCTTCGCCGGCACCGTGCTGACGGCCTTCCCCACCGGCCACGCGTTCGGCATCAAGTCCGCCGACGGGGTTGAGGCCCTGATCCACATCGGCATCGACACCGTCCAACTCGAAGGCAAGGGGTTCACCGCAGCAGTCAGCCAGGGTCAGACGGTCGAAGCCGGCGACCTGCTCGCGACTGTTGACCTGGCCGCGGTCACGGAGGCGGGGTACGACCCGACGACGATCCTGGTGATCACCAATACCGCCCAGTTCGCCGCTGTCCTGCCCGCCGAAGGGCACCACGTGAGCCACGGCGACACCGCCGTCGTCATCGAGCGCTGAGCCGCAAGGCAGTGCCGCGCACGGCCTGGTCGGCCACCCCACAAAGTGGCTGACCGGGCCTGGCAGCCACACTGGCTGCTGTTCCGCACCACCTGACACATCACGAGAAAGTAGTCATGTCACACACCACAACACCGTTCCCGCAGGGCTTCCTATGGGGCGGGGCAACCGCTGCCAACCAGTTCGAAGGCGCCTACAACGAAGGCGGCAAAGGCCTTTCCATCCAGGACGTGATGCCCCAGGGCATCCTGTCGCCCCGCGTCGACGCCCCCACGCAGGACAACCTGAAACTGGTGGGGATCGACTTCTACCACCGCTACGCCGAAGACATCGCGCTGTTCGCCGAAATGGGCTTCTCGGTGTTCCGCCTGTCGATCGCCTGGAGCCGGATCTTCCCCAATGGGGACGACGAGACGCCCAACGAGGAGGGCCTCGCCTTCTACGACCGCGTGTTCGACGAGTGCGCGAAGTACGGCATCGAACCGCTGGTCACCTTGTCGCACTACGAAACCCCGCTGCACCTGACCGAGAAGTACGACGGCTGGGTGAGCCGTGAGCTGATCGGCTTCTACGAGCGCTACGCCCGCGTGGTCTTCGACCGCTACCGCAGCAAGGTCAAGTACTGGCTGACCTTCAACGAGATCAACTCGATGCTCCACTTCCCGCTGATGAGCGGTGGCATCGACACCCCGCTGGCGCAGTTGAGCAAGACCGACCTGTACCAGGCCGCCCACCACGAACTGGTCGCCAGCGCGCTGGCCACCAAGGTCGCCCACGAGATGGTGCCCGACGCCAAGGTCGGCTGCATGGTCATCGCGCTGCCGATCTACCCGCTGACGCCAGACCCCGCCGACGTCGTCGCGACCATGCAAGCCGACCACGCCAACCTGATGTTCAGCGACGTCCACACCCGCGGGGCCTACCCTGGCTACGCGTTGCGGTACTTCCGGGAGAACGGCATCGAGCTGGACATCACCGATTCCGACCGCGAGATCCTGAGCCACACGGTCGACTTCGTCTCGTTCAGCTACTACATGAGTATCTGCGAGACCGCCGACCCGGCCAAGAAGGTCGCCGGGGAAGGCAACCTCATCGGTGGCGTGCCCAACCCCACCCTCAAGGCGAGCGAGTGGGGTTGGCAGATCGACCCGGCCGGCCTGCGGGTCGTGCTCAACCAGTTCTGGGACCGCTGGCAGAAGCCACTGTTCATCGTGGAGAACGGCTTGGGCGCCAAGGACGAACTGGTCGAGGTCGACGGCGTCAAGACCGTGCTGGACGACTACCGCATCGACTACCTCAACGACCACCTGTACCAGGTCGGCGAGGCGATCCAGGACGGAGTGGACGTGATGGGTTACACCTCCTGGGGTCCGATCGACCTGGTCTCGGCCAGTACCGCGCAGCTGAGCAAGCGGTACGGCTTCATCTACGTCGACCGGAACGACGACGGCACCGGCACGCTCAACCGGTACCGGAAGAAGTCCTTCGCCTGGTACGCCGACGTCATCCGCAGCAACGGGGCCACGCTGAAGGCCTGAACCGGTAAGCCCAAGGCCGGCCGCCCGCAGGGGTGGCCGGCCTTAGGCATGGACGCGCTGCCTCAGCCGGCGCCCATCAGTGCCAGTAGCACGCCTCCCGCGACGACGCTGGCGACCTGACCGGCCGCGTTGGCGCCCATGGCGTGCATCAGGATGAAGTTGGAGAAGTCCTCCCGGCTCGCCTCCTTCTGCACCACCCGGGCGGCCATCGGGAAGGCGCTGATCCCCGCCGCGCCGATCAGCGGGTTGAACTTCCCGCCGCTGAACAGGCACATCAGCTTGCCGAACAGGACGCCGGTCGCGGTGTCCAGCAGGAAGGCGAGCAGGCCAAGGCCGAGGATGGCCAGGGTGCCGACCTTCAGGAAGTCCTCCCCCTTCATGGTGGAGCCGATCGCGAGGCCCAGGAACAGCGTCACGACGTTCGCCAGTTCGTTGGAGGAGGCTTGGGTGAGGCGCTCGACGACCTTGGATTCGCGCATCAGGTTGCCGAGCATCAGCATGCCGATCAAGGGAGTGGCGAAAGGCACCAGCGTCCCGACCCCGATGGTCACGATGATCGGGAACAGGACGCGCGTTCGTTTACTGATGTGCCGCTGGGTGTACGGCATCCTGATCGAGCGTTCCTGCTTCGTGGTCAGCAGGCGCATCACCGGCGGCATGATCAACGGCACCAACGCCATGTAGCTGTAGGCCGCCACCGTGATCGGACCCACGAGGTGGGGTGCCAGGATCCCACTCACGTAAATGGACGTGGGCCCGTCGATGGCCCCGATGATGCCGATGGAGGCAGCCTCGTTCCGACTGAAGCCCATCAACAGGGCCAGGATCAAGGTGAGGAAGATCCCGAACTGACCAGCTGCCCCGAGCAGCACCATCTTCGGGTTCTCCAGCAAGGGCCCGAAGTCGGTCAGCGCCCCGATGCCGATGAAGATCAGCAGCGGGAACAGCTCGGTACGGACGCCCATGTTGTACAGCGCGGTGAGCATCCCGTCCGCGCCGACGAGCGGCGACAGGGGCAGGTTGGTCAGGATCGCCCCGGCGCCGATGGGCAGCAGCAACAGCGGCTCGTACTCCCGCGCCACGGCCAGGAAGATCAGCAGGCCGCCAATGGCGATCATCACCACCGATTGCCAGGTGACGTTCGTGAGCCCCTGGAGCAGCTGTTCGATGGTCTCGGCACTCATGGTCAGGCTTCGAATTCGAGCAGGACGTCGCTATGTTTGACCTGGTCGCCGGCATGGACGAACACCTGCGCGACGGTCCCGTCCCGTTGCGCCTTGAGATCGTTCTTCATCTTCATGGCCTCCAGCACCATCAGGGTCTGGCCACGCTTCACCGTGTCACCGGCGGCGACCCCGACGCTGAGGATGACACCCGGCATGGGTGCGGTGACGCTCTTGGCGGCGCCCCCAGCACGAGGAGGCGCCCGGTGGACCGGGGGAGTTCCCTCCGCAGCCGGACGGGGGACGTCGGCGGCCTGGTGGGGTTCCGGTGCCGGCGCGGCGAGCCTGGGGTGGGTGATCTCAGGCTGGGGGGTGATCACCGCCTGCGCCAGATCCTGGTGATCGGTCAACACGACGTCCACCAGACGACCGTCACTGAGATGGACGGTGAAGGTGTCGGCTGCCAGCTCCTCGACGTCGATGACGTGGTCGGTCTCGTTGACCCTGACGGTGTAGCGTCGCATGGCTGCCTCAGTTCTCCCGTCGCCACGGCTGGTTCTGGTAGGAGCGGCCGACGGCCACCCATCGACTCGCGAACAGTTGGCTGCCCGGTTCGAAGCGACGCATGGCAGGCGCGGCCTGGCCGCGACGGACC
>CAYUWV010000084.1:8445-9709 GCA_964448385.1 uncultured Propionibacteriaceae bacterium | reverse complement strand
TTCGCCGGCGACAACGACGGGAACATTGTCTGCTGGGACGCCACCACCCTGCAGGTTGTCTGGGTACGTCCCACGGGGGACGACACGGACGCCACCATCGTCCTCGACGCCACGGACGAAGGCCCTTTCCTCTTCACCGGCAACGAAATGGACAAGCGCGGCGAAGCCGGCGCCACGAGCGGCCCGATCACGATCCAGAAGATCAACGCCCTCACCGGCCAGCAGGTCTGGCAGTGGCAGACCGACGCTCTCTATGACAAGGCGGTCAACGGCGGACTGATGGCGACCCCCGTCCTGGGCACGGGAGAAGTCGCTGACCTGGTCTTCTTCAACGTGGCGAAGACGCTGTCGCAGAAGCAGGGCAGCCTGGTCGCCCTGGACCGAAAGACCGGGACGCTGGCCTGGCGCCGGGACCTGCCAACCTTCTCGTGGAGTTCCCCGCTGCTCCTCACGGGCAAGGACGGCCACAGCTACGGCATCGTGGGCGACTCGAGCGGGCTGCTGCACCTGTTCGACCCGAACACCGGCCGGGACTACTCGACCCTCCAACTGTCGAAGAACATCGAAGCTACCCCGGCGGTCTACGGCAACATGCTGGTCGTCGGTACCTATGCGAAGAAGCTCTACGGGGTCCGGATCAGTTGAGGCGCCGGGCGCACGCCCCACGGCGGGAGCGCCGCGGCTGTTAGCCTCGCCTCATGCGGTCCGGTGTCAGGCTGGCGTGTCTGGGCGTGTTCCTAGCCTCGTTGTGGGTGCTCGGCGGCTGCCTTCCGGGGGCATCCTCACCCTCAGCCTCGCCCTCGCCGAGTGGGGCGGCAACCGAGCGTCCCGCGTCCGAGTCGGTCACCGTGCAGCGGGTCTTCGACGGCGACACCTTCTCGGCCCGCACGGCGTCGGGTGAGCACGTGACGATCCGGATGCTCGGGATCGACGCCCCCGAGATCGACCGCGAGGACGCGTCCGAATCTGACTGTGGTGCAGCGGAATCGACGTCGGCGTTGGAAGGGCTGGTCGGCTCACGTCCAGTGGTGCTGGTCACCGACCCCGTCTCCGACCCGACAGACCGCTTCGGGAGGCGGCTGCGGTACGTCGCCACCGAGGCTGTCGATGATGTGGCCCGACAGCTCGTCATCGCCGGCATGGTGGCGGCCTGGTACCCCAGGAGTGAGCCCACGCCGACCCGCTTCGCGGACTACCAGTCGCTCGAGGACGGTGCCCGGGCGAACCGCGTGGGACTCTGGGCCCGTTGCGAGGCGATCGGACG
>CAYUWV010000084.1:6691-8345 GCA_964448385.1 uncultured Propionibacteriaceae bacterium | reverse complement strand
GGCGCGGCCAGGCCCCAGCGGGAAGGTCTGAGAGCGTGAACGCGATCAGATGTGGACGGTGCATTGCGCAGGATCACGCTGAGTGCGTCGTCAGCATCCGGATGGGCCCGCCGAGGGGGTCCTACATCTGGCACTGCGACTGCCCTTGCCAGACGGCGGTGTCGGGCGGATTGCCAAAAGCGTCCACCGCCGCGCCAGCCCCCGAGTGACCAATCGCTGATCACAACCCCGCAGCTACCCCGACCGCAGGGCGCCGCGGGTCCGAGGTGTCAACCAGAACGCGAAGAGGTAGAGCACAGCGACCATCACCAGCAGGTTGCGATAGCCGGTCAGCAGCCCGAGGTATTCCAGGCAACCGCCCAACATGGCTCCCAGCAGGTTGAGTCCGAACGCGGAACGAGAGTCGTCCGAGGCTCCGAAGCGCTTGGAGAACGCCACGTTGGCCAGGTAGATCGGCACGAAGGCAAGCAAGATCGCCACCACCAATCGCGGCACGAACGCCAAGGTGAGCAGCCACTCGGGCTCGACCAGGTAGCAGACCGCCAGCGACACGGCAATGCCGGCGAACACCACCGGAAGCGGCGGGGTACGGAATCGTCGGGTGGTTTCGACGGCGGCCAGCACGATCAGCAGCACCCCGGCGAACACCATGGCGTTGACCAGCCAGGTCGTGCCGAACAAGAGCGCGAACGTGGCGATGTTCTTGGTCTCCAGCAGCATGAAGGCTGCCCCCATGAAGAACAGGTCGGCATACGGACGCATGGTCCGGAACGGTCCGCCGAGGATCCGGACCGCGACCAGCGAGATGAGCAGGATGCCGCCGAGCGTCCACAGGTAGAGCGCCGGGATCGGCCCGCCCTGGTAGTACAGGAACGGGCGGTCGTCCGTCGCCGGGGCGACCACCGTGCCGGCGGGGGCGTACGCCGTGCCGCAGGATTGTCTGGCTTCGTTGAGCGCAGCGGTGACGACAGCCTGCCCGCCGCCGGGCAGGTCGACGCAGGGGACGTGCCCGAACGCGGCGTGGACGGTACCCGCCAGCCGATCGATCAGCCAGTCCTCGCGGTAGTAGTTGTACATCGAGAAGGCGCCGTCAGCGCTCAGGTGTTCCCGTGCTGCGGTGAGCGCCTGCTCGGTGAACAGGAAGCTCTCCAGCCGGATCTGGGATGCCCCCGTGACGAGGGCCAACGAGTCAGGCAGGGCGAACAGGATCAGGTCGTATTCGGTGTCACTGGCCTCCAGGAAGGCGCGACCGTCGTTGACATGGCGGGTCACCCGGGGGTCGTCGTAAGGGTGGTCGGGGTTCTTCTCGACGCCGATCTGCATGATTCGCGGGTCGATGTCGACGGCGTCGACGTGCTGTGCGCCCTTGGCGAGCGCGATCGCCACGTCCGAACCCGAGCCGGCGCCGATGATCAGCACGTTTCGCAGCGGGTTTTCCGGGGTTCGCTGATACGGGAAGCCGTACTGCGGTTCCTCCAGCAGGCGCTGGGACGCGGGGCGCATGATCTGGTGTGGCACCCCGTTCACTGCGATGTCGGTCAGCGGGAGGCCTGCCACCGTCCGATCCTGGGTGTGGATCTTGTAATACGGCGACCAGGAGATCCCGGGGGAGAGGGTCTCCAGCAGCAGGACGACGGTCATCGCCACCCCGGCA
>CAYUWV010000084.1:4032-6591 GCA_964448385.1 uncultured Propionibacteriaceae bacterium | reverse complement strand
GGCGGGGAGGACGGACCACTCCTGTCGGGCGATCAGGAAGCCGAGCCCGATGCCAAGGAAGGAGCCGAGCAACACGAAGTTCGAGAAGTAGCTCAGGTGCACGACGTTCGAGCCCAGCCAGCGGATCAGCGCCAACTCCAGGAACAGCATCAGCGCGCTGCCCAGGATCAGCCGGCGCACCACCGCGAAGTCGGGACGCTCCGGCTCGCTCGCCACCGGCAGCCGCCAGGAACGGCGACTCCATCGGCCGCTCGCCGCCTCCGGAGTCGAGCGTGGAGCGGTGGTGAGTCCAGAACCGTCCGTCATCGTGCACCTCCGCCCGGGCCGCACCTCGGCCCGCCTCGATCATGGTGCATCTGCCACTCGAACGCAGCCAAGGCAGGCCGATGAGTTGGACGCAGTCGGCAGCGAGTTGCTGAGCACCCCGTTGGGGTGCTCAGCCGAACTCAGCTACAGCGTGAGGGCGAGTTCGAAGGCATCGTTGATGGCGTCCCCCACCTTGCGGGGTTCGGTGCAGTCCCCGACGGGGTGGATCGCGATGCCTCGGGCGGCGAGTTGTTCGGCCAGACCAGTGGCTGGACGGACGCCGAACGCGGCCACCACGGTGTCGCACTCCAGCGTCAGATCCGATTCAGGGCCGCGGACGACCACGCCGGCGTCGGTGACCTGGATGACCTGGTGGCTGGTCAACACGCGGACTTTGTACTCGTCCAAGGCCCGAACCAGCGACGTGCGGTTGAGGAACAGCATGTCCCGCGCGATGTCGTCCATCATCTCCACGATCGTGACCTCGTGGCCGGCCTCGGCGAGTTCGAGGGCCAGATCGCTGCCGGAAAGACCTCCGCCACAAACGACCACGCGCAGGCCCGGGTCGCCTCCGGTGTGGGCCTGGATGACGCCCATCACGATCGGCTTGTCGATGCCCTCGATCGGCGGCACGACCGGCTCGGAGCCCACCGCAACAATGATCTCGTCCGCCGTCCCGAGTTCGGGGGAATCCGCCGTGATGCGGTGCCCACGGTGGATGCTCACCGTCGGCAACTCGGCCAGTTCCACCGCCCACCAGTCGATCATCCTGCGCAGTTCCCGCTTGAAGTCGGGGGTGGCTGCCGGGAACAGCACCCCACCGATGCGGTCCTCCTGCTCGTACACGTCCACGGTGTGGCCGCGCAGGCCGGCAACGCGGGCTGCCTCAAGCCCGGCAGGCCCGGCGCCGACAATCGCGATTCGCTTCGGCGTGGTCGTGGGCGTGATCACCCGGTCAAGCTCGTGGGCGACCTGCGGATTCACCGCGCAGCCGATCGCCTTGCCGCCGAAGGCGTTGCCCGTGCACAGCTGGTTGCACCTGATGCAGGGGCGGATACGGTCGGAGCGGCCCGCCCTGATCTTGGTGATGATGTGGGGGTCGGCGATCAGGCCACGTCCGATGCCGATCATGTCGGCCGCGCCTCGCGCCAGGATCGCTTCCCCGTTGACCGCGGTGATGTTCCCGCAAGCGGCAACCGGGATCGAGACGACGGGCTTGACCGATTCGGCGGCCGACACCATGCAGTCGTCACCCAGGTAATAGGGCGGGAACACGTAGTCCATCGCCTCGTAGGAGCCGTCGTCGCAGATCAACAGGTCGACTCCGTCGTGTTCCAGTTGCTGGACGATCTGGCGGGTCTCCTCGAAGGTTCGTCCACCCGGGAAGCGGTGGTTCACCGAGATCCGGAAGCTGACCGGCGTGCCCGGCGCGTTCTGCTTGATTGCGGCGATCACTTCGGCGGCGAACCGGCAACGGTTCTCGACGCTGCCGCCGTAGGCGTCCGTGCGTCGGTTCCAACAGGAGCTCATGAATTGATCAACCAGGTACCCGGTGTGGCCGTGGACGTCGATCACGTCCACTCCGGCCTCGGCGGCGCGTCGGGCGGCTTCGCCGGTGTCGTGGACGATCTGGGCGATCTCATCGACGGTCAGGGGAGCGCAGATCACCGAGGGGTCGAAGAACCAGGTGTTGGCTGAACTTGATCGTGGCTCCATGCCCCGGCTCTGGCAGTACTGGTTGTTCCGGCCGAGCCCCATGGTCAGCTGCAGGGCGAGGTGGCCGTCGGCGGCGTGGACTGCGTCGGCGATGGCCTTGATGCCGGCCGTGTGCTCGTCGGTGTCGATCCTGGCCAGGCCCGGGGCGATCGGGTCGAACGTCCCCGACACGAAGTTGACACCGGTCATGACCAGGCCGGTGCCGCCCTTGGCGCGCTCGGCGTAGTAGGCCGCCTCAGCCGGAGTGGACTTGCCGTCCACCGTGCCCAGCTCGGTCCCCATCGGGGTCATCAGCAGTCGGTTCGGCAGGGTCAGGCCGCCGATCGTGATCGGTTCCAGGAGTTTGGTGAATCCAGTCATCTGCGTCTTCCTTTCGTCAGGCAGCGTGCGCGCGGCCGCGTCGTCCGCCGGGCGCGCAATCGCAGGTCTTCTCATGATCGCGTGGATCGTCAGGCTGATTGCCTCGCCCGGGAAGATGAGTCAAGCCGGGCCAGTTTGCTGCACGTTCGTGCCGGAAGCCGGCGCGGTTGGGTCCCC
>CAYUWV010000084.1:0-3932 GCA_964448385.1 uncultured Propionibacteriaceae bacterium | reverse complement strand
TCCCCTAGGAAACGTCGGTGAGCGCGAGCACAATGACCTCATGGTGCCCGCTCAGCCCCTTGCTGCGAAGTCGCTCCGCACCCCCTGCACGCTCGATGGGGTGGACTTCACCACGACGGCCGATCTGCCCGGCCTGCCCTCGGAAGCTAGCGTCCCAGGCCAGGACCGCGCCCGCGAGGCCGTCGAGTTCGGCGTCGGTCTGCGGTTCCCCGGCTACAACGTCTTCGTCCTCGGTCCGCCTGGTGTGGGCAAGCACACCCTCGTCCGCGACCTCGTCGGTTCGCGCGCTGTCGGCGAAAGCGCCCCGGACGACTGGGTGTACGTCCAGAACTTCGCCCAGCCCCACCGCCCCCACGCGTTGCGCCTCCCCCACGGGGCTGGCACCGGCTTCCGGAGCGAGGTGCGGCAGTTCAGGGAGGAAGCACGGGCGTCCATCCCTGCCCTGTTCGAAAGTGACGAGTACCGCAACCGCGCTGAACAGATCGACAGTGAGGTCTCCGAGCAGCAGCACGAGGCGTTCCAGACCCTCGGCAAGGACGCCTCCGCGCAAGGCATCGCCCTCATCCAGACCCCGGTAGGTTTCTCGATGGCCCCGGTCGTCAACTCAGAGGTCATGACCCCAGACCAGTTCGGGCAGCTGCCCGACCCGGAGAAGGCGCGCATCGAGTCGACCATGAAGGCGCTTCAGGAACGCTTGCAGAAGGTGATCCGCCACGTGCAGCAGCTCCAGAAAGAGAAGCGTGGGCGTATCAAGGACCTCGGGCGCGATATGTGCCGCACCACCGTGGCCGCCCTCGTCGACGATCTGCGCCGCGACTGCGCCACGCTTCCCGAGGCGCTCGTCTGGGTTGACCACCTCCAGACCGACGTCCTGGAGAACCTCGACCAGTTTCGGCGTCCGGCCGACGCCGAACCCAACCCGCTCAGCCTCGGCGACGACGAGGCGTTCTTCAGCCGCTACGACGTCAACGTGGTCATCGGCGAGAACGACGAGAGCCCGGGCGCGCCTGTCGTCGCCGAGGACAACCCCACGTATGCGAACCTCCTCGGCCGGATCGAGTACGCCGCCCGGTTCGGCACCCTCGTCACCGACTTCAACCAGATCAAACCTGGCGCCCTCCACCGTGCCAACGGCGGCTACCTGCTGCTGGACGCCCAACGCCTGCTTTCACAGCCCTTCGCCTGGGACGGGCTGAAGCGCGCGTTGCGCACCGGCGAGATTCGCACCGAATCACTCGGGCAGGCGTACGGCCTCATCAGCACGGTAGCCCTCGAACCTGAGCCGATCCCCCTCGACGTGAAGGTCTTCCTCTTCGGCGACCGCCTGCTGTACTACCTGCTCGTCGCCTACGATGCGGACTTCGGCGAGCTGTTTCGAGTGCCCGCCGACTTCGAGGATGAAGTCGACCGCACGCCTGAGCACGAGGCGCTGTACGCGCAACTGGTCGCCACCATCGCCCACCGCGAGGGCTGGCTGCCCCTCGACCGCGCCGCTGTCGCGCGCGTCATTGAGGAGGCGACCCGTTGGGCCGGCGATGCCGAACGCGTCTCGGCTCGCCTCGAGGACCTCATCGACTTGCTCCGCGAATCCGACCACCGGGCCCGGGGGGACGCGGCGACGTGCGTGACCCAGGGGCACGTCCAGGGCGCCATCGACGCGCGGCGTCGCCGGTCGGGGCGCATCAGGGAACGTGTCCAGGACGCCATTCGGCGCGGCGACCTGCACATCGCCACCGCGGGCCAGGTCGTCGGGCAGGTCAACGGGTTGTCGGTCAGCCTGTCCGCTGACCAGGCGTTTGCGTTCCCCACGCGGATCACGGCCAACACGCGCATGGGCGATGGCGACGTGGTCGACATCCAACGCGAGGTCGCCCTGTCCGGGCCGATTCACTCCAAGGGGGTGCTGATCCTCGCCTCGTTGCTGGCCACCCGCTACTCCTCGGAGCGGCCGCCGTCATTGTCGGCGACGCTGGTGTTCGAGCAGACCTACGGGTCGGTGGACGGCGACAGTGCCTCGGTCGCGGAGCTGTGCGCCCTGCTGTCGTCGCTCGGCGGCTTCCCGCTCGACCAGGGACTCGCGATCACTGGCGCCGTGGACCAGCACGGCCGCGTCCTGCCCATCGGCGCGGTCAACGAGAAGATCGAGGGCTTCTTCGACGTGTGCACTGCCCGCGGGCTGACCGGGGCGCAGGGGGTCGTGATCCCGGCCACCAACCTGCCGCACCTCATGCTGCGCACCGACGTCGTCGACGCCGTCGCCGCCGGCCGGTTCCGGGTGTACGCCGCCGCCACCTTGGACGACGCGCTCGGCGTCCTTTCTGGCCTCGAACCGGGTTCATCGGACGAGGAGGGTCACTTCCCCGCTGGAACCGCCAACGCGCGGGTCGCTGCCCGGCTGGAGGAGTTGTCCACCAAGCGCCTCGACTACCTGCGCCGGGCAGACCTCGTCCGCGGCACAGAGGCGTCAACCCCACCTCCGCCCACCCCCGAGCAGCCCGCCCCGCCGCCCCCCGGGGCGCCGCCCGAGCCGATCACGCCGCCCACCCCCCAGCCGGAGGCCTCGCCATGAGCGGCGAGACCGTGCGCGTCGTGCTCGCGTCGAGCGCCGCAGTGGACGCCCGCCGCCTCCTCGGCGAGGCGGCCGCCCTCGCTCGAGCCCTGGACGCCGAGTTGGCGGCCCTGTTCGTGGAGGAGTCGGACCTGTTGCGCTGCGTGGCACTGCCCTTCAGCGTGGAGGTCGGACTGGTGTCGGGAGCGATGCGCCCGACCGACGCGGCGGCGACCCGCCGGCTGTTGGCCTCGAGTGCCGACAACCTGCGAGCCCTCGTCGCCCAGACAGCCGCCGAACTGGGCCTGCCCTGGTCGTTTGCCGTGGCGCATGGGGACCTCGTGCGCGAGGCGGTCGCCGCGGCGAGCGCCTCGACCGTCATGATGGCGCCGCCGCGCACCGCCGTCCAGCACGCGGTCGGGTCGACGCCGGCCAGGCAGGGGAGGGCAACGGTGGTGGTGCTGGAGGAGCCTTCGCCTCACGCGAACCCGCCCACCTCGCCGGGCGCGCCACCTGAGACCCCCACCCCCGCCGATCGCGCCTGGGCTGCGGCCGTCCGCCTTGCCGGGGGCCGTCCGGATGCCACAGCGCGAACTCGCCTTGAGGACCTGGCTCGAGATCCCGCCCCTCGTGTGGTGGTCGTTTCGTTGGCATCGGTCACCGGGAGTCGCGGCCTGCTGGAGCTTGTGCTGGCATCTGCGCGTTGCCCGGTGGTGCTGGTGGCCTGAAGGCCGTGACGCGACCGGCGTCAGCCCGGGCGCCCCGGCTGGCCTCGGAGCGGCAGTCGGCATGAGCCGCAGGCGGTCGCCCTCGGATCATTGACCAGCCCGCAGCGTGCGCAGGCAAGACCGGGCGCGGCCGGCGGTGGATAGGCCTGCTGGGCCGGTGGCGGAGCCGACGCGGACGGGAGCTTGGCCTTCACGGAGCGTCTGGCCAGCAGCGCGACACTCCCCACCACGAGGATGGCGCCGAACACCATGCCTGCGAGGGGACCATACCGACCAAGGGTTTCCATCGGTCCCGCTTCGCTCTCAATGAAGCCCGAGTCAGGCTGGACCTGCGTCCCATCGGGCAGCCGCAACGGTTGGTCCTGCGCCTGAGTCAGCACGAGCGTGGCCGTCTGGCCGCGGGTGATCGGCTGTTCTGAGTAGTTGACAATTGCGGCGTCGGTGGCCGTGGCGAGGTGGAACGTGCCGTCTCCTGTCCCAGTAACGGACACCTGATAGCTGCCCTCAGGGAGATGGATCAGGTTGACTGAGGTGCCGTCCTCGTTGACGGCGCGTAGGTGGTTGGCCTTCGGGATCTCGTTGACCTGGTTGCCGTCGGCGGTGCGGCCGGTCCGGCGTCCCTGACTGTCAGTGACCAGGA
This sequence comes from uncultured Propionibacteriaceae bacterium, assembly GCA_964448385.1. GTDB lineage: Bacteria > Actinomycetota > Actinomycetes > Propionibacteriales > Propionibacteriaceae > Propionicimonas. The sequence continues at coordinate 16 of CAYUWV010000084.1, read as the reverse complement.
GATCCACCGGGGAATA
>CAYUWV010000083.1:0-9993 GCA_964448385.1 uncultured Propionibacteriaceae bacterium | reverse complement strand
TCAGAAAGCCGCGAGCGATACGCCACGCACACAGATTATCACAGTTGCGCTATTTCGACTATCACCTTTGCGCTCACTTGACCATCACACTTGCGTTCACGTTGGCTGGGAGACACGGCGCCCTACGGGTCTGGGTTCAGGTGGTGGTAGAGCGCACCGATCAGGTTCGCGTCGTTGAAGTAGCGGCAGCTTCTGATCTGTGGCCGGGGGAGCTGGACGGGCGCCTGGTCGAAGAGTTCTGCCACCTTGTGGCCCAGCGTGTCGATGAAGACCAGTTGAGCGCTGATTCCGCCGCCGATGGCGAAGGCGTCCACGTCCAGGACGATCTGCAGGTTGTAGATGTACGTGGCCAGCCGGCTGCAGAAGCTGTCCAGCGCGGCGAGGGCGGCCGGCACCCGATCGTGCACGCGCTCGAACACCCACCGACCATCCATCGACCCGACCGGGATCCCGGCCAGCGCCGCGTAGTCGGCGACCAGTCCGCCGACCCCGTTGAGTGCGGCGAGGTGTGGGCGCGTGGCATCGGTCACGTCGACCTTGGTGAAGCTGGCGTTGCCGGCATGGAAATGCGACCCGTGATAGATCTGCCGGTTGATCAGGACGGCGCCGCCGACGCCGGTGCCGATAACGAGGGCGACCGCGTTGCGGGCATCCGTGAGGCAGCCGCTGTGGACTTCGGCCAAGAGGGCGCAGTTGGCGTCGTTCTCGATCGAGACGGGCACCCCGCAGCGGGCCCTGACGGATTCGATCATGTTGGTGCCGGCGTTGAAGGTCAGGGTGCCACCGGAGAACATGTGACCCGTGACAGGGTCCAGTTCGCCGCAGCAGCTCATGGCGATGCCGTCCACGTCGCCGCCGACTCCGTCGCAGATCGACCCGAGCGCTTCGACGAAGCTGGCGTGGCTGTCGTACTGCGTGGGCATGGTGCCCGCGCCGCTGAGGGTGTAGGACTCGTCAGCCAGGGCGTACTTGATGCCGGACCCGCCGACATCCACGGTCAGGAACCGCACGGCGCACCCCCCGAGGTGTGTGCCGTAGTTGCCTCGGCGTGGCCGGCCGAAGGTGGACGTCCGGCAAGCTCAGTTGCGGTTCCGCTGGCTGGATTGCCGGATCCGTAGCTCAGGTGTGAAGCACTCATGTCTGGGTTCGGTCCTTCCGCTGATGCGTTCCATGAGGAGTTCGATCGCGACCTGGCCGGCTTCGACGCCGCGCTGATCGACGGTGGTCAAGGAGATGAGTGGGTGGCTCGCCAGTTCGATGTTGTCATAACCCACCACCGACACCTCAGACGAATGGAGACCGGCATCGGCGATCGCGCGAAGCGCGCCGATCGCCAACGAGTCGTGCCCGGCGAAGATTGCGGTGGGCGGCACCGCGGACCGCAAGAGTGCCGCGGTCGATTCACAGGCCCCGACTTCCGAACTGACGGCGTAGACGATGGCCGGGTCAAATCCGGCCTGCGTCATCCGGCGAAGGTACTGGTCCCGGCGATAGGCGTGAGGGGCGTATTCGGTGAGCGGTTCGATCGTGAGGTGGGTGATTCGGGAATGGCCCAGGCCGAGGAGGTGATCCATGACCAGGTCCACGCCTGCGGCGTCGTCGTTGCTGATCGTGTCGTAGGCCAGGGACGGATCATGCCGGCCGAGGAGGACGACCGGAATGTCGGCGGCCAACTGCTCCAGCCACTGAGCCGGAACCTCCGAGGAGATCGCGATGATGCCGTCAACCTGACGGTCGACCAGGGCCTCGAGGATCGACCGCGAGCTCAGGTATCCCTGGCCCGGCACCACCACGAGTTGGTACTGCGTTCCCCCGAGTTTGGTGGCGGCCCCTTCAATGACCTGGGTGTGGAAGTCGTTGCCCAGGTGGGGGGTTTCGAAGCCGATGGTGAAGCTCTGACCACGCATCACTCGAGCGGCGAGGCGAGGTCGGTAGCCGAGCAGTTCGATGGCGTCCTCAACTCGCTGTCGCATGGCTGGGCTCACGCCGTAGGCGTTGCGGATCACCTTCGAGACCGCGCCCTGGGACACGCCGGCCGCCTCCGCGACATCGCGCAGGGCGGGGCGGCGTCGCTGCTCGGTGGTTGTCTCCTGCGTCACGTGCTTCCCGTCTCTGGAGCTTCGTCAACCAGTTTACACAATTCCGCGCCGTGCTCTTGACGACGAGTGTGAATCGGTTCACACTGGAGCCATCCAGGGTCACACAGGGTTTGCATGGCGCTGGAATGTCAACCGGTTGACATAGATCATCTTTCACCACCGGTCGCGTCGGCGGCCATGGCCCAATGGAGAGAACTCATGGCATTCAAGAAGTGGTTCGTGGGGGCGGTCGCCGCCACCATGGCGGTCACGCTGACCGCGTGCAGTCCCGGGAGCCTCGGCTCCAGCTCGGGCGAGTCGAGCGGCGGCGGCGGCGCGGTGACGCTGACCTTCCTGGTCGACAACGGCAACACAGCCGAGACCATCGCGAAGAACCTTGGCCAGGCATTCACCGCCAAGAACCCGGACATCACCATCAAGGTGGAGACCCGGCCCGGCGGAAGCGAAGGCGACAACATCATCAAGACGCGCCTGTCGACCGGCGAGATGACCGACCTGTTCGCCTACAACAGCGGCTCGCTGTTCCAGGCGCTGAATCCCCAGCAGAGCCTGACTCCGGTGACCGACCAGCCGTGGGTCAAGGACATCCCCGAGTCGTTCCAGAGCGTGGTCAGGTCGGGCAACGACCTCTACGGCGCCCCCTACGGCGGATCCCAGGGTGGCGGCATCCTGTACAACACGGCGGTGTTCGCGAAGCTGGGCCTCCAAGCGCCGAAGACGTGGGCCGACTTCATGGCCAACAACGCCAAGCTCAAGGCTGCCGGTATCGATCCGGTGATCCAGAGCTACCAGGACCCGTGGACCGCCCAGCTGTCCGTGCTGGCCGACTTCCACAACGTCGCCTCGGTCGACCCGCAGTGGGCTGAGCAATACACCCTCAACCAGCGTCGCTACGCCGACGAGCCGGCCCTCAAGGGCTTCCAGCGCCTGGCGGAGATGCATGCCGCCGGCTACTTCAACAAGGACTTCGCCTCGACGTCCTACAACGACGCCCTGAAGAAGCTGGCCGACGGCAAGGGCGCGCAGTACCCGATGATCACCGCCGCGGTCTCTGGCATCGCCGCGACGAACCCCGAGCAGGTGGCCGACCTCGGGTTCTTCCCGCTGCCGGGGGATGACGCCACCAAGAACGGCCTGACGTTGTGGCTGCCCAGTGCTCTCTACGTGCCCAAGACGGTGACCGGCGCCAAGCTGGAAGCCGCGAAGAAGTTCCTCGCCTTCATCGCCACCCCTGAGGCCTGCGACGTGCAGTCCGCGGCCGCGGTCCCGTCCGGTCCCTACATGGTTGCCGGCTGCAAGCTGCCCGACAACACCCCGCAGGCCATCAAGGACCTGATCCCGTTCGTCGACAGCGGCGCGAACACGCCGGCGCTGGAGTACCTCTCCCCCATCAAGGGCCCCAACCTGGAACAGATCTGCGTCGAGGTCGGCTCGGGGATCAAGACCGCCGCCGAAGGCGCCGCGGCCTACGACAAGGACGTCAAGAAGCAGGCCCAGCAACTGGGTCTGCCCGGCTGGGAGTAACGGCCACGGGTGCCCCGCTCAGCTCGCGAGCGGGGCACCTCCCCCCACACCTGAAAGGAACAGTGCTGCCATGAGTGCGGTGGCCACCCAATCCCCGACAACCCGAACCGCGGCGAAACGCCGCCGGCCGGGCCGCCAGAAACTGAAGGCCTACTACCCGCTCTGGTTCCTGATTCCCGCGGCCGTCGTCTTCTTCGTCCTGTTCGTCCTGCCGACCTTCGCGTCCTTCTACTTCAGCCTGACCCGCTGGAACCTCTACACGGCCACCTTCATCGGCCTGGACAACTACGTGGCCTTCTTCCAGGAGGAGGCACTGACCAAGGGCCTCGTCAACACCATGATCTACGCGGTGGTCACCTCCGGCCTGAAGGTGGTGCTGGGCATGCTGCTGGCGCTGCTGCTCACCTCGCAACTGATCGGACGGGGCTTCCTGCGGTCAGTGGCCTTCTTTCCGGTGCTGGTCAGCACGATCGGGGTCGGAATCACCTTTCAGGTGCTGCTCAACCCGACCAAGGGCATGGTCAACCAGGTGCTGGCGATGGTCGGGATTGCCGGCCCGGAGTGGCTGGTGGACCCCCGCATCGCGCTGTTGTCGGTCGCCCTGGTCGATGTCTGGAAGGGAGTGGGGTTGGCCACGCTGATCTTCATCGCGGGCATCGTCTCGATCCCGCAGGAGTACTACGAGGCCGCCCGAGTGGACGGGGCCAACGGCCTGCAGACGTTTCTGGAGGTGACCCTGCCGCTGAGCCGGCCGGCCACCGCCACCGTCATCACGTTGTCGCTGATCGGCGGGCTGAGGTCGTTCGACCTGATCTGGTCGATGACCAGAGGGGGGCCAGGATTCACCACCGACGTCATCGCGTCCGTCATCTACAAGCAGTACCAGGCAGGCTTCTTCGGCCTGTCGACCGCCGGCAACGTGGTGCTGTTCATCCTGGTCACCGCCATCGTCGTCCCGCTGTCCTGGCTCCTGAACCGAGAGGAAGTCGAGTCATGAGCACCGCCAAACTCCGAACCAAGCCGAGGAAGAACCTCTGGCTGAGCATCCTGGCCATCGTGTTGTTCAGCATCGTCTTCCTGGTGCCGTTCGCGTTCATCGTGCTCACGGCGTCGAAGGGGACCAACGAAGCGGCCCTGCTGCAGTTCTCGTGGCCGACACAGTGGGTCTTCTGGCAGAACGTGCAGGGCGCCATCGCCGCCCGCGACTACATCCTGATCATCGCGTTCATCAACAGCATCATCCTCACCGTGGTCAGCGTGTCCGTCCTGGTCGTGCTGTCGGCCATGGTCGCCTACATCGTGCAGCGGCGCCGCGGCCCGGTCGCGTCCGTGGTCAACTTCCTGGTCCTCAGCGGGCTGATCATCCCGCCGGCCGTGGTCCCCACCATCTGGGTGCTGCAGAGCATGGGCCTGTTCAAGACCCTGCCCGGCCTGATCCTGATCGAGATCGCCTTCGGACTCGCCTTCTGCACCCTGCTGTTCCGGGCCTTCATCGCCGGCATCCCCCGGGAACTCGACGAGGCGGCGATCATCGACGGCGCGAGTCCGCTGCGGCTGTTCTTCAGCGTGATCTTCCCGCTGCTGAAGCCGGTGATGGTCACCGTCATCGTGGTCCAGTCGGTGAACGTGTTCAACGACTTCACCAACCCGCTCTACTTCCTGCCGGGTGACAAGAACGCCACCGTGCAGCTGACCCTGTTCAACTTCCAGAGCCAGTTCGTCACCCAGTACAACCTGCTGTTCGCCGACATCCTGCTGATCACCGTCCCGATGCTGCTCATGTACATCTTCTTCAACCGGCAGATCGTGGCCGGCATGACGGCGGGCGCGGTCAAGGGATGACGCGAACCGATCTCACCACCCCATACACCCGCCCTGCACGCAGCGAGGAGCCACCTCTCATGACGCCGCCCTGGCAAGCCCACATGATCGCCCCCGACCACGACTTCGCGGGCGCGCCACTGCTGCGCGCCGAATTCACCCTGGCACCCGGTCACGGGCCGGTCGTCAGCGCGATCGTGAAGGCAAGCGCGCTGGGGGTCTACACGCTCTTCCTCAACGGGCAACCCGTGGGCGAGGACGTGCTCAGCCCCGGCTGGAGCAGCTACGAGTGGCGTCTCCGGTACCGCTACTACGAGGTCAGCGGCATCCTGGCGCAGCACAATGCTGTCGGCATCGCGTTGGGGAACGGCTGGTACCGCGGCCGGCTGGGTTTCCTCGGCAGCCGGGCCCTCTACGGGGACGAGCTCGGCGCGATCCTCGAGCTTGAGATCAGCTACGCCGACGGCTTCCGTCAGGTGGTCGCCACCGACCAGCGCTGGTTGGCGGGGCCCTCGGCCACCACCGCCAACGAGTTGTACGACGGGCAGGACCTCGACGCGCGCCGCGAACCGGTGGGCTGGAACCAGCCCGGTTACGACGCCGGCGGGTGGGTTGGCGTGCACCTGCTGGACTTCGATCTGGGACGGCTGGTGCCGGCGATCAGCGCGCCCGTGGTCCGGCACGAAGCGGTACGACCCCAGCGCATCTGGCAATCCCCGGCAGGACGGACGCTGATCGATTTCGGGCAGAACCTCGTGGGGTGGATCCGGTGCACCGTCCGCGGGCCGGCCGGTCAGACCATCACGATCCGGCATGCCGAGGTGCTCGAGGCGGGCGAGCTGGGCACCCGTCCGCTGCGGTCGGCCCAGGCCACCGACCGGTTCACCCTGTCGGGCGGCAGGGACAGCTTCGAGCCCAGCCTGACGTTCCACGGCTTTCGCTACGCCGAGGTGACGGGTTGGCCCGGGGAGCTGACCCCCGACTCCCTCGAGGCGGTGGTCGTCCACACGCAGTTGGAACGGATCGGACGGTTCGCCTGCTCGGACGAGCGACTCAACCAGCTGCACCGAAACGTGGTGTGGAGCCTGCGTGGCAACTTCCTCGACCTGCCCACCGACTGCCCGCAGCGCGACGAACGGCTCGGGTGGACGGGCGACCTGGCCGTCTTCGCTGCCACCGCCGCCTACCTCTATGACGTGAACCTGTTCCTCCAGGACTGGCTCGCCGACCTCGCCGCCGAGCAGCGCGCCACCGGGTACGTCCCGATCGTGGTTCCCGACCTCCTCAAGCGTGAACCGGCGGCCGATGAGGTCTCCGGCTTCGGCCTGGGTCCGACTACGGCGATCTGGGGCGATGCGGCGGTCTGGGTGCCGTGGGCCCTGTGGGAGGCCTACGGGGACCTGACCGTGCTGCGCAACCAGTTCGAGTCCATGGCCGCTCATGTGAGGTCGGTCGAGGGGCTGCTCTCACCGAACGGGGTCTGGGACCAGGGAGGCCAGTTCGGCGACTGGCTGGACCCGGACGCGCCACCCGACCGGCCGGCGGCCAGCAAAGTGGACCCCGGCCTGGTGGCCACCGCGAGTCTGTATCGGAGCGCCTGCCTGGTCCGCGACGCAGCTCACATCCTCGACCGGGACGCCGACCGCGCGCACTTCACCGATCTTGCCCGAGCCGTCAGGGAGGCGTTCAACCGGGAGTACGTCGAAGCGGACGGCCGAGTGCGGGGCGACTGCGCAACCGGCTATGCCCTGGCGATCGCCTTCGACCTGCTCGACGAGCCCGCCCGCCACACCGCCGGCGACCGCCTGGCCAACGTGGTTGCGGCCGCCGGGTACCGGATCTCGACGGGCTTCGCCGGCACCCCCTTCGTCACCCACGCGCTGTCGCAGACGGGTCACCTCGACGCCGCCTACCGACTGCTGTTGGAGACCGGGTGTCCGTCCTGGCTCTACCCGGTGACCATGGGGGCCACCACCATCTGGGAACGCTGGGATTCGATGCTGCCCGACGGGACGATCAACCCCGGCGAGATGACCAGCTTCAACCACTACGCGCTCGGCGCGGTCGCCGACTGGTTGCACAAGGTGGTCGCGGGCATCACCCCCGCGGCACCCGGCTACTCCAGCATCCGCGTGGCGCCCCGTCCCGGCGGCGGCCTGACCTGGGCGGAGGCCAGCCTGATCACCCCGCATGGCCCGGTCCGGGTCCGCTGGGAGGTCCTCGACGACCACCTGACGGTCCGGGTCGAAACCCCCGAAGGGGTCGCGACCGAGCTGGACCTGCCCGGATCGCCGCCGATCCACACCGCGGGGGGCACGCTGGACGTCTCGGTTCCCTGGCCGCAGGAGTCCACCCGCCCAGTCGGTGCCGAGCAGGCCCTGACCGCCTGAGGACGCAGTTGTCCGGCACGTCCCCCTGGGACGTGATTGCACCAACGATAAGGAGAGCTTCGACATGGACGAGCACGTGACTGAGGGACTGCCAGCCGGCTTCCTGTGGGGAGGAGCGCTGGCGGCGCATCAGTTCGAGGGGGGCTGGGACTCCGGCGGGAAGGGCCCCAGCGTCGTGGATGTGATGACGGCCGGCGCCCACGGGGTGCCTCGCCGGATCACGGACACCATCGAGCCGGGTGAGTTCTACCCGAACCACGAGGCGATCGACTTCTACCACCGCTTCCGCGACGACATCGCACTGTTCGCCGAGCTCGGCCTGACGTGCCTGCGGACCTCCATCGCGTGGTCGCGGATCTTCCCGAACGGTGACGAGACCGAGCCGAACGAAGCCGGTCTGGCCTTCTACGACGAGGTCTTCGACGAGCTGCTCAGCCATGGCATCCAACCGGTGATCACGCTGTCCCACTTCGAGCTGCCGCTGCACCTGGCCCGGCACTACGGCGGGTTCCGCAACCGCGCGCTGGTCGACTTCTTCGCCCGGTTCGCGCGCGTGTGCTTCGAGCGCTACCACGCCAAGGTTCGCTACTGGATGACGTTCAACGAGATCAACAACCAGATGAACACGTCCAACCCGCTGTTCCTGTGGACGAACTCCGGCGTCCGCCTCGCGCCGGACGAGAACCCGCGCGAGGTGTTGTTCAGGGTGGCGCACCACGAACTGCTGGCCAGCGCGTTGGCCGTGAGCATCGGGCACGAGATCGATCCCGGACTGCAGATCGGATGCATGGTCTCGCACGTGCCGATCTACCCGTTCTCCTGCCACCCCGACGACGTGATGGCCGCCCAAGTCGCCATGCGGGAACGGTTCCTGTTCCCCGATGTGCACGTCCGTGGCCACTACCCCGCCTACGCCCGGGCGGAGATCGAGCGCGGCGGCTACGACATCGGGATGCAGGACGGTGACGCGGAGATCCTCGCAGCGGGCGTCGTCGACTACATCGGTTTCAGCTACTACATGTCGACCGCGGTGAAGGCCGGGCCGGCCACGGCGAACACGGACCGGGCCGTGACCGGCGGCCCGGCCAATTCCGTGCCCAACCCGTACGTGACGGCGAGCGACTGGGGCTGGCAGATCGACCCGACCGGCCTGCGCTTCACGCTCAACGTGCTCGCCGAGCGGTACGAGAAGCCGCTGTTCATCGTGGAGAACGGCTTCGGCGCGATCGACGAGATCGCAGCCGACGGCCAGATCCACGACGAAGCCCGCATCGAGTACCTGCGCGAACACATCAAGGCGATGATCACCGCTGTCGAGGTCGACGGGATCGAGCTCATCGGCTACACCCCGTGGGGCATCATCGACCCGGTCTCCTTCACCACCGGGGAGATGAAGAAGCGCTACGGCGTGATCTACGTCGACCGCGACAACCAGGGCCGGGGCACCATGGCACGCCTCAAGAAGCAGTCCTTCGAGTGGTACCGGCGCGTCATCGCCTCCAACGGTCGGGACCTCTAGCGTCAGGACGACCCGCCGAACGCCGTTACGCTACCGACGAGGCAAGGAGGGGCTGTGGCGGCTGGGTCGACCGTGACTCTGGCCTCGGCGCTGCGCAGGCTCGGCGACGACGCCGGGCTGCAACTCCTTCGCGCCGACCTGCTCCCGGTGGTCGTCGCCATCCTCCACGCGCATCTCGGTGGCACCCAGCGGGTGCTGGCGGCCCATGAGTTCACCGAGCAACTCACCGAGGATCTGGCCGAATTGCGGGGGGCGGGCTTCGCCTTGCCGCGCACTGCGCAGGAATACCTCGGTGACTGGGTCCGGCAGGGCATCGTGGTGCGCCGTCCCGGCGAAGGTCGCGACGAGACGGTCGAGCTGTCCCCCTCGGCTCAGTTGGTGGTGCGGTTCGTGGCCGGGCTGGAGGCGCCGCGCTCAGCGGTCACGTCGTCGCGGCTCACCAACGTGGCTGACATGTTGGAGCGGCTGGCCCGCGATTCCGACTCGGGGCGGGAGTCGCGCCTTGAGTCGCTCTTTCGGGAACGCGAGCGGCTGGACGCCGAGATCGCCGCAGTGCAGGAGGGCCGCTTCGAACCGATTCCGGACGAACTGGCCATGGAACGACTGGACGAGGTGCTACGGCTGGCCAGCGAGATCCCCG
>CAYUWV010000082.1:0-10210 GCA_964448385.1 uncultured Propionibacteriaceae bacterium | reverse complement strand
CAGCGAGACGTTGGTCTCGGTGATGGCGCCGACACCGCGGTCGATGACCCGCAGGGCCACCTCGTCGCCGACGTCGATCTGCAACAGGGAGTCCTCCAGGGCCTCGACCGCACCGGCCGAGTCACCCTTGAGGATGAGTCGCAGTTCCTCGGTCTCGCCCTTGGCCAGCTGTTCGAAGAGCTGGTCGAGAGTCTTGCGCCGGGTGGTCTTCGCCAGCATGGCCGCCCGCTGCCGGGCCTCCCGCTTCTCAGCGATCTGTCGGGCCATCCGGTCGTCCTCGACAACCAGGAAGTTGTCTCCCGCGCCGGGCACCGAGGTCAGGCCGAGCACCTGCACCGGCATCGACGGAGGAGCCGAATCGATGGTCTCGCCACGGTCGTTGATGAGCGCCCGCACGCGTCCGTAGGCCGGACCCGCCACGATCGAATCGCCGGTGTGCAGCGTGCCACGGTGAACCAGGACGGTGGCCACGGGCCCGCGTCCCTTGTCCAGGTGAGCCTCGATGGCCACACCCTGGGCGGGCATGTCGGGGTTCGCCCGCAGGTCGAGTGCCGCGTCGGCCGTCAGCACGATCGCTTCCAGCAGCTGCTCCAAGCCCTGGTGTGTGGTCGCCGACACGTCGACGAACATGGTGTCACCGCCGTACTCCTCGGGGATCACGCCGTACTCGGTGAGCTGACCACGCACCTTCACCGGGTCAGCGGTCTCCTTGTCGACCTTGTTCACCGCGACCACGATCGGCACATCGGCCGCCCTGGCGTGGTTGAGTGCCTCGATCGTCTGGGGCATCACACCGTCATCAGCCGCCACCACCAGAACGGCGATGTCGGTCGACTTCGCGCCACGGGCACGCATAGCCGTGAAGGCCTCGTGACCCGGCGTATCGATGAAGGTGATCTTCCGTTCGACGCCGTCCACCTCGGTGGCCACCTGGTAGGCACCGATGGCCTGGGTGATGCCACCGGCCTCCTTGGCCACCACGTTGGTGTTGCGAATCGCGTCCAGCAGCTTGGTCTTGCCGTGGTCGACGTGACCCATGACCGTGACCGCGGGCGGGCGGGGAGCCAGATCCTCCTCGTCACCCTCGTTCTCGCCGAACTCGATGTCGAAGCTCTCCAGCAACTCGCGGTCCTCGTCCTCAGGCGAGACGACCTCGATGTTGTAGTTCAGTTCCGCACCCAGGACCTGCAGGGTGTCGTCGGCCACCGACTGGGTGGCATTCACCATCTCGCCCAGGTGGAACAGCACCTGCACCAGCGAGGCCGCCTCGACACCGATCTTCTCGGCTAGGTCGGTCAGCGACGCACCACGGCGCAGCCGGACGGTCTGGCCATCACCTTGACGGACGCGCACGCCACCAATCGACGGCGCCTCCATCTGGTCGAATTCCTGACGACGCTGCTTCTTGGACTTGCGACCGCGTTTGGCCGGGCCGCCAGGACGCCCGAAGGCACCCTGGGTACCGGATCCGCCGCGACCACCGCGGCCACCGCGACCGCCGCCGGCCGGAGCGCCGCCGGCCGGAGGCCCGCCGACGCCACCGCGCCCGGGGGCGCCGCCGGGACGACCACGACCACCTGCGCCGGGGGCGCCAGGGCGACCCACCCCAGCCCGGGCGGAGGGACCGCCGAGCCCGGATGACTGCTGCTTGGGCATCATGGCGGGATTCGGCCGAGGCATGCCCGCCACGCCGCCGCCGGGGCGAGGCGCACGATCGCCAACCGGACGAGGACCGCCGGGGCGGTCACCGACATGGCGCTCGCCAGGACGACCGGGGGTGGCCCCAGGTGCTTCCGGACGGGGACGACGAACGCCCATGCCCTGGCTGGGCGCGAACGGGTTGTTGCCGGGACGCGAGGCACCCGGCTTGCGCGCTCCACCCCCGGGCAGACCGGCTGAACCGCCAGGACGCGGCATCGGCCGCGGCCTGGGGGTCGCTGCGCCAGAACCGGGCTCGCCAGCCGTGGACTGGCCAGGAGTGGGCTGCGAGGTCTCGACCGGTCGAGAGCTCGCCGCAGGACCCGGGCGGGGGCTGGGCGCCGGACGCGGGGCAGGGGCGACCGGCCGGACCGGTGTCGCAGTCGACCTGACCGGCGGTGTGGCGGGCGCGGCGGGCGCCTGGACCGCTCGTGTCTGGGCCGCGGGCGCCTGGGGAGCGGGTGTCGGGGCCGCGGCCGCCTGGGGAGCGGGTGTCGGGACCGCGGCCGCCCGGGGAGCGGGTGCCTGGGGAGCGGGTGCCTGGCGACCCGGCGCCGGGCTTGCTGGCGCCTTGCTTGCGGGCGCCGGAGCAACCGGGGCCGGAGCAGCGGGCGCCGGAGCAGGCGGTGGGGTCTGGCTGACCGGGGGCGCGGCTGGTTGCGGAGCCGCCGCCCGCGCCGCCGGCGCGACGGGAGGAGTGGGAGCCGGACGGGCAGCAGGCTTCACGCCCGGGCGGGGCCCGGGTGCAGCCGACGTTGAACGCTCGGCATTCATCTTCTCGTTGAGTCGGCGCACCACCGGCGCCTCAATGGTCGACGACGCCGACCGGACGAATTCCCCCATGTCGTTGAGGGTCTTCAGAAGTTCTTTGCTTTCGAGTCCGAGCTCCTTGGCGAGCTCGTAGACGCGGACCTTTGCCACTACTCTCCTTCAGGTCCGCGCAGCCGCGCTGGACCAGTTAGTTGTTAATGCTCATTGCTGGGTACTCATCGAGTGGTCATGAGCGCTAGCCCACTTTCTGGTTGTGCCCGCCACAGCAGCGAACGCGCCTAACGAGTCTATCGCCGTGATCCCGAATCACCTAAGCGAGCCACAGCGGCCTCACCCAGCAGCCGACGCACCTGATCGGCCTCCACTGGGCGTCGCAGGCCCCGTCCGATGCCCGCGTTGCGCAGCACGCGTTCGGCACAGTCGGGATGCAGATACACCCCGCGGCCCGGCAGTCGCCTACCCGCATCGACCACGACCTGGGCCGCGGCGGCGTCCCACACGAGTCGCAGCAGTTGTCGCTGAGGCTCACGAGCCCGGCAGCCGACGCACATCCGCACCGGTTCGCTCACGAGCAGCCACCCTACGCCCGACGCGATCCACAGCAAGTACCCAGCCTTCCCCCAGCACCCTGCCAAGCCGGTGGTGCGTACTGGTGTGGAACTCGACCAGGAGGAACATGAACGTCACACAGAAGACCGGTCTGGCCATCGGTGCGGCCGTAGTGGCCGCCGCAGCGGCCCTCGGAGTGGGTTACGTCGCGACGACCACTGCCGCCGGCAACGACTCCAGCCAACGTGGGTCCGGCGGCGGGCATGGCGCTCGGCCATCTGGCATGCCTCGCGCCGGCGTGGACACCGAGGCGTTGGTGGCCGCGCTGGCCAAGGGCCTCGACAAGGACGAGGCGAGCGTCAAGAAGGCGGTCGATTCGGCGATGGACTCGCTTCGAACGACAGCGGACGACGCCCGCGAACGGCCGTCGGCCGCACCGTCGGCGAGCACTGACCCGGGGTCCGACACGCCCGGCAGCACGCCGAACCCGAAGGGCGGCAACGGCTTGGCTGCGAGGCTGGCCGCTGCCATCGCGACAGCCCTTGACGTGGACGAATCGACGGTGCTGCCCATCGTGCAGGCCAACCTCACCACCGGCCGGGCCGCGCCGTCGGCAGCGCCGTCAGCTTCACCGACCCCGAGCTAGCCCGGTCAGTCGGCGGCGGTGTCGGATCGAATGTCGATCCGCCACCCCGTCAACCGGGCCGCCAAGCGGGCGTTCTGCCCCTCGCGGCCGATCGCCAGCGAGAGCTGGTAATCCGGGACGATCACCCGGGCAGCCTTCGCGGTGGCATCGGTGACCGTCACGGAACTCACCTTGGCCGGCGACAGCGCATGGGCGACGAAGTCGGCCGGGTCGTCGGAGTAGTCGACGATGTCGATCTTTTCTTCGTTCAGCTCATGCATGATGGCCCGAACCCGCTGACCCATCGGCCCGATGCAGGCGCCCTTGGCGGAGACCTCCGGCCGGTGGCTGATCACCGCGATCTTGGTGCGGTGACCGGCCTCGCGGGCGATCGCCTTGATCTCGACCACGCCCTGCTCAATCTCCGGGACCTCCATCCGGAAGAGTTTGGCGACCAGACCCGGGTGGGTGCGCGACACCACGACCTGGGGGCCGCGTACGTCGCGGCGCACGCTCACCACGTAGACCCGCAGCCGCCGACCGTGGCTGTACTCCTCACCCGGGGACTGCTCGGCCTGGGGCATGATCGCCTCGATGGTGCCGAGGTCGACCCGGACGGTGCGCGAATCTCGGTCCTGCTGGACGACACCGACCAGGATGTCCCCTTCGATGCCGATGAAGTGCCCGTACTTCTGCTCGTCCTCGGCCTCGCGAAGCCGCTGGAAGATCACCTGGCGCGCCGTGGCGGCAGCCACCCGTCCAAAGTCGGCAGGCGTGTCGTCGAACTCGCCGACCTGGTTCCCCTCCTCGTCCTTCTCGGGAGCCAGCACCTGCACCCGTCCGGTCTTGGTGTCGATGGTGACCCGGGATCCGTCGATGGCACCGGGGGTCTTGGCGTAGGCGTTCAGCAAGGCGTCCTCCAGCGCTCGGAGCAGGACGTCCAACTTGATTTCCTTATCGCGCTCCAGCTGCCGCAACGCCACCAGATCGATGTCCATGTCAGCTCTCCTCGTCCTGGTCGCCCGCTTCATGGGGTCGATTGAGTTCGACCTCGACGATCGCCTCAGCGATATCCGGGTACGCGACCGCTCGGACCGCTCCGGCCACGTCGAGGACGACCTGCTCGTCGGTCACGTCGACGATCCGGCCGGTGAGCGCCAGATCGGCGCCGTGCAACTGCACCAGGCGACCACGGTTTCGCCTGAAGTGCTTCGGCTGGGTGAGCGGCCGGCCCACCCCGCGGGAGGACACCTCGAGGGTGTACGGCCCGGAGCCGGTGATGTCGGACTCGTCCAAGCTTGCCGAGATGGCCCGGGTGGCGTCGGAGATGTTGTCCAGGGACGGGCCGTGGCCGTCCGGACCGTCCCCATCAAGGAAGATGCGCACCACCTTGCGCCTCCCGGCGGGCAAGACCTCCACGCGATCGATCTCCAGCCCCAGCGCACCCACGACGGGCGCCAGGAGGTCGGACAGGTCAGTTGTCTTCATGGGGCCTTCGATCCGATTGTCTGATGTGGTTGTGAGGGCCAGCTTACCCAGACCGGCAATCGGGTGCTGGGCGGCTACCCGCTCGTGTCAGGTGAGCCACTGGTGACGAGCGCCACGATGTGCTCGCCGGCCTCGGCCACGGCCACCTCGGTGCGCTCGCCGCTGGCCCGGTCCCTCACCTCGACGACGCCGCTGGCCAGCCCGCGCCCGACCACCACCACGGTGGGCATGCCCAGCACCTCCGCATCGGCGAACTTCACCCCGGGAGATGCCTTCCGATCGTCGAGCAGCACGGCGAGCCCCGCCTGGTCCAACTCGGTGGCCAACTGCTCGGCCGCAGCGAACACTGCTGCGTCCTTTCCGGTGGCGACCACCTGCACGTCGAAGGGGGCCAGGGCCCGCGGCCAGGCCAGCCCTTTCTCGTCACAGGTCGCCTCGGCGACTGCGGCGACCGCGCGGGAGACCCCCACCCCGTAGGAACCCATGGTCACCGTGACCAGCTTGCCGTTGGCGTCGAGCACCTTGAGGCCGAGGGCGTCGGCGTACTTGCGACCCAATTGGAAGATGTGACCCATCTCGATCCCGCGGGCCAGACTCAGCGGCCCGGATCCGTCAGGCGCAGGATCGCCGTCACGGATCTCGGCGACATCGAGCGTGCCGTCGGCGGCGAAGTCCCGTCCGGCGACGACATCGACCAGGTGGGTGTCGAGCACGTTGGCGCCAGTGACCCAGCTGGTCCCCGCCACGACGCGCGGATCGGTGAGGTAACGGACGCCGAGTGGCCCTTCGCTGCCCAGGTGTTGCACCGCCAGCCCGTCAGCCACCCGAACCGGCCCGATGTACCCCTTCACCAGACCCGGATGCGCGGCGAAGTCCTCCTCAGCCAGCGGCGCGAACTCGGCCGGGGCAATGGCAGCCTCCAACCGCCGGGTGTCCACCTCACGGTCACCGGGCAGCCCGACGACCAGGAGTTCAGACGTCCCGTTCGGGTGAACCAGCTTGAACACGATGTTCTTGAGGGTGTCAGCAGCCGTCCAGGCGCGATCTTGCCGCGGGAAGTCCCGATTGGCGACCGCGACGAGTTCGTCGATGGTGCCAGTGGCCGGGGTGTCGACCGGGCGGGCCGGGCCGACACCGGTGGCGTCCACCGCGGGCGGCGCGGTGATGGCCACCGCCTCGATGTTGGCCGCATAGCCACCGGGTGAGCGCACGAAGGTGTCCTCACCGCTGGCCGACACGGCGAGGAACTCCTCCGACGCGGAGCCCCCCATGGCGCCCGAGGTGGCGCGGACGATCTCGTAGTCGAGCCCCAACCGGTCGAACATTCTGACGTAGGCCTCGCGGTGGGCCTGGTAGGCGGCTTCCAGGCCAGCGTCGTCGATGTCGAAGGAGTAGGAGTCCTTCATCAGGAATTCGCGACCGCGCAACAGGCCGGCACGGGGTCGGGCCTCGTCGCGGTACTTGGTCTGGATCTGGTAGATCGACAGCGGCAGGTCCTTGTACGAGGAGTAGAGGTCCTTCACCAACAGCGTGAACATCTCCTCATGCGTCGGGCCGAGCAGGTAGTCGGCGCCCTTGCGATCAATCAGCCGGAAGAGGTTCGCGCCGTAGTCGACCCAGCGATGGGTGGCCTCGTAGGGCTCGCGGGGCAGCAGTGCGGGGAACAGCACCTCTTGCGCGCCGATCGCGTCCATCTCTTCGCGGACGATGGCCTCCACCTTGTGCAGCACCCGCAGGCCCAGCGGCAGCCAGGTGTAGATGCCCGGCGCGGCGCGACGGATGTACCCGGCGCGCACCAGCCAACGATGGCTGGGGACTTCGGCGTCGGCGGGGTCCTCGCGCAAGGTGCGGACGAACAGCTGGGAGAGTCGGGTGATCACCGGCTGATCCTAGCGATTCGACACGCCTCGGCTCACATCAGGTCCGTCGCCAGTAGCCCTTGGCGATCGTGCTCTCGGCCGGCAGGTCCCAGCGCTCGAACAGCGCGCGCCCGACCGGAACCACCGCATGCTCGCCGGCCACGAAGCCGAGTACCGAACCGGCCGGACGGTCGCCCTCCCCCAGTCCGGCCAAATGGTCGACCAAGTCCTGGCCGGGACGCACCAGCACTGTCAGCTCGGTGTCGGCATCGGTGGGAACGGGCACCAGCCGGTTCACCTCGTCAACCTCCAGCACCACGACGGCCCGTGTGCCCGCACGTCGCTGGCCGAGGAAGCGACTGATCGCCGGCAAGGCGGACTCATCGCCGGCGAGGAACAGGGTGTCCGGCTCTCCGGTCACGGCGTTCGAACGTCGTGGGCCGGCCACCGCGACCGCCGAGCCGAGTGGGGCGTTCGCCGCCCAGTCTGAACCCGGACCGCCGGAGTGGATCAGGACGTCGAACTCCACCCAGTCCTCGCCCGCGGCGACGGGCGTGTACTCGCGGCTGGGCAGTTCACGCCAACCCTGGGCGTCGACCGGGGCTGGTTCCCCCGCCGGGTTGAAGAACAGCCGGACGTGGTCGTCGGCGCCCGGGGCCTGAAACCCGGCCAGGGCCTCCCCGGCGAGGCGCAGCCGCAGGTAGCCCGGCGTCAGCCATTCCCGCGCGACCAGTTCGGCCGGGCGCAAACCGGACTCAAGCGGAACGGTAGCGAAGCCGACGGTGGTGGCGGTCATGACTCTCCTTCACGGAAGCGATTTAGGTGAGCCTACCCTTCCCAAATGGCTCGAACCAGCGGACCATGCCAGGGTCGACGACCGAGTCTCCCGCCACGCTTCTGGCCGGGGCTGGCAGGATGGTCGAATGAGTCAGATCCCCGATGGCGCCCAGCGAGTGGCCGCGCAGCTTGCCGAACGTGGCCACCCGCATGAGGTGGTGATGCTTCCGGTGACCGGACGGACCGCAGCCGACGCGGCGAACGCCCTCGGGGTGATGCTGGGCCAGATCGCCAAGAGCATCGTGTTCCGGCGCAAGAGTGATGATGCGGCGGTCCTGGTGGTCACCTCCGGCGACCTGCGGGTGGACGAGAAGAAGGTGTCGGGCCTGGTCGGCAGGATCGTCCGCGCCGACGCCGAGTTCGTCAAGGCGGCCACCGGATTCTCGATCGGTGGGGTGTCGCCGGTCGCCCTCACCACTCCTCCGGTCATGCTGGTGGATCGCGAACTCTTCCGGTTCGAGCAGGTCTGGGCCGCCGCCGGACACCCCTTCGCGGTCTTCCCGCTCTCCCCGGAGGAGTTGGTCGAACTCACCGGCGCACCCGTCGAGGACGTGGTCGCGACCAACCACTGACCCAGCGGTCGGACTGCTGAGCCTCCGCAGGTGGTGAGCGGCGCAACGATCCGCCCGTCGGCTCAGTACAGGATCGTGGCGAACTCCCCCACCTGTTCGAAACCCACCCGCTGGTAGGCCTTGATGGCCGCGATGTTGAAGTCGTTCACGTAGAGGCTCGCGGTCGGGAACTCGGCGAGGATGTACTCGGTGACGGCGGCCACGGCCGGTGCGGCCAAACCGCGCCCGCGTTGGACGGGGTCCAGCCACACGCCTTGAATCTGGGCGACCCCGCCGCTCGCAGCCCCGATGTCGCTCTTGAAGATCACGCGCCCACGCTCGACGATGCCGAAGGCTCGTCCTAGGTCAACGAGCCAGCGGCAGTAGCTGCGGTATCCCGATCCGGATCCGCTGGCGAGGGGATCGGCCCCTACCTCTTCGGTGTACATGGCTACGGAGGCCACGAAGTAGGAATCGAAGTCGACGGCTGTGATCGGACGGACCCGACTGTCCACAGGCCCCTGTGGGCTGGTGGTGATCGCCATCACGGGTTGGTGTTGCCGCACCTCGCGCACCGCGGCGTACGCCTGACCCCAGCGTTCGGAGAGCGCCTGCCACAGCGGCCGAACCAGCCACGACGGGCCCACGATCGACTGGCACGTGCGGCGCCGCCCGGCAGCCTCGACGAACGCCGGGATGGCCTCCAGGGTGTCGGCCACGGGGACGAGGTTGGCACCCGAATGCAGCAGCGCGGTCGGGTGCTCGGCCGGCCAACCCCACAGCATCCCTGGCGTGGTCGGATTCAGGACGCCGGCATCCAGCCGCGACGAGACGAACACGTTGCCGACAGGGTCGCCCGCCAGTACCTGCCGAACCAATGGCGCGTCGGCGGCGGTGAGGATGCGGGCGGACACGCCCTACCCGACCGAAACCGTGACCGGGCCCGAGGCTGTGCCCGGCGATTCGGCGGCCAAACGGTTGGCCTCTTCGATCAACGTGGCCACGATCTCGGATTCCGGGACGGTCTTGATGACCTCTCCCCGCACGAAGATCTGCCCCTTGCCGTTACCGGAGGCGACCCCGAGGTCGGCCTCCCTGGCCTCGCCAGGACCGTTCACCACGCAACCCATGACGGCCACCCGGAGCGGGACCTCCATGCCCTCGAGACCCGCGGTCACCTCTTCGGCCAGCGTGTACACGTCGACCTGCGCCCGGCCGCAGGATGGGCAGGAGACGATCTCGAGGTGCCGCGGGCGGAGGTTGAGCGACTCCAGGATCTTGATGCCGACCTTCACCTCTTCCACCGGCGGGGCCGACAGCGAGACGCGAATGGTGTCGCCGATCCCCTGGGCCAGCAGCGCCCCGAAGGCCACCGCCGACTTGATGGTGCCCTGGAACGCCGGTCCGGCTTCGGTGACGCCCAGGTGCAGCGGGTACTCGCAGGCCTGCGACAGCTGTTCGTAGGCTCGCACCATCACGACCGGGTCGTGATGCTTGACCGAGATCTTGAAGTCCCGGAAACCGTGCTCCTCAAAGAGGCTGGCCTCCCACAGGGCCGACTCGACCAACGCCTCCGCCGTCGGGGCGCCGTGCTTGAGCAGCAGCCGCCTGTCGAGCGAACCCGCGTTCACGCCGATCCGGATGGAGACCCCGGCGTCGGTGGCCGCCTTGGCGATCTCCTTGATCTGGTCGTCGAAAGCTCTGATGTTGCCCGGGTTCACCCGGACGGCGGCGCACCCCGCCTCGATGGCGGCGAACACGTACCGCGGCTGGAAGTGGATGTCGGCGATGACCGGGATCTGGCTCTTCTTGGCGATGATGTGCAGCACGTC